>CAZTRY010000004.1:13839-68920 GCA_964616525.1 uncultured Sphingobacterium sp. | reverse complement strand
TTCCATATTCCCATTGAGTGAGTGGTCGGTTAAGAATCGCTCTAACTCCATTGATGTTCCTGATTTTACAAGAGGCTCCTGGAAAACGAACCAGCCGGTGGATATCACATTAAGCAAGGGCGGGAATACTGAGGTGAAACTTTGATTAATTGAGACCCGATAGCTTTCGGGTTGAGAGAATGAGGAAGCCGATGGTTATTGGGTTAGCAAATGGTTACCAGAAATGTCTGTACCGTGATTTTTATGATTTAATGATTAATATGAAAACGAAACTATAAATCATACCCATCACAATAATCAAATGAATCATAGTTCTGACATTTACCCTATGCTTGTTGTTATCACCATCCCACCTCACCAATTTGTTCAGGCCTCAGCCTTGATTCCAATCCTGTTGGCTTGAAGTTCAGACTGGTCCTCACCATCCGGCACCGGTTTGATTATTGCGATATATAGTCCATCATGTAGAGACTGACATCCCGGACAGCAAGTTGAGTCTCATTCGAAGGCTCTAAATGGTGTTTAATTGATAGGAGTTTATAAACTAGTTTAAAGATATGTTCTTCATTCTCTCCAAATTACTTGATTTTCTCCTCTCTCCATTTTTGTGGGTTTTTTTATTACTCCTGTATGCTTTATTAAGTAAAACGCCTTCAGGAAGGAAGCGAGGATTGTTTGCCGGATTGCTTTTGCTGTTTTTTTTCAGCAACAGCATTATCGCTAATAAAGTTTTTCATATCTGGGAAGGAGATCCGGTGAGTTTAAGCACCTTGAAGAATTACAATACAGCTATCGTTTTGACTGGGGTTGCAAATTACAGAAAGGGTCATGAAGATCGGGTATTTTTTAGTAAAGGAGCGGACCGGGTAATTCATACTGTGCAATTGTATAAATTAGGAAAGGTTAAGAAAATATTGATTAGTGGTGGTTCAGGAAGTATTAGTGAAGGGAGAATACCTGAGGCAGATCACCTGAAATTAGTCTTTCTATTCTGTGGGGTTCCAGATTCAGATATTATACTGGAAAACCAATCTAGAAATACAACAGAAAGTTCCCGATATACAAAAAGTCTGATTGACAGTTTGGGGATTAATGGAGAATTTTTACTGGTTACTTCAGCTTTTCATATTCCTCGTTCAATTGGGTGCTTTGAGAAAGCCGGACTAAAAGTGGGTGCATATCCTGTTGATTTTTATTCAAATGATATTGAACCGGATTTTGAAGATCTAATAATCCCCTCTGAAGATGCAATAAGTAAATGGACTCTTTTGATTCATGAAATTTTTGGTTATTGGATCTATAAGTTAATGGGGTATAGTTGATTCAAGGTGATCTAGCAAAGGGTTGATTTGGTTATTTATTGATGCAGGAATGTGCTAATGTGAGATCAGGACTTCGAAATCATATAGGAAAGTTTGATTAGATTGCGTTTGTCGTAATTGGTTTTAGAATTTCTTAAGGTATCCCCTGATTACCTGACTTCTGTTTTGATTTAGTGTGGTACACTCAGGTTGGAGTGGGAATATAGTTTTCTTTTATTGTTTGATTTTTCCTGCAGGGTTTGCCTAGCTTCAAATCATTTGGGTTTTAAATGCACTTTTTTCAGGAATGCTTGATATTTTATACATAGTTTCAATGGTTTGGAATTGCGATACTTATTTTAAATATTTTTTCAGTTTAAAATTATTTAATTAGTTTTTAACTGAGTTTTTGCACTGCTATGATATATTTGCAGTAGCTGGAAAGAAGTTGATTTCTTCTTTTGTAAGGCATAGACTGAAGCTAGCCCTTTTAGTTTATTAATTATTTTATGTCTTTTTCCACCTCTTAAAGTTTTTTAGTTTAAAAATGAAATCAAAGATCGAGTCATTGGCTTTAGAGTTGGAAGGAGAATGCTATACAGATCAAATGATGCGTGTTTTGTATTCTACGGATGCATCGGCGTATTCAGAAATGCCGGTTGCTGTAGTTATTCCACGTTCTGTCAATGACCTTAAGAAATTAATTGCCTTTGCTTCTGCAGAGAAAATTTCACTTATTCCAAGAACGGCTGGTACTTCCCTAGCAGGTCAGGTGGTTGGCAACGGAATTGTTGTTGATGTTTCAAAGTATTTCAACAACATTCTTGAATTAAATACAGAAGAATCCTGGGTGCGTGTACAACCGGGGGTTGTAAGAGATGAGTTGAATCTTTTTTTGAAGCCATACGGATTTTTTTTTGGTCCCGAAACCTCTACTGCAAACCGAGCAATGATAGGTGGAATGGTTGGTAACAACTCATGTGGTTCCAATTCAATAGTTTATAAAAGTACAAGGGAACACACGCTTGAATTAAAAGTATTATTGAGTGATGGTTCGGAAGCACATTTTAAATCTTTGTCATTTGATGAGTTTATTGAAAAGTGCTCCGGATCAAGTTTGGAAGCGTCGTTATACAGATCGATTCGTCGCCTGCTGGGAGATTATGAAAATCAACTTGAGATTCGGAAGGAATTTCCTAAAAAAAGTATAGAGAGGAGGAATACAGGTTATGCAATAGATCTGCTTCTTGATAGCTCCCCCTTTACAGCTGGTACAGGAGATTTTAATTTCTGCAAGCTATTAGCAGGCTCAGAAGGCACTTTAGCTTTTATAACAGAAATAAAATTGGGTATTGTACCTCTTCCTTCTAAAGCGGTGGGACTCTTATGTGTGCACTTTAATTCAATTGATGAAGCCTTAAATGCTAATCTGATTGCACTGAAATATAGTCCGGTAGCGAGCGAATTGATGGATCATTATATCTTGGAGTGTACAAAAGATAATATAGAGCAGAAACAAAATAGGTTTTTTGTTGAGGGAGACCCTGCTGCTCTGCTCGTAATCGAATATGTCAAACAAGATATTTCTGAGGTAATAGAGACATGCAGACTTGTTGAAAATGAGATGCGAGGGGTGGGTTTGGGATATCATTTTCCAATAGTATTTGGGGAGGACATTAAAAAGGTCTGGACCTTAAGGAAGGCAGGTCTGGGACTATTAAGCAATCTTCCGGGTGACGAGAAGGCAGTACCTGTAATAGAAGATACGGCGGTTGATGTTCATGATTTACCAGCCTATATACAGGATTTTAATTTAATTCTGAAAAAGTATGGGTTGTATTCAGTTCATTATGCTCATGCAGGTTCCGGGGAATTGCATTTGCGGCCAATCCTTAACCTGAAAACAGAGGAGGGAAATAGACTGTTTCGGGTAATTGCAGAAGAGATTGCAATGCTTGTTAAGAAATATCGGGGTTCTTTAAGTGGAGAGCATGGAGATGGCAGATTACGTGGTGAGTTTATTGAGCAAATGGTTGGCTCGAAGAACTATGAAATTTTGAGAGAGATTAAGAATACCTGGGATCCGGAGAATATTTTCAATCCTGGAAAGATTATAGATACACCTCTAATGAACACTAATTTGAGGTATAAGCCGGATGAAAATGCAGGGGAATTTAAAACTGTATTTCGTTACAATGGTCAAAATATTTTGCAGCATGCAGAACAATGTAATGGATCGGGTGACTGCCGTAAGTCGCATCTTATTGGTGGCACAATGTGCCCATCTTATATGGCAAGTCGCGATGAAAAGGATACTACAAGAGCCAGAGCAAATGTTCTAAGAACTTATCTTACAAATTCCAAAAAACTTAATCGTTTCGATCACCCGGAAATTAAAGAGGTAATGGATCTTTGCATAAGTTGTAAAGGGTGCAAGGCAGAATGTCCGAGTAATGTTGATATGGCTAAATTGAAAGCTGAGTTTTTACAACACTATCAGGATGCTAATGGCATTCCATTGAGGTCTTTATTAATTTCAAATTTTAGTACGATTGCTGGTTTAGGCTCTGCATTTCCACGATTATATAACTTCATAATGACTGGAAGGGGGATAAGTGAAATGATGAAAACGCTTATTGGGTTCAATGTAAAAAGGTCAATGCCTCTATTAAACCAAACAACAATGAGAGCATGGTTTAAGGAGCATCGGAATTTTTCAAAAGCTGGGAATCCCTCTTCAAACGATTCAAAAGTAGTGTACCTTTTTTGTGATGAGTTTACTAATTACCAGGATACTCCTATAGGAATTCAAACTGTTCTACTTTTGGAACGATTGGGATATGAAGTACGTATTACTCAGCATTCTGAAAGCGGTAGGGCGAGTATTTCAAAAGGTTTATTACGAAAGGCCAGGAGAATTGCACATAAGAATATAGTGTACTTAAGTCCGGTGATTTCAAGAAAAACTCCATTGATTGGTGTTGAACCATCAGCAATTCTAACCTTTAGAGACGAATATTTAGATCTTGTGGATGAATCCTATCTGAAAGATGCTGAAGAACTTGCGTCAAATACCTTCCTTATTGAAGAGTTTTTAGCCCTTGAAATTCATAATCAAAACATTAGCCAGGAACAGTTTACCGCAGAAAGGAAGTTGATCAAATTTCATGCTCATTGTCAGCAAAAAGCCTGGAACTTAAGTGAAAGTTCATCGCTAATTATGTCTTTTCCTAAGAATTATGAAGTAGAAACAATTCCTTCAGGTTGTTGTGGAATGGCAGGTTCTTTTGGTTATGAAGACGAACATTATGATTTATCAATGAAAATAGGAGGTCTGGTTTTGTTTCCTCAAATTATTAATCAACCAGATACAGTAATAATTGCAGCAAATGGTACGAGTTGCAGGCACCAGATCAAAGACGGCACAGGAAGAATGGCATTACATCCGGTAGAGGTCTTATTTGGAGCTTTATTGTAGTTATTAGTTTTGTTAAATCTTTGTTTTTCAGATAAAAGAATTTCAGCACTTGTTTAAAATTCAATATTTTCGTTAGTAATATTCAAAATATGTTCTACTTTTGAGTTATATAATGAGTACTAATTATACTCAATATTATGCTCGAAAGTTTAATAACATCAAAAACAAGAATTAAGTTATTGCTTAAATTCTTTTTAAACATCAATAATCAGGGATATTTAAGGAGCCTTGAGGCTGAGTTTAATGAGAGTACCAATGGTATCAGGCAGGAGCTTAATCGTTTTGAGCACGCAGGGTTATTGTTGGCAGAATCAGATGGCAATAAGAAACTTTATCGGGCAAATACCCTTCATCCCTTGTTCAAGGATTTGAATAGCATTATCAGAAAGTTTATAGGTGTAGAAGAAGTAATCGAAAAGGTTATTGACCGTTTGGGGAATGTACATCGTGTGTACCTTGAAGGAATGATTGCCCGAGGACTTGATTCGGATATCATTGATCTGATAATTATAGGGGACAATATTGACCGAAATTACCTGAGTAATCTGGTAGAAAAGGCAGAACCTCTTATTGGAAGGAAAATACGATACCTGGTATTTGAAGAGGCAGATGCAGAGGTTTATGTTCAGAAGCACAAAAAAGAGATGGTTTTAATATTCGATCACTTATCATGAACTGGTACGTGCTCTATACCAAATCACGCTGTGAGAAGGCCGTAGCAGATAAATTGGCTCTGTTGGGCTTAGAGGTGTATTGCCCGCTGTTAAGAATAAAGAAACTTTGGAGTGACAGATGGAAATGGGTGGAGGAACCTTTGTTTAGATCCTATTGCTTTGTTAGCCTGAAGGATAAGGATAAGGATAGTGTTTTTACAATTCCGGGGGTGGTTCGTTATGTTTACCACTGCGGCAAGCCAGCTATGATAAGAGCTAAAGAAATGGATCTTCTGAAAAGCTGGCTGATGCAATATGACCATGGCAGTATTGAGGCAACTAATCTAAACGCTTATGACAGAATCAGAATCCGCTCAGGGGCTTTGATCGATAAAGAAGCAGAAGTCTTGGAAAGCAAAGGAAATTATGCTCTCCTTTATTTAGAAGATATTGGGCTGCAGGTTAAAGTAGATCTGAGAAAAAATATAGTTGAGAAAATAAGGATTTCCTAAGGGGGGATACCTTAGAGCATGTTTAAGCGGATGTCATATATTAAAATGTGACTGAAAGGGCGGAGCCGTACCTTGGCGATTTGAAGATTTGAAATTGAGGAAAATCAGTGTAATTACCTAAATTGTGACCCTTAGTGTAACACCATAATCGGAACAACGTTAAACCAGTTTAAATTAAATTTCTTTTAATTGTGAATGAAGCAAAACTATCGACAGAAGCAAGATCTTTCAGATTAATGTATAAAATCTCAATACTCAATACTCAATACTCAATACACTTTTCATGAAGGTTGCGCTAATAACAGGAATAACCGGCCAGGATGGAGCTTATTTGACTGAATTTCTGTTGAATAAGGGATATTTTGTACATGGTATTAAGAGAAGAAGTTCTTTAATTAATACCGATCGTATTGATCATTTATATCAGGATCCTCATGAAAGTAATTTGAGACTGAAACTCCATTATGGAGATCTAACAGATTCAACCAATTTAATTCGTATAATTCAGGAAACACAACCTGATGAGATATATAATCTGGCTGCCATGAGTCATGTGCAGGTGAGCTTTGAGACCCCTGAATATACAGCTAATGCAGATGGTATTGGTACCCTTCGAATTCTTGAAGCAATCCGTATTCTGGGTATGGAGAAAAGGACGAGAATTTATCAGGCTTCAACTTCAGAATTATATGGTTTGGTACAGGAAGTCCCTCAATCAGAAAGAACTCCTTTTTATCCACGTTCTCCTTATGCGGTTGCGAAAATGTATGCCTATTGGATCACAGTAAATTATAGAGAGGCATATAATATGTTCGCTTGTAATGGAATTCTGTTCAATCATGAAAGTCCGGTCAGAGGGGAAACTTTTGTAACCCGCAAGATTACCAGAGCTGCTGCTAAAATTGCACTTGGCTTGCAGAACTGTTTGTACTTAGGTAATCTCTCTGCACAGCGAGACTGGGGACATGCCAAAGATTATGTGGAAGCGATGTGGCTCATTCTGCAGCAGGAAAAGCCTGAAGATTTTGTAATTGCTACAGGGGTCACAACTTCAGTACGTGACTTTGTGAAAATGAGTTTTGCAGAGTTGGGAATTGAATTAGAGTTCAGCGGGAAGCATGAGCATGAAAGGGGGGTGATTATTGATATTGATGAGGCCAAAGTAGAAAGCTTAAAGCTTAAAGCTGAAAGCTTAAAGCCGGGGACAACGGTGGTAAAAGTGGATCCAAAGTATTTCAGACCGACTGAAGTTGATTTATTAATCGGTGATCCAAGTAAGTCCAATACAAAGCTGGGTTGGAAACCGAAATATAATCTGGAATCCCTTATCAAAGAGATGGTATTATCAGACCTTCAGCTAATGCATAAGGATGAGTATCTAAAAAAAGGAGGATTTAATACGTTAGATTATTTTGATTAATTGATATCTTATTAATTCGAGCCCCGGATTTGTGCGATAAGCCCAGAAATGGTATTAAATACCCTAAATCAGGTATACATTTAAACTAAAGATTAATTAGCTTTGCGCGGAATTTATTTAGATATGAGTATAAAAAATTTTTTTAGCCTTCTGGCATTGCTTTTAATTTTTGGCATAAGCCAACCAGTTTTAGCACAGGTAAATCCACAAAATCTAAACAATATTCGTGTTGATGAATTGAGTGATGATCAGGTAAGAGCCTTTATGCGTCAGGCAGAAGCCAGCGGCATGGGTGATGCTCAATTAGAACAAATAGCACAAGCCAGAGGAATGCGGGCTGATGAGATAAAAAAATTAAGAGAACGAGTTGATAAATTAAAAAAAGACGATAAAAAGCAGGCTTTCCAGTCGGATCCTAATAAGGTTCAGCCAAAAGATGAAACCGGAGGGAGGGAAATGAACTTTGAGCAGGATAGTATAGCAGTTGAAAAAAATCCTGAAACAGAAGCAGAAAAGGCATTTAATGAGCTTCGCTCAAAAATATTTGGTGCTGATTTGTTTAAAAATTCCAAATTGACTTTTGAACCTAATTTGAGTATTGCCACCCCTAAAAATTATGTAATCGGCCCAAATGATGAATTGCTGATTGATATTTATGGAAACTCGGAGGCTTCTTATAATCTTAAAGTAAGTCCGGAAGGGATTATCAATGTAGAATATGTTGGGATCATTCCTGTTGCCGGACTGACTATTGAGGCAGCAACTTCAAGGATCCGGTCGCGTTTATCAACAGTTTATAGTGGTTTGCGTAATGGAAGTACTAATCTGAATATAGCTGTTGGAAACATTCGAAGTATCAAAGTTATACTAACAGGTGAGATAGTAAAGCCAGGAACCTATACTCTTCCATCCCTTGCAAATGTATTTAATGCATTATATTCATCTGGCGGACCCACAGAGAATGGTTCTTTCAGATCAATTGAATTGATACGTGGAGGGAAGAAAATTGCAAATCTTGATATTTATGATTTCCTGATGAAGGGGGAAATGTCTGATAATTTAAGATTACAGGATCAGGATATCATCAGGGTACCAGTATATCAATCAAGAATTGAAATTGTAGGGGAAGTTAAACGTCCCGGAATATTTGAATTACGTCCCGAAGAATCTTTCAAAGACCTTTTAAATTTTGCAGGCGATTTCACAGAAAATGCATTCAAATCGAGGGTAAAGGTATTAAAAAATACAGATATCGAGAGGAAGATAGCAGATATCAGTATGGATAAGTATACTGATTATAAGCCAAATACCGGAGATAAATATTTTGTGGATCGTGTACTGGAGCGATTTGTAAATCGTGTAAGTATAGAGGGTGCAGTTTTTCGTCCCGGAGCTTATGAACTTGAACAAGGTTTAACACTTTCTCAATTAGTCAGGAAAGCTGAAGGATTGAAAGAAGATGCTTTTAGACAAAGAGCATATATCACGCGATTAAAGCCCGACAATCAAACAGAGTTAATTTCTATTGATCTTGCAGGAGTGCTGAATGGAAGTGTAAAGGATATTCCATTACTCCGGGAGGACATAATTAGTGTTTCATCTATATTCGACTTGAAAGAAGAGTACAAAGTGTCTATAGACGGGGAAGTACGTGAGCCCGGCACTTTTGAATACGCCGAAAAAATGACTTTGGAAGAGTTAGTTCTCAAGGCAGGTGGATTTACAGAGGCTGCTACTGCCCAGCGGGTGGAAATATCCAGACGGGTAAAAAATAGTAATTTAACTGCAGCTGATGCAGTTACTGCTCAGGTTTTTCAGATCGATATTGACAAGGATTTGAATTTCTCAAGGCCAAAATTTGAATTGCAGCCCTTTGATATTATTTCAGTGAGAAGTTCTATAGGTTATGAGGTACAGCGTCAGGTAAAGGTTGAAGGTGAGGTATTATATCCCGGCATGTATACTATAATAAGTAAGGATGAACGGGTATCCGATTTGCTAAGGCGTGCCGGAGGTTTAACAGCACTCGGTTACGCAAAAGGTGCATCATTGAAGCGTGAAGGTCCGAAAAAAACCGATGGTAAAAATGCTATTGATCAGAATGAAGAAGAGCAAAATAAAATAGCTAAGCTTCAGCGCTTACAGGAAAATGTAAAAGATACAATTGGAACCAAAGTTCAGGAAGAAATATTGAAAAATGTTTATGTAGGTATAGAACTTGATAAAATACTTGAGAATCCCGGTACTCAGGCTGATTTGATACTTGAAGAAGGCGATGTCTTAAGAATCCCTAAACAATTACAAACTGTAAAAGTAAATGGGGAGGTATTATATCCTGTTACTACTATTTTTAGTCAGGGAAGGGGCTTTAAGCATTATATTTCGCAGGGAGGAGGATTTTCCAATAAATCTTTGAAAAGACGATCCTATGTAATTTACGCGAATGGTTCTGTAAAAAGTACATCAAAGATGTTTTTCTTTAATAATTATCCTGTAATAGAGCCAGGTGCAGAGCTTTTTGTTCCGCAAAAAGAAGATAAGAGACCATTATCTGCTGGGGAGATTGTTGGAATTTCAAGTGGTTTGGCATCTTTGGCGGTAATTATTTTAAACCTGGTTAAGTAACTACAGAGATTATGGAAATAAAATCTTCATCGGATAATTCATCCCCGGATTCTCAGGTAATACTACAGGCAAATTCCAGTTCAGATGATGAAATATCATTGAGGGATATTATCATCGGGATTATCGATTGGTTGAAATATTTACTTTCTAAGTGGAAAATCATTCTTATTATAGGTTTATCAGGTGGTGTTGCTGGTTATTTTTATGCAAAATCCATTAAAACTATTTACACAGCCGAATCAACATTTGTTTTAGAAGATGAAGGTTCATCGGCTGGATTAGGCCAGTACTCGGGAATGGCAGCTATGGTTGGACTTGACCTTGGAGGAGGGGGCGGGGGTATCTTCCAGAAGGATAATATTATTGAGCTTTACAAGTCACGTACCATGATAGAGAAAACGCTGCTTTCTCCATTAGATACTTCAAAAAACACACTTTTACTTGATAGGTATTTGGATAAATATCGTTTCAAAGAAGCCTGGAAGAAAGATGAGAAATTTAAGAATATCAATTTTAGTGATATTAATCGCTTTACCAGATTAGAGGATAGTGTGATTACAGCCTTAGTAAAAAAGATCAGAACAGAAAATCTGATTGTTTCGAAACCGGATAAGAAATTAAATATTATCAGTGTCAGAATTCAGTCTGAGGATGAATTGTTTTCTAAAGAGTTTGCAGATAGAATAGTAACTAATGTGAATAATTTCTATGTGGAAACTAAGGCAAAAAAGTCATTAGATAATCTTTCTATTCTACAATTTCAGGCTGATTCTGTTAAAGCGCAATTACTATCTGCAATATCTGGAGTTGCTTCATCCACTGATGCAAATCCAAATGCAAATCCTTCAAGACAAATTCTAAGAGTCCCATCTCAAAGGAGACAAGTTGATGCTGAAGCAAACAAGGCCATCCTTACAGAAATAGTTAAGAATCTTGAAATGGCAAAAATCAGTGTTCGCAAGGAAATGCCGCTTATTCAGATAATAGACTCACCTGTTTATCCTCTTCAAACAAAACGGCCCAGTACCATTTTATCAATTATTATTGGAGGAATACTTTCAGGATTTATTATTGTAGCCTTACTGGTCTTGCAAAGAGTTATAAAGAATTTTAAGTTATAATTAAATATAAATTTTAGAACTCTTTTAGATAGAAACGAGTATTTATATAATTCAAATTTTAGCTGTTGAGGATTAATGAGTTTATTTGATAAAAGGGTAGCTGTAATAGGTTTAGGTTATGTTGGTTTACCCTTGGCTGTCGAATTTGGTCGAAAGTATAAAACCATAGGGTTTGATATTAACGGGCACCGGATTTCTGAACTTAACAAGTTTGTCGATTCTACTCTGGAAGTAGATAATGACTATTTGAAGGAGACATTAAATAGTGGTTTATTTAAGGTAAGCCAACAAGTTTCCGACCTTCAGAATTGTAATGTATTTATAATAACGGTCCCAACTCCTACCGATAAAAATAACAGGCCGGTTCTCACCCCGTTAATAAAGGCTAGTGAAACAGTTGGCTCAGTTTTAAAAGCAGGGGATATTGTAATATACGAAAGCACAGTATACCCGGGAGTAACTGAAGATGAATGTGTTCCGGTTCTCGAAAGAGTAAGTAATCTTAAGTTCAATGATGATTTCTTCGTTGGATATAGTCCCGAAAGAATAAATCCTGGTGACAAGCAGCATACAATTACTAAAATACTCAAAGTTACATCTGGTTCAACACCCGAAGCTGCAGAGACAATCGATCAGCTTTATAATTCTATTATTAAGGCTGGTACTTTCAGAGCATCAAGTATCAAAGTTGCGGAGGCTGCAAAAGTAATTGAAAACTCTCAGCGTGATATTAATATTGCTTTTGTGAATGAGCTATCTATGATTTTCACTTTGATTGGTATAAACACCAATGAAGTGTTGGAGGCAGCAGGAACAAAATGGAATTTTTTGAAATTTAAACCTGGTCTGGTAGGTGGCCATTGTATTGGTGTTGATCCTTATTATCTAGCTCAAAAGGCTCAGGAAGTGGGTTATCACCCAGAAATAATTCTGGCAGGAAGAAGGCTCAATGACCAGATGGGCAAGTATGTTGCTACCGAGACGATTAAACTAATGATCCGAAAGGACATTCAGGTTAAAGGGTCCTCAATTTTAGTTTTAGGCTTTACTTTTAAAGAAAATTGCCCGGATGTTCGTAATACCAAGGTGATTGATATAATCAGAGAGTTGGAAAGTTACCATGTTAACTTTTTAGTTGTTGATCCCTGGGCAAAGCCTTCTGATGTAAGGAAGGAATACCAGATCGAAATTAGTCAGTCAATTCCTGAGCAAAAATTTGATGCGATTATTTTAGCTGTTGGCCACAATGAATTTACTGATATTGATATCAGGAATATGTTAAAAGACAATTCAGTATTATACGATGTAAAGGGTTTATTACCTAAAGATTTAATAGATGGAGGCTTATAATGGCTAAGGAGTATAATTTATTGATAACTGGTGGAGCCGGGTTTATAGGTTCTAATCTTGTAAATAAATACATCAATGATTCAAGAATCGCACTTGTAAGGGTAGTTGATGATCTTTCTAATGGATATTATTCAAACATAGAAGAATTTGTTGGTCATCCTAAATTTGAGTTTGTAAAGGCAGATATATGCGATTATGAAGTATGTGTTGAGGTCACAAAGGGAATAGATAAAATTACACATCAGGCCGCTTTGGGCTCGGTTCCCAGATCGATAGTTAATCCTATGAGAAGTACTGAGGTAAATGTTCTTGGTACGGTAAATATGATGCATGCCGCACATATTAATGGGGCTGATAGAATTGTTCTTGCATGTTCATCCTCTACTTACGGTGATAGCAAGGAATTGCCTAAAGTAGAATCCAGAATTGGGAAACCACTTAGTCCATATGCAGTAACAAAGTATGCAATTGAGGTATTTGCAGATGTTTTTCATAAGACTTATGATTTAAATTACGTTGGTTTAAGATATTTCAACATTTTTGGTCCCCGTCAAAATCCCGAAAATCCATACGCTGCAGTAATTCCTCTTTTTTGTAAAGCATTTCAGCAGGATACAAGCCCTGTAATTTTTGGAGATGGAGAGACAAGCAGGGATTTTACATATGTTGCAAATGCATTACATGCAAACGACCTAGCTCTGTTTACTGAAGATCAGAGCGCATTAAATGAAGTCTATAATGTGGCATGTGGTGATCAGATTACACTAAACGAAATGGTTGCATTACTTAGAGAGATTACCGGAAAGGACATTAATGCAGTGTATAATAATGAACGACCTGGGGATGTTAAACATTCAAAAGCCGACATTAGCAAGATTTCAGAAAAACTTGGATATAAACCACAGATACTATTTAAAGAAGGCTTAAAGAATGTATACGAGTGGTATGAGAAACAAAACAGTATAATTCATAAATAGTTCAGGTAATAAATAATCAATAATTCCTGTCTTTAAGCCATAAATTGTAAATAAATTCATTAAAATAAACCTAAATATGGGTCTTTCAAATTCTAACATTCTTATCACCGGAGGTACCGGTTCTTTTGGCAATACATTTGTGCCAATGACTCTTGAAAAGTATAATCCAAAACGCATTGTTATCTATTCACGCGATGAAATGAAGCAGTGGGATATGGCTCAGAAGTTTGAGGGTGATTCAAGGGTTCGATTTATTATCGGGGATGTCCGTGATAAGGACAGATTGGTTAGGGCATTGGACGGTATTGATTTTGTCGTTCATGCTGCTGCAACTAAGATTGTCCCTACAGCAGAGTATAATCCCTTCGAATGCATAAAAACGAATATTAATGGAGCGATGAACCTGATTGATGCATGTATTGAAAAAGGTATCAAGCGGGTTGTAGCATTATCTACCGATAAGGCCAGTAATCCAATCAATTTGTACGGTGCTACAAAACTTGCATCTGATAAGTTATTTGTTGCAGCTAATGCATATGCAGGAACTCATGAAACTACTTTCTCGGTTGTCCGTTATGGTAATGTAATGGGGTCAAGAGGCTCTGTTATACCCTTTTTTATGGCAAAAGCAAATACCGGAGTACTGCCAATCACCGATACTCGTATGACTCGTTTTATGATAACTCTTGAGCAGGGCGTTGAATTGGTATGGCATGCTTTTGATGATATGGCAGGTGGGGAAATCTATGTTAAGAAGATTCCTTCAATGAATATTGTAGATATTGCCAATGCTGTTTCTCCGGGAGCAACGCATAAAATAATTGGTATACGTCCTGGTGAGAAAATCCATGAGCAGATGATTGGTTCTGAAGATGCTCCACATACTTTCGAGTATGAAAATCATTTTAAAATTCTGCCTGCAATTCATAACTGGTCATCTGATCCGAAAAGAATTAACGGAGGCAAACCTGTTCCAGAAGGATTCACCTATATTTCAGATACAAATACAGAGTGGATGGATGGAACCGAGTTGCAGCAATGGATCTCTGCCAACAGAAGTAAGATTGGTGCAATCTGATAAATGAAGAGAATCTTATTAACGGGTGGATCAGGGCTTTTAGCGCTTAACTGGGCAATTACAGTCAGGAGTCAGTTCGAAGTAGTGCTGGCGCTTCATAACCGTGAAATTTCTCTGGCTGATGTAAAGCCAATGAAATTTGATACCAGATCGAGGGAGAGCATCCTTAAGGCCTTTGAGCAAATTCAGCCTGAATTGATCATTCATACTGCCGGACTTACCAGTGTTGAAGATTGTGAAAAGTTCCCTGATCTGGCAAGAACTGTAAACACAGATTTTGCTTCTAATGTTTCAAGTGTTTGTGCTGAATTAAGTATACCATTGGTTCATATTTCAACTGACCATATTTTCTCAGGTGAGTTTCAGTTTGCAACAGAAGAACTGCCCGTAAACCCGATAAACGTGTATGCTGCAACTAAAGCAGAAGCTGAAACCAAAGTTCTTGAAAACTATTCAGAAGCCTTGGTTGTACGGACAAATTTTTATGGATGGGGACCAACCTACAGACGTTCTTTCAGCGATCAGATTATTTACTCACTTCGAAAAGGTAAAGAAATTACTTTATTTGATGATGTGTTTTACACCCCAATTCTTGCAGAATCTTTAATTAAAACTGTTCATGAATTACTTGAGGCAGGGGCTGTTGGAATTTATAATGTAGTATCTGATGACAGAATCTCCAAGTATGATTTTGGCATTGCCATTGCCGAAAATTTTTCTCTCAATAAAAGCCTGATCAGGAGGGGTAAAATGGCAGATAAACCCGGCTTAGTTCAAAGACCATTGGATATGAGTTTATCAACTAGAAAGACCTGTACCAAACTTGGACATGGCCTTGGAGGGATTAATCATGATCTGAGCAGGCTATTGGAGCAGGAAAAATCAGGAATTATTAATGAAATTATAAAATTATGATACCATACGGTCGTCAGGATATTTCAGAAGAAGATATTCAGGCAGTAATCGAAGTATTACGCTCTGAATATTTAACACAGGGCCCAGCTGTACCCGCATTCGAAAAGGCAGTAGCGACATATTGTGGGGTACAATATGGAGTAGCTGTGAATAGTGCAACCAGTGCCCTGCACATTGCATGCCTTGCTTTGGGGGTTGCTGAAGGTGATTGTGTTTGGACCAGCCCTATAAGTTTTGTTGCAAGTTCAAATTGTGCATTGTATTGTGGTGCTACGGTTGACTTTGTAGATATCGACCCGCTTACTTACAACATGTCAGTTGATAACTTAACTTCTAAGCTGGAGGCAGCAAAAAAAGAGGGTAAACTTCCTAAAGTTGTCATTCCGGTTCATCTTTCAGGACAATCCTGCGATATGAAATCAATCCATGCACTAAGTAAAAAGTATGGTTTCAAAGTCATTGAAGATGCTTCTCATGCAATTGGAGGGAAATATCTTGGTGAACCTGTTGGGAATTGCAGGTATAGTGATATAACTATTTTTAGCTTCCATCCTGTTAAAATTATTACAACTGGTGAAGGAGGTATGGCATTAACCAATGATCTGGTCCTTGCTAATAAGATGACTAAATTTCGCAGTCATGGGATTACCCGGGTACCTGAGGAAATGACATGTCCGCCTCATGGTCCATGGTATTACCAGCAACTGGATCTTGGATTCAATTATAGGATGACTGATATGCAGGCAGCATTGGGTTTAAGCCAGATGAAAAGAATCGATGAGTTTGTAAGCAAAAGACATGAAATTGCAAAAAAGTATGATGAATTACTTGCTGATTGCTGGCTCACTTTACCTTTTCAACATTCTGATTCGTATTCAGCCTTCCATCTATATATTATAAGGCTCAAGACTAATGAGACAAAATTCAGTCACAGAGAGATTTTCGATAGGTTGAGAAATAATGGAATTTTAGTGAATCTTCATTATATTCCCATATACACACACCCGTATTACGAGGCAATAGGATATAATAGAAATGATTTTCCCGAGGCTGAATCCTATTATTCAGAAGCAATCAGCATTCCTATGTATGCTACTTTAACTGAAAGTGAGCAACAATTTGTTGTTGATTCCATCAAAAAGCCATTGGGTTATCAGAATTTATTTTAACTAACTAATAAGGCTGATTATCTGGGTATGGGTACGCGTATCTTGCCTTGTTTAGATCCAATATTGAAGATTAAAATAATGATTAGCTTTAATTTTAGATAATAACTATTAATTGAGTCAGAATTTTTAGAATTAACCAATAAAATATTCTTTTTATATGATTGCCACCAAAAAAAAGAAAGTCATTACCAATGGAGACACAACATTTTATCAGTTTGATGATAAGTTGGGTTTTTGGGGAGTGCCTCATTTGGAAAGGGAAGTGTGCTTTCAACAAAGACCGGAACTTCCAGTATTGGTAAAGCATAATTCCGAAGGAAACAGGGATAGTGAAGTTATCATATCTTCTAATGAAAAATCCATTGTTTGTTTTGGTGGCTCACATACCTGGGGAGCAGGTACAGAACAAGAACTCAGATACACCAATTTTCTTGCCCAATATACGGGTGAGAAAGTTATAAATATGGGTCATTGCAGTTTGGGTCTTGATCAGGTATGTCTTGCTATTTTACAAAGGTCTGCTAAATATAATCCGAAAATAATTGTTATCGAGCAGTACCCTTGGGCAGTACACAGGGTTTTGAATAATTATGTAAATGGTTATGTGAGACCTCATTTTAGTATAGATTCTGCGGGCAATCTTAAACTGAATAAGATCTCCTCATTAACAGGAATTGGCTTTTTCCGTAAAATAATAGGATCCTATTACGCATTTAGAAAGGAGTTTAACGAGTACAAATCCGGAATCGATCTTAAAAATAATTACGACCCCTTAGCAGATCCGATTTTTCTTCTCTGGAAAACAAGGCACTACGATTACATGTATAGTTTGCTTGATAAAATTTTAACAGTTATAAAAGATCATTGCCGAAAAAATAATATAAAATTACTTTTTGGATTAGGCGCAATTCAACAGCAGTTTGGACCAGCCAGTAAATCAGAATTGGTTGATTATGAGCTTCCCCGTGAAAGATTTATAGAGCTTCTTCTTAAAAATAAAATTGCTTTTGTTGATACAACAGAAACTATGTTAAAGGAACATTCAACTATAGATCCGGTAATATTTGACGATGGACATATTAATGCAAAGGGCCATAAGGTGTTTGCCGATGTGATTCACAATGAATTATTGAAATTAAACTGGATAGCGAAATGAAAGTAACATTATTCTATGAGTTGATGCAATTTTCGTCATCAAAGAAAACATTGGGAGAAAAAGTAAAGTACTTTTTTCTATCTATCATATTTTATTATTCACTCGCAAAATTAGCCTCAAAATCTGAGAAGGGAAATGACTCCTCAACAGGGAGCCAGTCAGGTGATGATATTTATCCACTTTTTTAAGCAGAATTAATGAAAGTTAAAGGCAGGTCTACCATCCTCATTCTAGGTGATTCAACAAGCATGAGTATCGGGGTTGAGAGAAAGACACATCCATTTGTTCTGGCTGATCGTCCTATATGGCCCGAAGATACCCAAATTATCAATTGTTCATTGCCGGGTATGACTGCTGCAGATGCGGCAGCATTTTTTTTAAGACACAAAAAGGAATGGATCAATGACCTAAGAGCAGTATTTATTTACTTAGGAAATTGTGATACAACATCAACGGAAGTAAGAAAAGGAAGTTATACCTATTTCCGGTATTTGAAAAGCAGATTGCAGGAATCAATGGGTAAAACTCCTGCAAAAACAAGTATAAAAAACAGGTTATTACATTTTGAATGGAATAATACCTTCAACCCAAAGATTGAAAGTCCTGAAGATCCTGCTGATTTCGAACATAACATCAGATTGATTTACTCCATATGTAAACGCAGGAGCATCCCTGTAATTCTTGTCAGGCCAAAAGCAAATTTGTTTTTCCTTTCTGGAATTGGTAAAGGCAATTTCGTTTTTTACAAGTATTTAGGAGTTGAAGATCATATTGCCGATAAGATATCTATTCCGGATCAAAGATTTAAAGATGCATTAAAATGCCAGGAAAATGGGGATTTTACAGAGGCTGCCAAAATTTATAAAGATATTTTGACTGTTCCTCCCTCATCCTCTATGAGTAATGAATACCCTATGCTGGTCATGAATAATTATGCTGTCGCTAAAGCGGAAAGCGGGAATTATGATGAAGCAGAATATTTATTGAACTTATTATTAAAAGAGCAGGGATCCAGAAAGGAGATATTTCTTTATAATTTGGCCAAAATCAGCAAATTAAGGTCAAATGAAATCAGGTACCGGGAGCTTCTGGTAGAGTCTTACGAAGCTGATGCCTCTCTTTATAGAGTTAGAAAGCCTTATATCAATGCAATTGATAAAATTGTTGCTGATCATTCCGGTATTCGTGCTGTAGATATGGAAGGTCTCATTCCCGAATCCTTGTATTTGGATCATTGCCATCCACTCCCTGAAGGACAAGTCATTCTTGCTGATAAAATTGCCGAGAAATATGCCGATTTGAATATTACAGGTAGCTCCAAAGCTTCAATCAGGAATATTTTATATAATCCGGAGCTGGCGAGTGGTAATGTCTCAGATTTTCACGAGTATTTTAAAACGTTCGCTTCATTAAGTAATAGTCAGGTCAAAAGTGAATTGAATACATTAGGCACAGTGTTCAAAGATGGCCAGGCATATAGTTTGGAAAAACCAGAGATAAGTGGTTTATCCAGAGAGATAAAAACTGCCTTTGAGTATTATCTAAGGCATCCTGTATTTACCTCAGTTACAGATATACTTCATTTTTCTCCGGTACATCCTTCTGATATCGGCAGATTTCCTGAGTATTTCATCATAAGGCATTTAATACCTTATATGAAACTGGCGCATGACAAAATGCCTGAAGTTATTGGGAAGTTTGATAATAAATTGGAATTATTAAGGTCAGCAGATGAATTAATGTTTATTCTGCCGGATAATGCAAAGCAATATGTTGAAACTGCATATCCTGAGATCGATATTGATTTTGAGAAAAAGCGCCTTCCAAATATTCTTCATAAAGTGCAAACTTTATTGGCTGAGCATCTTAGTAAAGGCAATCAGGTGTATGTACGTACCAAAACCACCATTTTTTGGTATGTAAGGGAGACATTGCGATTTGGCTCTCATTCAAGATACTCCATGCGATATGATAGATTATTGATGGAGTTTTTGGCAGAGGGACTAGCGATTGCTGCTATTTTAGATTCCAAACTTTCGAATGAAAAAAAGGATGAAATTGAAAATTTAATTGATTTGCTTCAGGCTACAGTTAATATTCATAATGAGTATTGCAGTAAATTTTCTTTAAATGCAGACTCAAAAGATTTACTTCATGAGTATGATTTAAAGCTAAAAGAGGTTTTTGATTCACTGAATAGAAATAAAATTTAATAAGAATGTACATTTTAGGTATTTCCGCATTTTATCACGATAGTGCTGCTTGTCTTTTGAAAGATGGTCAGGTTATTGCAGCGGCTCAAGAAGAACGGTTTACGCGAATTAAGCACGATTTTCACTTTCCAAAAGAATCCATTAAGTTTTGTCTTGCAGAAGCAGGAATTACAATAAAGGACGTTCAATATGTAAGTTTTTATGAAAAGCCATATTTAAAGTTTGACAGGCTTATAAAGACTTATCTTATGAATGCTCCCAGAGGCATGAAGTCTTTTATTACAGCGATGCCTTTATGGATTCAGGAAAAGCTATGGATCGGGAGAGAGATTCGTGACAAACTTGGATTTAAAGGAAAGATGTTCTATCCTGAACATCATCAATCCCATGCTGCCAGTGCATTTTATCCATCTCCATTTCAGAATGCTGCGATTCTTACAATGGATGGGGTAGGCGAATGGGCTACATCAAGCTATGGAATAGGTGATGCAAATAAACTGGATATAAAAAATACCATCCGTTTTCCTCATTCGCTTGGATTGCTATATTCTGCTTTTACCTATTATACAGGATTTAAAGTAAACTCTGGAGAGTATAAACTGATGGGTCTTGCTCCCTATGGAGATCCGCTTTACGTTGATGTAATTTATAAAAACCTTATAGATGTAAAGGAAGATGGTTCATTTCATTTGAATATGAAGTATTTTAATTACTGTACTGGTTTCACAATGACAAATGAAAATTTTGATGCATTGTTTGGAAGGGAACCAAGAAAGCCTGAATCATCAATAACTAAACTTGATATGGATTTGGCAAGGTCCATTCAGGTGGTAACAGAAGAAATTGTTTTGAAAATTGCTAAACATATTCATCAGGAGACTGGCGAGAAAAATCTTTGTCTTGCAGGTGGAGTTGCTTTGAATTGTGTTTCAAACGGGAGACTTTATCGTGAAGGCCCTTTTGAAAGAATCTGGATTCAACCGGCTGCAGGCGATGCAGGAGGAGCATTAGGTGCCGCTTTGCATGTTTGGTATAAAGAATTGGGAAATCCAAGAAATTCAATCACAATCGCAGACAGGCAAGTTGGTTCCAGGTTAGGTTCTTCTTACGGTGATGATGATATCGAAGCTTATTTAAAGGGAAATGAGATTCCATATAAGAAATTGCCGGGCAAGGAATTACATCATGAAGTAGCAGGCTTAATCGCTAATGAAAATGTGATCGGTTGGTTCAATGGTCGTATGGAGTTCGGACCAAGAGCTTTGGGCTCCAGAAGTATATTGGGAGATCCACGCTCACCAAAGATGCAGTCACAAATGAACTTGAAGATTAAATTCCGGGAGGGCTTCCGTCCATTTGCCCCTTCGGTGATTGCTGAAAAGGCAAAGGAATGGTTTGATATGGCTGGTGTTGAGCAAAGAAGTGATTTCTCTTCACCTTATATGCTGATAGTTGGTCATGTGCAAAAAAGCAAAATGCTTCATGCTGATGGTGAACTGAAAAAAGCAGAGGGCTTTGAACGATTGAAATCCGTCAATACACAGATCCCGGCGGTAACGCACGTTGATAATTCAGCGAGGATACAAACGGTACATCAGGAAACCAACCCTGATTTTTATAGCTTATTGACGGAGTTCGAAAAGATAACCGGATGCCCCGTATTAATTAATACATCCTTTAACGTAAGGGGGGAGCCTATTGTAGAAAGCCCCGAAGATGCTTACCGCTGCTTTATGAGAACCGGTATGGACTATCTTGTACTTGGTTCATTCCTCATGGATAAAAAGGAACAACCTGAACTTATAGAAACTAAGGACTGGCAAAATGAATTCCAATTAGATTAATTAAGAGATATGAATACGATACTTAAATTTTTATTTACAATTATATTTTTTGTAATAATTACACCTCTCGGTCTGATTATTCGCTTATTTGGAATTGATTATCTGGATCAGAAACTTCAACCTGAGCGTAAATCTTACTGGATAAAACACAAATAAGACAGAATCTTAAGCCTGTTAACCACCTAATTCGATTTTAAATCAATGGAAAGTAATTCTCCTATATTAATTTTTGAATGCGCTAACTCACACGCAGGGGATTTCGATATACTGAAATCTACGATTGAAACGTATCAGTCAATCAATTATCCGGTTAAGCATATTAAATTTCAGGCTTTTCATCCGGATACGATCTCTCTTCCTGATTTCAGTGGCTATGCATTATATCATGAACTTCTTCTGGATCAAAGTAAATGGACGGAGTTAATTGACACGGCATCCATCGGATACGGTGGTATCTGGCTTGATATATTTGATGTGTATGGACTGGAGATCTTTAACATCAACAAGGAAAAAATGTATGGGGTTAAATTACAGGCATCTGTTCTTGAGAACCATGAGGTCTTTTCTTTTCTTAAAGAAAAGAACTGTTTGGAAGGTAAGACCTTAATGCTAAACGTTTCTGGAATTGAGTTGAA
This sequence comes from uncultured Sphingobacterium sp., assembly GCA_964616525.1. Taxonomy (GTDB): domain Bacteria; phylum Bacteroidota; class Bacteroidia; order Sphingobacteriales; family Sphingobacteriaceae; genus Daejeonella. The sequence goes on along the minus strand of CAZTRY010000004.1, from coordinate 46,473 downwards.
TCATATCAGAGATATTTTAGCTGTATTCAAGGAGTTGAACCTTAAGGAAATTGTACTTCAAATCGGTCATCAGGCTTATCCAACTCAATTAAAAGATACAGGCGTTCAGAAGGTTCAGATTCTGAAGGAGAATTTTCCGGGGTTCAATATTTGCATAGCAGACCATGCACCCGCAGAAAGTGATTTTGCTTGTATTGTTCCTTTACTGGGTTTGGCTGCGGGTTGCTCATTGGTTGAGAAACATATTTGTTTGGATAGAAGTGCTTCCAAATATGATTATTTCTCTGCTCTTGAATATGAGCAGATGCAACTATTGGCTGATAGGATACTCTCTTCAGAGGAAGTGTTGAACGGACTTTTTATTTCTGAGTCTGAAAGAGAGTACCTCCAAAAATCTCTACAAATACCTGTTGCGGTAAGAAATATTTCAAGAGGAGAATTGATCGCCAAGTCTGATATTTTGTTTCGCAGAACCTCTCAAACCGGTGATACTCTTCCGGCCCTTATGAAGGTTCAAAGTGAATATTCTATTTTGAAAGAAGAAATTCAGGAGCATAAAACTATATCGGTACAACAATTTCGTCCTGCACGAATCGCAGTAATCGTGGCTTGCAGAATGAAATCTGTTAGACTAAAAAATAAAGCAATTGTACCTATTAACGGTTTGCCTGCTGTTGAGCTGTGTTTGAAGAACTGCCTTGAAATTAAGGAAGCTTCTGAAGTTATTCTGGCTACATCTACAGAAGAGGCTGATAGTGTCTTGGAAAATTACACCTACAATGAGAAAGTAAAATTCTGGAAAGGTGATCCTGAAGATGTAATGCAAAGATATATTGATGCTTGTGAGGCATATGATATAGATGTTATAATAAGGGTTACAGGTGATTGTCCGCTTATTTCAAAAGAAATTGCCTCTTATTTATTGAAGCATCATTTTGAGAGTGGAGCAGATTATACGGCAGCAAAGGCTTCTGCAGTTGGTACGGCATGTGAGATTTATAATGTTTCTGTATTGAAAAAGGTTATAAGTTATGTAGGCAGGGCAAATCATTCTGAATACATGACCTGGTACATGCAGAATAATCAGGATATTTTCAAAGTGGAGATAATTGATTTACCCGAGAATTTGGCAAGAAACTACAGGCTGACACTTGATTATGAAGAAGATCTTGAGATCTTAAACAGAATTTTTGAAGAATTAAATAACCGAAAACTCAGCTTTTCAACTGATAATGTATTTGCAATTCTGGATTCAAGTCCTGATATAGTTGCAATTAATTCGCACCTTTCATTGAAATATAAAACAGATCAGGCTCTGATTGATATGCTGAATAAAGAAACTAGAATAATATTCTCAAGCAAGTAAAAAATTATGCAATGGAGATTGGTTTACATGGATAGAGTGATCATGTATAATACTCAACTAGCCAATTTTTGAATACCTTTTTGCACATTTAAGTTTAATCCAATAGATAGCAAAAGTTATTTTCCTTAATCTGTTCAGCAATGAATTATTTAAGTTTTTTCAGCGGGCTTGGATAAGTTTAATATAGAAATATAATATTGTCAGTGTTTTTCTTAATATATTCTAAAGTTAGATTATAAAATTATGAGTGGAAGAGTAATCTTCAGAGCTGACGGAAATTCAATAATAGGTTACGGTCATTTCATCAGAACTTTAGGTATAGCTAGTTTAATACGTGATGATTTCTATTGTATTTATGCAACTAAGAATCCGACAGAATATCAAATTCTTGAAATTAGAAAGGTCTGTAAAGAAATTATTAGTTTAGGAAGTGATGATTCTGATTTTGTTAATACCTTAAGATCGGGCGACATAGTCGTTCTTGATACTTACGATTATTTACCCGGTTTTCAGCAATTAATCAGAGATAAGGGATGTAAACTCGTTTACATAGATGACCACATTGATAAATTTTACATTTGTGACGCATTGATAAATAATATTCCGGGTTACAAGGAAACAGAAATTAAAAGGGAAGCATATACAAAATTATTTTTAGGAATAGATTATGCTCTTCTTAGAAAGGAATTCTTGAACGCCGAATTAAGATCGGTTACAAAAGAATTAAATAAAATATTTTTGTCATTTGGAGGAGCAGACTATTTAAATCTTTCATCAAAAATTATCAAATATCTCAAAAAACTAAATTATAGTCTAGATATAAACTTGGTTGTTGGTGATGCATTTAAAAATTTTGAAGACGTAAAAAAAATTGAAGAAATAAAAATTCACAAAAATTTGAATGCAGGAGACATGGCTTCTCTGATGGCAAGCTCCGAAATGTGTATTACTTCTGCAAGCAGTTTATTGAATGAAGCAGCTTCAATCGGTAGCAAACTTCTGACTGGGTATTTTGCTGACAATCAAATAAAGCCATACGATTTTTTTATTGAAAATGATTTGGCGATCGGGCTTGGAGATTTAAGAAATATTACTTTCAATAGCTTCAAAACTCAATTTATAATTGCAAAAGAGGATAATTGTATGATTATTAATCAGTACAAAAAATACTATTTTCAACAAAAGGTTAATATTAGGAATTTATTTTATGGACTTCGGTAATATTCAGGTTGGCCTTATAGGATTTGGCAGTGTCGGTAAACAATTATATAATACATTGATTTACGAGGGTTTTAGTAAAGAAGATATTTATATTTTTGCCGATGATGTCGATTATAGTCTTCCCAATAATTTTAGATTTTGGGATTTTAAACAGTTTAGATTTAATGGGCTACACTTCATACCAACCTTGGGATATTTAAGCAAAGGTCTGAAAATGGAAATTTTAAGTTTTCTTATTTCTAACGATTTTAAGATATTTTCTTTTGTTCATCCTTCAGCGTTTGTGAGTAAGGGCGCAAAAATTGGGCGCGGAGTAATTATTTATCCACATTGTAATATAGATCAAGGCGTCGAAATAGGTGATGGCTCTATTGTTCTGAATTCTGCTATAATCGCCCATGACACTATTATTGGGAAGTGTGTTTATATTGCTCCAGGAGTTTGCCTAAGTGGGTTTATACATTTGGGAGACTTATGTTTTGTAGGTAGTTCTTCGGTTGTTACGAATAATGTTCAGATAGGTAAGAATGTCACAATCGCTGTTGGTACGTGTATTACAAAAAATATTCCTGAAAACAGTTTTGCAATTGGTAACCCTTTTAAGCTCAAAAATAATATTAAACTAGTGTAGGGCTGTATCGTTATTATACGAAATGAGAAAAGTCATTATTGTAAGTGGCGCCAATCGTGGATTAGGTAAAGCATTAGTGGATTTAAGTCTGCAAAGTCAGAACACTTTAGTGATTTCGATATCTAGGTCTTTGCATGATGATCACAAATCATTTTCAATTGATCAACTTGCATTTTTGAAGTATGATCTTTCAACTCCGTTTGACTTAAAAAAAATTCAGTTAATCAATAAATTAATAGGTCCTTACGATTTTATTTACTTTTTCAACAATGCTGGTGTAATAGATCCAATTAATGAAGTTGGCAAATTCTCTTCTCTTGATATCGAAGTTTCGATTCGAGTTAATATAGAGTTTCCAGTCAATTTCATTAACTATTTGTTAAACACTTATTCAAATAATAGGATTAAAGTAATTAATATTACATCAGGTGCAGGGAATCGGGGTATTGCAAATTGGAGTCTTTATTGTGCGGCCAAAGCATATATGAAACATTTTCTAGCAGTTCTTGAGCTTGAAAATAAAGAAAGCACGAACATTTCTTTTCTTTCTGTAGATCCAGGTGTTATGAATACTTCGATGCAAAATAAAATTCGTAATTCAAGTTTTCCTGATATTAAACAATTTGAAAAATTAAAAGAACTTAATAAACTCATTGAACCTAAGGAATCTGCCCGGAAAATATTTGATTTGATTTATTTAGAATAATGAAATTAGCGGTCTTGTCAGATATTCATGGGAACTCTTATGCTTTGAAGGAAGTATTAAGAGCAGCTGAAATTGAGGGAGTTGAAGAGCTAATTATTCTTGGGGATTTTACCGGATATTATTACCATACTCATCAGGTACTTGATCTACTTTCAGACTGGAGATGTACTTCAATTAAGGGCAATCACGATGAAATGCTGGAGGGGATTTTTAAGGGTTCAGTCGGGGCAGATACCATACGGCTGAAATATGGAAGCGGACATAAGTTCGCCTTGCAAGATCTTAGTCCTGCGCAGCTTAATTTCCTTTTTGAATTACCTGATAAACTCAGCTATACGGTTGATGGGATCAGATTGTCATTGAATCATGGATCTCCCTGGGATAAAGGCCTTTATATTTACCCGAATGCAGATTCTGAAGTAATGAAAAAATGTGATGATCCGGAATATGATTTTGTATTAATTGGACATAGTCATTATCCATTTATACATAAAAACCAGTACAGTACACTGGTCAATCCGGGTTCTGTAGGCCAGTCAAGATTAGAGGGCGGATATGCAAATTGGGCAGTTATTGATACGAAAATAAAATCCGTAGAACTTAAGGAGACTAAGTATAATATTAGCGAATTGATCTCAGAAATAGCCATAAATGATCCTGATATACCATATTTGAGAGAAATATTATTAAGAAGAAGTGAAAAGAAAGTATAATATATTAATTACCGGCTGCGGCGGAGATATTGGCCAAAGTATTGCTAAGATACTCAAAGGCCATGATATGGTTAATACTGTGATAGGAACAGATATTAATACAATTACACCTGTGAAATTCATGATTGATAAGTTCTTTGTGGTTTCACCATGCAGTTCTGCAAACTATCTTGGTGATTTGAATAAGCTGGTGATTGAAAATGAAATTGATCTCATTATGCCTTGTTCAGAGGTTGAGCTAAGGTTTTTTAACAGAGAGAATATTTATGGGTATTTGTTTGATAAGCCTCTGATTATGGCCAATAAAACATCTATGGATGTTGGCTTTGATAAGTTTTTAACCAGTCAGTTTTTAAAGGATAATGGTATGCCTTATCCTGCGACTGAAATTTTGGCTAATGTAAAGAACCCTGTATTTCCGCTTTTAATTAAGAGTAGAAATGGTTCTGGTAGTAAGAGTTTATTCATACTTAATGATCAAGCTGATTTTGAGTATTACCAGAAAAAATTTCCTGATTTTATTGCCCAGGAGTTAGTTGGAAAAGATAATGAAGAATTTACCTGTGGATTATTCAGATCAAAAACCGGAGAGATCAGGCATATTACATACAGAAGAAAACTGATCGGAGGATTTTCTGGTTATGGCAAGGTTGAGGAAGATGAGAAAATCGACAGAGTTTTGGAGCTTGTTGCTAAAAAACTCGAACTTAGCGGATCAATAAATGTACAGTTAAGGTTTTCAAAAAATGGCCCCTGCATATTTGAAATAAACCCGCGTTTTTCAAGTACAGTTTTGTTCAGACACATGATGGGATTTGAGGATGTAATTTGGAGTATAGAAGAGGCAATGAACCTGCCGCTTTCCGGATGGGATGCTAATTTAAAGTTTAGAGAATTTTATAAAGGATATAATGAATATGTTGATTAAACCTTTTCAAGTTGAGCATATCACCATTGGTGATTCATCTGCTCCTTTTATCATAGCCGAAATGAGCGGCAATCATAATCAATCGCTGGAAAGGGCTCTTGCAATTGTAGATGCTGCAGCCGACTGTGGTGCACATGCCATTAAACTTCAGACCTATACTGCTGATACTATCACAGTAAAAGGTGCTCTCAGAATTGAAGATGAAGGTTCCCTTTGGAAGGGCCGTGAATTATACGACTTATATTCAGAAGCTTATACTCCATGGGAATGGCATAAACCAATTTTTGATCATGCTAAAAAAAGAGGAATTTTAGCCTTCAGTTCTCCTTTCGACACCACCGCAGTTGATTTTCTGGAAGAATTAAATGTTCCTATTTATAAAGTAGCATCATTTGAAAATACCGATCATCTGCTATTAAAAAAAATCGCTGAAACCGGTAAGCCTGTAATCATGTCAACCGGGGTGTCAACTATCAGTGATATTGAAGAATCTGTAGGCGTACTGAGAAAGAATGGATGTGAGCAGCTGGTGATATTAAAATGTACCAGTACTTATCCTTCTTCGCCGGAAAACACGAATTTAAATGCCATTCCATTGTTAAAAACTCTTTTTAATGCGCATGTGGGACTTTCTGATCATACTATGGGAGTGGGGGCATCAGTAGCTGCCGTTGCTTTAGGTGCAGTTGTCATCGAAAAGCATTTTACACTAAGCAGAGCTGAAGGTGGAGTTGATTCAGCATTTTCACTTGAGCCACATGAGTTAAAGAGCCTTGTAGAGGAAACAGAGCGTGCAAGACTGGCTATGGGCGTTCCATTTTTAGGAATTCAGGAAGCAGAGAAGAAGAGTTTGAAATTTAAGCGATCATTATTTGTGGTCGAGGATATTAAAGCAGGCGCAGCATTTTCAATTCACAATGTGCAATCAAAACGACCGGCTTTTGGATTGCATACCCGGTACTTTGAAACAATAAGCGGAAAAGTGGCAAAAGTGGATATCCCAAAAGGTACACCATTGGCATGGTCAATGATTGATTAATTTTTTGGATTTAACGTGAACAAAAAAATAATCTTTCCTATAAATTACGTTCATTGAGCACTTATGAGCAAAATTAATGGACGGAATTTAAAGAATGGCCTGCTTTATATAGTCCCCTTCCTTGTTGGTAGTGTATTACCTATTATCACTCTGCCAATTTTTACCCGTGTTCTTACAGTTGAGGATTATGGAATATATGCTTTAACTATTGTATATGGTGTTTTTGTGAGTGGGATTGCAAATTTTGGACTAACCATTGGGTACGAGCGGAATTTTTTCAATTTTTCAGGAGACAAGCAGAAGACTGCAGCATTACTTTTTTCAACCCTTTCATTTGTAATTTGCTCAACAATTATTCTGGGCTTTTTAACATTTTTATTTAAAGATGCCCTTGCTAAACTTATTGTAGGTTCATCCAAATACGGGAATTTATTGGTCTGGGCCTTTTTTGCCTCGGCAATTACCTCACTAAAAGTTTACTTTTTAACCTATTTTAAGAACTCAGAAAACGCAAAATCCTTTGTATGGTACTCCATAGATGAAAATCTTCTCAATGTGGTATTTTCATTGTTTTTTGTGGTTTATATAAAATCAGGAGTTCTGGGACTTCTTTTAGGGCAATTAATAGCGGGCTCAATTATATTTCTTTTGCTGGTTTATAAATTTATCAGAATGTTACCTTTTGTTTTCAGTGTAACATTGCTAAAAGATTCATTAAGATTGAGCCTTCCCCTTACTTCGCGCATATTTTTTGGCATAATTGGAACCCAGTTTGATAAATATATGATTGGACTTCTCAATACAGTTGGGGGCGTAGGTGTTTATAACCTGGGTCAGAAAATTGCCAATATTGTGTTCACTTTTATGACTGCCATTCAAAATGTTTACTCCCCTCAGGTTTACAAGCGTATGTTTGAAATGGATGAGCAGGAAGGAGGACAGTCGATTGGAAAATACCTAACCCCATTTCTATATATTTCAATTGCAGGTGGGATATTTGTTTCACTTTTTTCGGAAGAGATAATTTTTATCCTAACACCGGTTTCATATCATGCTGCAACCAATGTTGTAAGTATTCTGGCACTGTTATACGGAACCTATTTTTTCGGTAAACAACCTCAGCTTATTTATGCAAAAAAAACAGGCGTCACTTCCATTCTCACTATAACCGGAATTTTATTGAATGTGGCAATAAATATTCCATTTATTAACTATTGGGGTTTTATTGGGGCTGCTTATGGAACCTTACTTGCAGGTATCATTTCAGGAGCTTTATCTTTTTGGTTATCGCAGAAATACTATTTTATAAAATGGGAGACAATTAAGTTGATCGTAATTTACGCTTCATTTTTTGTATTTACTTTTTCAACTATCTTCCTGCGTGATTTTGGAATCGATTATGAGGTTCGTTTATTGTTAAAAATAACTTTTGCATTTCTATATGCCGGTATCGGTGTTTGGCTTGGATATATCAGCAGACATAGCCTTTCTGATCTAAAAGGTATGCTAAATTCTGGTTCAAACCCGGCTTGATTAAATAATTAAAAAAATGCTCTTTTTTAAAAAGATATTTAAAAAAAGGAAAAGAACAGCCGTTAGGAATAGAATGCGTGGTTATCGCATCCTGAAGGAGTCAGGGCAATTGGATCTCCTGATCAGAATTAAAGATGAAATTACCAACACTCCTTTAAAGCAGGTTAAAGGCGGATCTTCCCGGATATTTTTTGGGGCCGGAATTAAAAATTCTGAGAATATACTTAAGCAATTTTTGATTCTTAGATTCGCTGATTTGGCTTTTAACAGAACCATTTTAATTGCTATTGGAAAAGGAAGTAAAAAACTAAATATTCCCGTTCCTTATGAATGGCGTTTAGTACTTGAAAAGTACGGGTTTCAAGCAGATACATTTTGGAATAAAGTAATCTGGTTAAGACAAGTTGCTTTTTTTTATGCTTATGGTATTTTTATAGGGTTTCAGTCACTGTTAATCGCATTTGGTAAAAGAAAGGATTTTCGGAACACAGTTCATCCAAAGCCAACGGTTTACTTTAACGCACTTACTTCAAATAATTTACCTCAAAAGCAGAAGGATGGGAAAAGCTATGACATCATTTCATGGTATAGCAGATGGGAAAACAGATCAGGAGAACTTAGTGCATATTGTCACAGTGCCAAAAACACTTCCCAAACTGAGCTAAATGATGTGCCGGTTATTTATGTGAGTTCGCCATTAACAATTTTAAAAGGATTCTCTCAAATCTTTCAATATTTCCTGTGCTTATTCTGGATGCCATTTTTATCTCTGCTGGATTTATTAAGGGGAAAGTACTGGTATGCATTACTATTAAGCGAATCTTTTCGATCCTTTCATTTCCGCTTACTTAAACCTGAACAAATATCTGCTGATTACCTTTTTCATAACTCAGGATACCTTTTCAGACCGGTTTGGACATACGATGCTGAAGAAGCAGGATCAAGAGTATTATTTTATTTCTATTCCTCTAATATCGAACGATTTAAAGAGCCTCAGGGATATGCTATTCAGCCCTACAGCTGGCAGATTATAACCTGGACAAACTACCTGGTATGGGATGAGTATCAGGCTGATTTTATCAGAAGAATGACCGGTAAGGATAAAAACATTGAGATTGTGGGTCCGATAGATTTTCACGACAGCAATGTTGAATTTCAACAATTACCCGAACACTCGATACTTGTTTTTGATGTTCAGCCCCACAGAGATGCACAATATCAAATGCACGTGATTGTACCTGAATATTTCGTTCCTCCGGTAGTCAATAAATTTCTGGAAGATATTTTTATCTTATCCAAGAAGTATCAATTACACATGGTATTGAAGAGAAAGCGGCATATTGGTAATCTGTTAAATAGGAAATACAGAGCTCTGGTTGAGAAACTTGCTCAATCCGACAATTTTGTTTCTGTGAATCCTGATGTTGCTGCATTACGATTAATCAGAGAAGCTGAAGTGGTGATCTCTATGCCCTTCACAGCTACAGCATTAATTGCCAGAGCAGAGGGAAAATTGTCAGTATTTTATGATCCAAGCGGCTTGGTACAGAAAGATGACAGAGCGGCACATGGAATTGAAGTATTGTGTGGAATTGAAGAATTGGAGGAATGGTTCGAAAAGTATTTTAAAATGCAAGATGTTAATTCGAATACCCTAATTTAGCGGCAATAAATTTAGGAAGAGAATCTAATCTTGTTCATCTATTATCCTGGTTCAAGAATATAAGAGCAAAGATTAGGATTACCAGACTTATTATTAGATGGCATTTTGCAAATGAATGATACTTACTTACATTTCAAAAACTATTAATTAAAGGCTTGGCCTTGGAAATCTAAAATACTTAAACAAATATGACTGTACAAAAGAATAAATCCTGGATAAGACCTTTGGCAAGGAAAATATTAAACCTGTTTGAAGTTCAGGATAATCTTACAAATTCTATTCGGAATAAAAAAGCACATGTGAAATATAACAATGTTAGCTATACCCTTTCTGTTCCGAATAAGTTATGTAAAATGAGGGCAGATACATTTTCCACCAAAGAACCTGAAACTTTGGGATGGATCGATGGGTTCCCTGAAGGCTCTATTTTATGGGATGTTGGAGCTAACGTTGGTTTATATTCAATTCATGCTGCCAAAGCCAGAAAATGTATCGTTTATTCATTTGAGCCATCGGTTTTCAATCTTGAAGTTTTAGCCAGAAATATTAGTTTAAACAATCTTGACTCCCTGGTAACAATTATGCCTTTTGCATTAAATGATAAAATGGGAAGAGGTAATTTAAGTATGAGTTCAGCCAATTGGGGAGGAGCGTTATCAACTTTCGATAAGACATATGGAATGGATGGGGAGGACTTTAAGGTTGTTTTTAAATATCCAATATTTTCATTGACAATGGACGATGTAATCAACCGATTGGAACTTAAATATCCTGATTATCTGAAAGTTGATGTTGATGGTATTGAACAGTTAATTTTAGCAGGTGGCCCGGAGGTCTTAAAAAACGTCAAGGGAGTTTTAATTGAATTACCAAATTTATGGCCTGAACAAACCCGTCTTTGCGAAGAATTTCTAAGTAAATCAGGATTAGTAAAGATTCATGATAATGTTTGGCATCCAGAAAATAATCCGGGCGGTTCTCCGAATCAAATATGGGCAAGATCTTCAAGTAAATGAGCTGAGTAAATTCCTGATTCTATCTCCTAATAATATACGGTATGAATAAAATAATAGATGTGATCAAAAACGGGGATATCCGGTTTTCAATCTATCAAAAATATTCCCTGCTTGTTGGAAGGCTCACAACCAATTTCAGCAGGTTTTTATACGGTAAAAGGTTAAAAATAGATCCTTCATTTGATGTGTGGGGTAAAATTCGATTTTTAATTCTGGGTAAGGGCTCAATCACTATAGGAAAGAACTTTCATGCAGTGTCATCCAGAAAGAGGTCTGTAATTACATTGTTTACACCATGCCATCTTTCTGTTATTGATGATGCACATATAGTAATTGGTGATAATGTTAGTTTAAACGGTACAACAATAACTTCCAGAAACCATGTTTTTATAGGAGATAATACTCAGATTGGTCCAAACACTATAATTATGGATAACGATGGGCATCCGGTTTGGCCGCCAGAGGATCGTTGGGCTAAAAAAGGGCCATCCGCCCCAATCATAATTCAAAATGATGTTTGGATTGGAATGAATTGTATTATTCTCAAAGGCCTTACAATTGGACATGGCTCTGTTATAGCCGCAGGTAGTATCGTCATAAAGGATGTTGAACCCAATTCAATTTACGCAGGTAATCCTGCAAAAAAGATAAAAAACATTGGTCCCTCAGACGTATAATTCCAAATCATATATAGACAAATAATGAACGAATCAAAACAAGAACGCAATTATCAGCTTGGTTCATGGATATCACTTGGTCACCCTTCAATTGCCGAAGTAATGGCAGATGCAGGCTTTGACTGGCTTTGCATTGATCTGGAGCACTCTGTGACTGATTATTTTGAAGCACAACAATTGATTATGGCAATTCAGAGCAAAGGCATTAAGGCCTATGTGAGGGTTGGTGAAAATAATACCAGAATAATCAAACGTATTCTTGATGCGGGAGCTGATGGAATAATTGTTCCTTCGGTTAACTCTGCTGCCGATGCGTTGAAAGCTGTCAAATCAGTGAAATATCCTCCTTTTGGTACCAGAGGTGTTGGATTAGCCAGGGCACAGTCTTATGGTTTTGGGTTTGAGAATTACAGGGATGTTAAAGCCAAAGAAATACAGTTGATTGTTCAGATTGAACACATTAATGCAATCAAGGAATTAGATTCAATTATTCAGACAGAAGGGGTTGATGGAACATTTATAGGTCCTTATGATTTATCCGGCTCGATGGGAAAACCCGGAGATTATGATGATGAAGATGTAAAGGAAGCTTTACGTACCTATGAAACAATTGCCTCCAAATACGATAAGTGGATTGGGTTTCATGTGGTCTCACCCGACTATAAACTGGTGCTTGAAAAGCGGGATAAGGGATATAATTTTATTGCCTTTTGCTTTGATGCCTTTTTCCTGGGTCATGCCATTCGTGAACAACTAAAGCATTTAAAATAGATCCGGATAAAAGAGTTTGCCATAATGTTTTTTGTGCCAAAAAGGCTTAAACCGTAAATTAAATTTTTTTAAATAAATGAAGATATTAGGTGTTATTCCTGCAAGAATGGCCGCTTCTCGCTTCCCTGATAAGCCCATGGCTAAGCTGATGGGAATGCCGATGATAGGTCATTGTTACTTTAGAAGTTGTATGTGCGATCTCCTCGATGAGGTTTACGTTGCAACCTGCGATCAGGTAATAGTGGATTATGTTGAAAGTATAGGTGGCAAAGCTGTCATGACCTCTGATGTACATGAGCGTGCATCAGAACGGACAGCCGAAGCATTAATTAATGTTGAAAATATCCTGAACCAGGGTGAGTTTGATCTCGTTGTTTTAATTCAGGGTGATGAGCCTCTGATTCACCCGGAGATGATAACCGAAGTTATCGAGCCTTTGCTGGATGGAAACAGACAGGTTTCCAATCTGATGATGACTTTGACCACAGAAGAGGAAATTAATAATCCTAATAATGTTAAGGTTGTTGTAAGTAATAAAGGGAATGCATTGTATATGTCGAGAGAGGCAATCCCATCATCCAAAAAGTTTAAGGGCGAAATGGATGTCTACAGACAATTGGGTCTGATAGCATTTACCCGAAAAGCATTGTTAGACTTTGTAAATCTTAAAATGACAAAACTTGAGATTATCGAGTCGGTAGATATGAACAGGTTTATTGAAAATGAAATTCCAATTTTCATGAGGTCAACTAATCACGATGCAGATTCAGTGGATACACCTGAAGATCTGATCCGTGTGGATAAGAAAATGGCGGAAGACAGCTTGTTTGAAAAATATAAACTATAGTTTTTGATGAAAGTTAAAGTTTCTACAATTGCCTTTTCCAAGAACCAGTCATTAGTTAGCCTTTTACAAGAGCATTTCCCCGACGCTGAAGTAAATACTAAAGGTTTAAGGATGAATGACGAGGATTTAATTCATTTTTTTAGTGATGCAGATGCTGTGATTGTGGGTTTAGAAAAGATTACTCCTGAGCTTCTTGACAGGCTTCCGAGGCTTAAATTAATAGCTAAATATGGAGTAGGACTGGATAATGTTGATTTAACAGCCTGCCACGATCGGGGTATTCGTATAGGTTGGACCGGAGGGGTCAATAAACGGTCAGTTGCCGAAATGGCATTAGGTTTCATGCTTGCCCTTTGTCGTAATCTATATTCAACTTCCAACCAAATGAAACAACTGGTATGGAATAAATCAGGAGGTTTTCAATTGAGTGGGAAAACGGTAGGGATCATTGGATTGGGTAATATTGGTAAAGAACTTGTAGCTTTACTGAAACCTTTTGGCTGTAATATTATTGTTAATGATATTGCAGATATCAGCATATTTGCGGCTGAAAATGATTTAAAAGTAGTTAGTATAAGTGAATTGATAAGTACTGCTGATATCATCAGCATCCATACACCGGCAAACTCTGATACACTCAATTTATTTACCTTAAAGGAGTTTAGAATGATGAAGCCAACTTCATTTATAATCAATACTGCAAGGGGTGGAATAATTAAAGAGTTGGATTTGAAAATAGCCTTAAAGGAAAAATTAATTGCGGGAGCAGCATTGGATGTATATGAACCGGAACCACCTGTTGATCTTGAATTGCTGGAAATGGAGAATTTAATCTGTACACCGCACACCGGCGGGAATGCTGCTGAAGCAGTATTTGCGATGGGAGAATCCGCAATCAATCACCTTCTGAGCTTCAGAAATAAAATTATTAAACAATAATATATTCTATGTCAAAATTAAAAGTTGGAATAGCTGGTTATGGGATTGTTGGCCGCAGACGTCACCTATATATAAATGAACACCCATTTTTGGAGGTAACCGCTGTATGTGAACAAAATTTCGCTTCAGATTATTCAGGATTACCCGGTATCAGCTGTTACAATAACTATCATGATTTATTAAAGGAAGATCTTGATGTTTTGTTTGTTTGTCTTACAAATAATGTAGCGGCAGAGGTAACAATTGCCGGTCTTGAAAAAGGTTTACACGTATTTTGTGAAAAGCCGCCGGGCATGAATGTGGATGAAATCAAGCAGGTAATAGAAGTTGAAAAGAAGAATCCAAAACTTAAACTTAAGTATGGGTTCAATCATCGATATCATGATTCAATCCGTGAGGCACTGAGAATTGTTCAGTCAGGTGAACTTGGACAGATTATCAATCTTAGAGGTATTTATGGGAAGAGCCGTGTAATTCCATTTTCCGGAGGCTGGAGATCCAAAAGAGAATTGGCTGGAGGTGGAATATTATTGGATCAGGGAATTCATATGCTCGACTTAATGCGTCTCTTTTGTGGTGAATTTGTTGATGTTAAAAGTTATGTGTCCAATGATTTCTGGAAACATGATGTGGAAGACAACGCCTATGCGATGATGAAGGATGAAAAAGGCAGAATAGCAATGATTACTTCAAGTGCTACTCAATGGCAGCATAAATTTAATCTTGAAATCTTCCTTACCGAAGGATACATAGAACTTTTCGGAATATTATCCGGATCTAAAAGTTATGGAGAAGAGCGAATCGTCTTCGGAAAAAGAGATGAAGAGTCCGACAACGGACAAATGGAAAGTAAAACCATAAAATTTTTACAGGACAATTCCTGGAGAGACGAAATATTTGAATTTGCCGACGCAATAGTTAAAGATCTGCCAGTTACATCGGGGACAAGTAAAGACGCCCTTGAAACAATGAAGCTGGTTTTTACAATTTACTACAACGATCAGCAATGGCGTAATCAATTTAACATAAAAAACCCAAATTTATAATTATGAACAACTTGGACAAGTTGAATACCGCTGGAGGAATAGATCCTCTTGCATTTAGTAAAGGATATACTGATTACCTTATCACATTACTTGAGAAACTCGATCACCAAAAGGTAGCTGCATGTATCAATGAACTTGAGAAAGCCAGACAAAATGGTAATACAATTTTTGTAATTGGAAATGGAGGATCTGCCTCTACTGCATCACATATTGGCAATGATTTTGGCCTTGCAGTATTGAAAAAGAGTACAAGAGAAAACAATAAATCATACCGTGCTCTTGCATTAACTGATAATGTTTCAGTTATATCTGCAATTGGTAATGATAGTACTTACGATAATATTTTTGTTGATCAGTTAAAAGTTCATTATCGCAAAGGGGATTTACTTCTGGCAATCTCTGCAAGTGGTAATTCACCAAACTTACTGGTTGCAGCTGAGTGGGTTAAAAGCCAGGGTGGAACAGTTATTGGATGGTTAGGATTTGATGGCGGAAAGTTAAAAGCATTGTCTGATATACCGGTCGTTGTTGAAACGCCTAAAGGTGAATATGCTCCTGTTGAGGATGTGCATTTGGTAATTAATCACATCATTGTAACCTGGATGCAGTTTCATATCATCAATGAGGATGCTTCCCTGAAATCATAAATAATCAAGAGATATAATTATCATTTAAATGCTGAATATCGCTGAAATTGCCGCACAGGCAGCCGCAGATGTGGCAACAGATTTTATTCAGGATGCAGGAATAGTTTCCAGCAGAGATAAGGATATTAAAACACTGGCTGATGAAAAGATGAATGAAGTTATCTATTCTCATCTTTTGCCAAGCGGAATACCCATAATCTCTGAAGAATCTGATAGTAACGGCGCTTTAATTCCCTCCAGATGCTGGATTATTGATCCTCTTGACGGAACTTTTAACTTCACCCGGGCCTATCCTTTTTATGGGGTCTCTGTTTCCCTGTGGGAGGATGGTAGACCGGTAATCGGAGTTGTAAAGGACATCAGTAATTCGATCAGCTATTCATCTGAAAAGGGTAATGGGTCAAAAATGAATGGTAAAGCGATTCATGTTTCCACAACCGAAAAGCTGAATAATGCGATTTTAACAACCGGATTCCCTTCGGGAGGAGATTATAGCACAGATTATTTACTGGCTTTTGTATCAAGCGTTCAAAAATTCAAAAAAGTCAGGGCAATTGGTTCCGCCGCCCTGATGCTTTGTCATGTTGCACAGGGAATTTGTGATGTTTATTACGAAAATGATATTTACTTATGGGATGTTGCAGCGGGCTTATTGCTCGTAGAGGAAGCAGGAGGCAAAGTATATTTGCGTAGAAAAGGAAATACCTGGAAATATGAGGTACTTGCATCCAATTCCACTGTTTTTGAACAGGCATCCCAGCTACTGATCAAATAGTTTTATGAAAGAGCCGTTATACCTTTCTTATTTTCTGAATTCGGAAACTCCTGTATACGGTGGTGCTGTAGGTGCATTTGTGGTTGAAAAGACCAATCAGATCAGCAAGGGTGATAATTCCAATAATATGCACCTTTCTTTCCCAAATCATATTGGTACGCATATCGATTTCCCTGTTCATTTTAGTGCAAGCGGCTTAACTTGTAGCGATTATCCGCCGTCTTTCTGGATTTTTAGAAAAATTGGTTTCCTGCAATGTTCAATTGATCAGGTTGAGTTGGAATCAGCTAATTTGCCTGCAGATATTGAAATCCTTATTTTAAAAACGGGCTTTGGAGATAAGCGTACTGATAGGGAATATTGGGCAGAGCAACCGGTAATACCTTCTGCTCTCGCAGACTTTCTCAAAGACAGATTTCCAGGCTTAAGACTATTTGGATTTGACCTGATTTCTCTCACAAGCAAGCTAAACCGCGAGGAGGGTAAAAAAGCACACCTTCGTTTCCTTATAGAAAAGGAAATATTAGTACTTGAGGACATGAATCTCAGTTCTCTCAATTTTACTCCCGAATTCATGATAGTTGCCCCATTACAGGTTTCATCTGCTGATGGTGTTCCTTGCAATGTGATTGCTTTTTAAATTATCAGAACCTTGTTTCTTTCAAAGGCACAATATTTATCCCTCTGTAAATCATGCGATGATATCCTGAATGATGAGCCGCATGTTGAAAGGATTTCTATAAGCTGGCTGCACATTATTCGTGAACATCCGGTTTTTTTGGATCAATATAAACAGCTGTTTATACCAGGACTAAGTAGTTTTGGTCACTTTCTCATCAGGTCCCGTAAAGGATTAGTTTACCATACTAAAATTGTACTTCACTTAATCAGAAGTCTTTTTTATTCAAAAAACCATTTCTTCCAATCCGGGAAAATTGCAGAGAACGTTGATTTCTTTTTTATCTCTCATTGCATTAGTACTTCAAATGCAGGTTCTGCAGATGATTTCTATTTTGATAAAGTAATACCTGAGCTTAAAGCAAAAGGCTATAATGTGGTTGTTGGGCTTGTTAATCATACTGGTGCCGATGAACAGAAACTAAGTTTGAAATGGGAAAACTCGCCCAGCCCACGAATAATTTTTTCCCGTACACTTAATTTTTGGTCTGAAGTCAAATTTTACATGGCATTGCTCAGGCAATCATGGAAAATAAAGAAAAGGGGCAGGAATCTGAGGGCTGATTATTTTCAATATCAGTTACACCAATACGCAGCAATTGAGGCATTCGCCGGAAATTCACTCTCAACTTTAAGACGTTACCATCAGGTATTTGAATTTATAAGGATCTATCAACCTAAAAATTTGATTACTACTTACGAAGGCCATGCCTGGGAGCGATTAGCCTTTGCCGCAGCAAGAATGGCAAATCCTCAGATTTTGTGTAAGGCCTATCAACATGCCGCACTGTTTAAATTGCAGCATGCAATTTGCAGGAATTTGGCCGATGAATTTAATCCTGATCAGATCCTTGTTTCAGGTCAAAATTCTTACAAAAGGATGATTTCGGAAAGACGCTTGCAAAATATACCTGTTCAAATTCTAGGATCAAATCGCGGGGATAATGGTTTAATGAGCAATGTAATCCCGCGGATCCTGGAAAATAAAAATGCAGCTATTCATGTTCTTGTATTACCAGAAGGCATAACTGAGGAATGCATGCTCTTGTTTGAATATGCTCTTGTTCAGGCAATTCAAAATCCGGATATCTCTTTCGTATGGCGTTTACATCCCCTGATCAGTCGTGAAGAACTGATTAAAAAGAATGGGAAAATTAAAGATTTACCTGCCAATATCCGCTGGTCGGGAAAGGGCGAGAATATAACAGATCAGCCTTATACCCATGTTTTATACAGGGGTACTACAATGGTTATTCAGGCTGTATTAAACGGACTTCAACCAGTTTATCTTGAACGCGAGTCGGAGATGACAATTGATCTTTTGTATGAGACCAATGAATTTAAAATTATTGCAAATAATCATGTAAATCTAAAAAATCAGATAAGTGATTTGCTGGCTCAGAATAGTGAAAATCTTGAAGGTTCATTCTTCAGGCTTAGAGCATATTGTCTGAATTATTATTCATCATTCAATTCCACAATTCTGGGATAATTACAATATTGAATTAAAATTATTAATGAATGACTCTTGCTGCTATAATACCTACTAAGAATCGACCTGAGGACCTTCTGGAGGCTGTTAAATCAATTGTAAATCAGTTAAGACTGCCTGACCAATTGATAATAATTGATCAGAGCGAGACTTCTGCAAGTTTTGATCTGATTACATCAAAGATTGCATTTCCAGAGAAAATAAAATTAGAATACGTAAGAGATACATCGATTAAGGGTCTGGTTGAAGCGAAAGCAGCTTCGCTTAACTTTGTTAAAACTGATATTGTTTGTTTTTTTGAAGATGATATTGTTCTGGAGTCTGATTATGTACTTCAGATTGAGCGGGTATTTCTCGAAAATCAGAAAATGCTGGGTTGTTCAGGAATTATCACCAATGCGACCAGTGGCAATAATTTTTATCGCTTTTTTTATCGCATTACCCATGTCGGAATTTTTAAGGATTTACGTCCGGATATTTATGCTGAACTTGAATCCCACCCCAATGCTATTGTTCAATCAAATGTAATTAATGGTGGTTTGTCGGCCTGGAGATTCTCCTTATTCAAGCAGGTTTCTTTTGATGTGAAGAACCGATTTCACATGATGGAAGATTATGAATTCTCAACAAGAGTCGACAGAATGTTTCCGGGTTCTTTATTTATATGTTCGGCTGCAAGACTTGAGCATAATTACTCTCCTGTAAATCGTGCCGGTAAACTCAGGGGAATTGAGATGAAGACCTATGAATACTTTCTTTTCTACAAGAAAAATAGAACTGTAAAAAATAGTACTTTTGATTTTTTGATATTAATAATGGGACTGCTCTTATCGGTTGCTTTAGATTCTTTAAAATCACTGAGTATAAAACCAATACTTGCTTTTGTTAGAGGGTATAAGTCCGGAGCTAAATATCAACTAAAATAGTCCCCGCAAAGCAAATATGATCAATAGATTAGTTCAGTATAAAAGCTCTTTTGAAATTGGCAATAGCTTATACCGTTTTGCTTCTTATGGAAGTTCGGGAATAGCAATTGCATCAATTTTCCTGATCGACAGAATTGATCTTTTGCTTTTATCTGTATTCTTCAATTTCTTTTTAGCATATCTGTATACCTTAAAATCAATTCGCAGGGCTCCAGGAATGATTTTATTGCTTATTAGCAATATTATTTACCTGCAAATTCCTTTTCTGTTCATGTTCTCAAGGGATACAGACTATACTTTTCAAGGCTTCATAACTACTCCTAATGATGACGCCTTTTATTATGAATACATTTTTCCCGGCTCCCTTTTTTTTATTGTAAGCTATTTACTGCTGATCTTTGGGACAGTAATTGGAAATTCGTTTAAATTTAAAAAAGGTTCTGTAAATGAAGCTTTCAAAAATCCGAATACAATTTATGCATGGATTGCGATCGGGCTTATAACTTTTTATTTTATATACCTTGACAACAGAGCGAATGTTGCTGCCAGAACTGACGACCTTTCAAAGAATGTAAGTATCCTTGCTTTCTTTTTCAGTGACAAAACCTATCAGGTAATCTTTCCGGTTTTGTTTTTTTTAATTCCGATTAAATCTAAAACCAAATCATTAAGATATTTCTTTTTTGGGGTATTATTGTTTTTTGCTTTGAATCTGGATGGTGCAAGTAAGGCGAGTATTTTATTGATATTTACTACATTCTTCTTAACGCCTTTGGCGATATTTTATCAGGACAAGAGGGAAATAATTTGGCCCAAATCTCATCTGCTAATTATGGGTGCTGCAATTTCGGTTCCACTCTTCATATTTACTGCGGTGGCGAGGGAAATTTCAGGGACCGGCGTGACGATTTCAACAGAATTGATTGTCAATTTATACAAAGAATTGGGCAACATTGATTTCTCAATTATGACGGATCTGATTTGGCAAAGATTGGCCGCAGTAATCAATAATTTCCTGCTTATTTATTCCCATTATTCCCAAAACATCGATCTGTCTTACCGGGCTCATTTTGCATCATACAGCAGCTTGTCTTTTCTTAACCTGGTATTACCCGGTACACCATTCCCGGACGCCTACGTTCCTACGAGTCAGTTATTCCCTAAAGTGCTTGATCAAAGTTTATTGGAATCGCATTTAGATAATGTTACTTTACGCCAGCAGGCAAATACTCAGCCTTACTCATATTTTGGATTTTTGATGATTATTTTCGGAAAGCCACTCACTTTAGTAATTTCATTTTTTTCAGGAATAATTTTTTCAATGATGTACCAGCTTACAAGTCAGACCTATATCAAGTCTATTCTTGTATTTGCATTTTCTGTATTATTCCATGCCTATGCATTTGAAGCAGGTCTGCAATTTATTATCATCACATTTTTTACTGCTGTTATCCTGGTTTATATGATGAAATTTTTTGACACCTTTAAGCTGGGTTAAAATATTCCTTATTTGGAGCCCTGAAAAATGAATCGGAAAGATTATTAGAAGAAATAAATTTGACAAATACCTGCAATTATAAATGAAACAAGAAGCGAATATCAGAGAGGAAGTTGTTGACGGATTTGGTGAGGAGTGGAAGAAATTTGATCAATCTGAATTATCAAAAGAAGAATTAGAATTTATTGGAGAGGAGTATTTTGGAATATTTCCCTGGAAAATGCTGCCCGAGAATGCTGTAGGTTTTGATTTAGGTTGTGGTAGTGGAAGATGGGCGAAACTGGTTGCCCCCAGAGTTGGCCATTTGCATTGCATCGATCCTTCAATAGCAATTGAAGTTGCCAAAAAGAATCTAAGCGCTAATTCAAATTGTTCTTTTCACCGAAATGGTGTTGACGATATTCCATTAGAAGATAACTCAATGGATTTTGGATATTCTCTTGGTGTTTTACATCATATTCCTGATACCGCAGCAGGAATGAAAGCCTGTGTTAAGAAGATCAAACCGGGTGCACCGTTTTTAGTATATCTTTATTATGCCTTCGATAATCAGCCTTTTTGGTTTAGGGCAATATGGAAAGCCAGTGACCTGTTCAGGCGAATGATTTCTATCATGCCTTTCCCTTTAAGATTTGTTTCTTCTCAATTGATTGCAGCTTTAGTTTATTTTCCTCTGGCAAAGCTTTCCAGACTCGTTGAGATTCTTGGAGGTAAGGTGCATAGTTTCCCATTGAGCGCTTACAGATTTAAATCTTTTTACACCATGCGTACAGATGCGCTCGATCGTTTTGGTACAAGGCTTGAACACCGTTATACCCGGATACAAATCCAAAAGATGATGGAAGATTCAGGCCTGGAAAAAATTGTGTTTTCAGACTCAATACCATTCTGGGTAGCTGTTGGGATTAAAAAATAAAATATATACAGCAGATGTGTGGAATAGCCGGTTATTTTTCGGTAAAAGCTGATGTAAAGGAGAATGTTCTAAGGAGCATGGCAGAATCTTTGCTTCATCGTGGGCCTGATCATCAGGGCATCTGGATTGACAAAGACTTCAAAACTGGTTTTGCGCATGCGCGCTTATCAATTCTTGATACTTCATCGGCTGGTCATCAGCCGATGCCCTCATTTTCGGGACGTTTTGTGATTTGCTTTAATGGCGAAATCTATAATCACCTTGAAATGAGAAAAAAGCTGGCAGCTTCAGGGCATTCAATTTCTTATAAAAGCCAGTCTGATACCGAGACCATTCTTACTTGCTTTGAGGTATGGGGCATAAAAAAAACTATCCGGGAAACTGTCGGAATGTTTGCCTTCGCAGTATTTGATAACAAGGAAAATAAACTCGTACTTGGAAGAGACCGCTTCGGTGAAAAGCCACTGTATTACGGTTGGCAGGGGGGGTATTTTTATTTTGGATCTGAACTGAAAGCAATTCGTAAGCATCCTGCTTTCCTGCCAGAAATGGACCATGATGCATTGCATCAGTATATGCAGTATGCTTATATTCCGGCACCATTATCTATTTATAAAGGAATTCAAAAACTTAGTCCTGGTCATCTTCTGACTATTTCGCTGAACGATCCGGCA
This sequence comes from uncultured Sphingobacterium sp., assembly GCA_964616525.1. GTDB lineage: Bacteria > Bacteroidota > Bacteroidia > Sphingobacteriales > Sphingobacteriaceae > Daejeonella. The sequence goes on along the minus strand of CAZTRY010000004.1, from coordinate 23,771 downwards.
GGAAATATGAGTTTGGAATCCTACTGGAGTCTTGCTGATGTTGCAGCTGAGGCTCAGCAATCGCCCTTTTCGGGCACAGATACTGATGCATTAAATGAGCTTGAGCGAGTGCTGGCCCAGTCAGTAAAAGGGCAGCAATTATCTGATGTACCCCTTGGGGCTTTTTTATCCGGCGGTATTGATTCTTCACTGATCGTTGCCTTGATGCAATCCCAAAGTTCAAGACCAGTTAATACATTCACCATTGGATTTAAAGAGGATGCCTATAATGAAGCAAAGTTTGCTTCCGAAGTTGCTTCGCATTTAGGTACAAACCATAATGAAATCTATGTAGGGGCTAATGATGTAATGGATGTCATTCCTTCATTGCCTCAATTATATGATGAGCCATTTGCTGATTCATCCCAATTGCCAACTTTTCTGGTCAGTCAACTCGCAAGAAAGCATGTAACAGTCAGTCTATCGGGTGATGCAGGCGATGAAATCTTTGGAGGATACAACAGGTATATGCAGGCAGGGAGATTTAATAAATATCCCGGTTTTTTAAGGAAGGCTATTGCAAAAACCATATTGAACTTTAGTCCGACTCAACTTAATCAAGCCTATCAATTATTCAAACCAATGTTACCCGGATCCCTCAAAAGCTCAAACCCCGGAAATCATCTGGTCAAGATAGCAGCTATTTTAAGTCTTGATAGTAATTGGGATATCTATCAAAAATTGGTGACGATAGGCTCAAATAATGATATTCTCTTAAGCAAAACTAATTTCAGTTCAGGCAGTAAGGGATATTTTGACTTTCTTCCTGAAGATACAGATTTTGCTTCCCGCATGATGCTTACAGACTCATTGACTTATCTGCCTGATGACATTCTTTGCAAGGTGGATCGTGCTGCTATGGGGGTATCTCTTGAAACTCGTGTCCCGTTCCTGGATCATCGGGTGGCGGCATTCGCCTGGTCTTTGCCTTTGAACCTCAAAATTCGTGATGGAAAGGGTAAGTGGCTTTTAAGAGAATTATTGTATAAATATGTTCCTAAGAACTTGATTGAAAGACCGAAAATGGGATTTGGTCTGCCGATTGATTCATGGCTCAGAGCTCCTTTGAAAGATTGGGCAGAATCTCTGCTGAATGAAAAGGATTTGAACGATTTGGGCTATATCAATACCCAAAAAGTAAGAGCCATGTGGAACGATCATTTATCAGGCCGAAAAAATCTTCAATATGAATTGTGGAATATCCTGATGTTCAGGGCCTGGCAAAAACATTGGTTATGAAGGTATGCCAGTTATGTGCAGTTGATTTTACTGTTGAAAAATTCCTGCTTCCTTTAATTGATGGGATGGAAGCAACAGGCTGGCAGGTGACTACCATTTGCAGCGATGGTCCTGCAATTCCGGTTCTTTCAAAAAAGGGTTATCGCTTCAGAACAGTACCCATTGCAAGAAGTATGCACCCAATTAAAGCAATCAGGTCAATTATTGCTTTGTATAAGGTATTCAGGAAAGAAAAATTTGATGTGATCCATGTTCATACGCCGGTTGCGGCATTGCTGGGTCGGATTGCTGCAGCATTGGCAGGCAAATCCTTTGTAATATACACCGCTCACGGATTCTATTTTCATGATGAAATGCCTCCGGCAAAACGGAATTTGTTTGTCTTTCTTGAAAAATTTGCCGGCAAATTCACCGATTTTCTATTTTGTCAGAGCTCTGAAGATGCTCAGGATGCAGTTAAAGAAGGTATTATGCCGGCAAACAAAGTTCTTGCAATTGGAAACGGAGTGGATGATGCAAAGTTCAATCCTTCAAAATACCGTGAATCAATAAGTGAGAACAGAAAATCTGTTGGTATTCCTGAAAATGCGCGTGTCGTAGGGATTATTGCGAGAATGGTGAAAGAAAAGGGCTACCAGGAACTTTTGGAAGCTTCAATTCATTTGGCAGAACGTCATCCTGATTTTTATCTTTTAGTTGTAGGAGGTAAACTTGCAAGTGACCATGACCAGGCAATTGATGATATCTTAGAAAAGGCAAGAGTAAAAATGGGCAATAGGTTGGTTGAAGTCGGTTTCAGAAGTGATACACCCATGCTGCTTTCATTGATGGATATATTTTGCCTGCCATCTTACCGTGAAGGCTTGCCCCGGACAATAATTGAGGCAATGATGATGGCTAAACCTGTAGTTGCAACTGATATCAGGGGTTGCAGGGAAGAAGTTGTACATGGAAAAACGGGCCTGCTGGTACCCTGCAAAGATTCTTTGCAACTGGAAATAGCTTTGGAGAAAATTTTAATGGATAGGCAGGTAGCTGAGCGTATGGGAGTTGAAGGGCAAAGGATTGCAAATGAATTGTTTATTGAATCTAAAGTTGTTCAATTGCAAATAGATACCATTAAAAGAGTGCTCACTTAATAGTTTGATTCCGGGGCCTGTTTCTATTCCATTTCAAGATTTTTGTCTAAAGCCTGTAAATTCTAATATCGTGCTTAAGCAGAATTTCTTAGCTTAGCATAGGAGCAAATTCCAATAATGAAGATACATCAAGGAATTTTTGATATAATTCTTCAATATTATTTTGATTCGTCCATAGGGTTATGATTACCAAACTATACCCGCAGGCTTGCCTTTAAAGAAATATATTGTCCAATAATGAAAATATTTATAATCGGTGCAGGTACTCTGGGTAAACTGATTGTCGAAATAATCGAGTCGACCACCGAGTTTGAAGTCGGGGGTTTTTATGACGATAATTTTCCGGAGTTAAATTCGGTGATGGCTTATCCGGTTTTAGGAAGGGTAGGTGACTTACCCAATTCAGGTAAACTCTCATTGGCAATTGGGATAGGAGAGCCTAAATACAGGAAATTAATTTTTGAAGAGCTTTCAGCTCAGGGGCATCATTTTCCGGCACTGTCACATTCCAGCTCAGTGTTGTCAAAATACAGTTTAATAGAAGATGGAGTTCTAATAGGTCCAAACTCCTCTGTACTTACGGGTAGCCGGGTTCAAAAAGGAACATGTATTTTGAGTCATGTTAATATTAACCAGGATGTTCAAATAGAACCCTATTGTTTGATTGGAGCGGGAGTAATTATTGGTAATAATGCTAAACTGGGAGAGGCTTGTCATATTGGTTTAGGACAGAGAGTTTATCTGAATGAAGAGATAGCTGCCGGCACTTTTCGTAAATAAACATTATTTATGAAAACGATTATTGATTATCCTTATCTGATTTCAGCAAAGGAGCTGCTCGAGAGCAAAGTTGTTCCCAGGTATGATTTTCATATTCATACTAATTATACTGATGGTAAAGCAACAGTGGGGCAGGTTTTTGAAAAGGCACTTGAGTTTGGGCTGGAGGCTATTGCTTTTACTGAACACACAGAAGCCTGGCATAATTCTGATCCTGAGTGGTTTTCTCAATACTGCAATGAGATCCGAAAGTGCAGGGAAATTTTCAAGGATAAGGTCAAAGCTTATATTGGAATTGAAGCCCCCGCAATTTCATTTGAAGGAGAGCTGGGAGCAACAAAAGAGATGTTTGATGAAGCTGAGTTTATATTGGGGGCAGCACACCGCTATCCGGGAATTGAGGGAAGAAAGGTTTCTGAACTTGGTAAAAATGAAGCCATTGATCTGGAATTCAGAACTTTGATGGGGCTCACCACCAATCCGCTGATTAATTCAATAGCACATATGGGCGGAACCTGTTCAAAATATTGTACTCCATTTCCAGCACATTTGATGAGAGAGGTTATTCGGCAGGCAGTAAAAAATAATATTGCTATTGAAATAAACCCTGTGTATCATCAGCCGCTGAAAAATTTCATTGAACTCTGTGCCGAAGAAAATGCAAACATTACTTTAGGATCCAATGCGCATGGATTCAATGATATTGGAATGATTGTCAGAAAGATAAAGGAGGAGATTTTAACCTCATGAATATATTAGTGACTGCAGTTGGCTCAGAACTTGCATTTTCAGTAATAAAAGCACTGAAGCTTGCCACTTTCCCTTTTAAGTTATATGGCTCTGACATCAATGCTGAGGTAGCAGGTAAGTACTGGTGCGATAAATTTTATAAGGTTCCGCTTGCTAAAGATGAAGCTGCCTATATTCATAAATTAAAAGAGATTGTGCAATCAGAGGGTATAAATGCCATTATCCCAACTAATGATGTCGAGATTCTTACGCTCTCAAGGTATAAAGAGGAATTTCAGAATTCCTTCAATTGCCTGATTATCATTAATCCATCCGAAGAGGTAGAACGTTTTAACGATAAGTGGTTATCTTATTTGTGGTTCGATGAAAATAATATTCCTTGTCCGAAGACCTTTTTAATCAGGGATCTGATGAGTACTGAGAGCAATTTATCCGGATTAACTTTTCCAATGATCCTTAAACCAAGAATTGGGGGTGGATCGAGATCAATTTTCAGGATAAATTCTCATGATGATTTAAAAAAGTATAGTATAGTGATGCCTGATCATGTTTTGCAGGAATATTTATATCCTGATCATGAAGAATATACTGCAGGTGTTTACCGGACTATGAAAGATGAGGTATTTGTGATTATACTGAAACGGACACTGAAGTTTGGAATGACCAATACAGCAGAGACTGTGTTTGATTCTGGTCTTGAAAACTTTGTCAGACAAAGTATTTTAAAAACAAAATTATCAGGCTCAGTAAATATTCAGTTCCGTTTAACTGATAAGGGTCCGAAAGTGCTCGAAATTAATCCCAGATTTTCGGGTACAACAGGTATTCGTGCACATTTCGGGTTTAATGATGTAGAAATGTCAATCAATGAATTGATTTTAAACCATAAATTAGCACAGCCTGAAATTAAAAAGGGTTTTGTACTTCGCTATTTTGAAGAACAGTATCATTTTGATAATAACATGAGTTAAGTTTAGTAAATGTTTGTTGAACACATTGTAGATTTTATAATTAGTTAAACTTATGACCCTCAATTATTATTAATTTGAAAAATATTCAGTCAAAATGAAAGTTTCCTTAGCATCTCCTGTATTTAACGAAAGTGAAAAAATTGCCGAATTTGTTCACAGGGCAGTTGTTGCATTAAAAAGTATTTCTGATGAAATTGAACTTGTTTTGGTCGATGACTGCAGCTCTGATGATACAGTTGATAGAATAAAGGCTCTATTAAAGCAGTATCCTTTCATTAAATTAATCAGACTCTCAAAAAATTCAGGACAGCATATAGCAACTTCTATAGCACTTCAGCATACAAGTGGTGATCTGATTTTTATGATGGATTCTGATTTACAGGTAAATCCTGAATCTATTAAAGAGATGTATGATTTTAGTAATCTCAAAGAAAGTTGGGATATTATAAGTGCTAATAGGCTGACACGATCCAATAGTCTTAGAAGACAGTTAGGTTCAAAAGTCATTTCATTTTTATTACAGAGAATCGGCAAGAATAAATTTAAAGACATAGGATCTACCTATAAGCTAATGAAAAGAAAGGCATTAGATAAAATTCTTGCAAATGATATCCTGGTTCAGAATTTGCCAATATTAATCATGAATTTGAACTTTAAGATCATTGAATTTCCAATCGACTATAATCAAATTCAAAATAGAAGAAGCCATTACAGAGTCACTGATTTGTTATCGGCAATAACCTTAGCCCTCCTTAATTTTAGTACGGGTGGGTCTACTCTCATTATGCTTATTATTACGGGCGTTCTTTTCTTTTTTATTGGTTCTGTAACTATCTTAGGGCTAATATTGTGGGGGATAATCAATATCTCAGAACTTCCTACAAACATACTTCTTTTCTCAACCATGCTGGCCATAATAGGTCTTCAGCTCATCCTTTTAAGTATGGTGGTTTTCAAACTCGAAAGAATAAACAAAAATCTTGATTTTCGAAAAGCAATCAATCAGAGGATTGAATATGAAAATGATTGATTCTGAAAATTTGATCTATTCTGGGAGAGGATCTTCTGCTCTTTATGCTATTCTCTTATCAATAAACTCGAAAAATAAAAAAATTCTTCTACCGGTCAATATTTGCGAAATTCTTCTACCGATAATAGAACTGGCCGGCTTCAGCCCTGTTTTTTATGATGTAAATCCGGATACAGGCAATTCAGGTTTAGAAAACATAAGAGATAAATACTCGGGGGATGAGGCGGTATTACTGGCTGTTCATAATTTCGGTCTGCCACTGGAAATCGATCTGATTGCCGACTGGGCTAAAGAAAATGATATCTTCCTTATTGAAGATGTATGCAATGCTTTGGGTGCCACCTTCAGGAATGTGCCTTTAGGTAATTGGGGAGATGCTGCGATCTATAGTTTCGGGTATTCTAAGATTGTAGAATTGGGATTTGGCGGAGGATTAACTTTAAGAGATTCGGGCTTAAGACAAAGGGTTAAGGAATTAATTTCCTCATTCGACCTGTATTCAGAGCTTCACAAAGAGGCGGATCAAAGCTTTCAGTCAAAATTAAGAATCTTAAGAAAAGATCCTGATAATCAAAAGCCTGATGTTTATCGTTCATTGTACGGGGATTATGCTAAATTTTTAATTTACCGCCTGGATCAGCAACATATCAGTTTAATAAGGGAGGCGATTGCTGATTTGGATAATATAATTTTGTCTAGATATGAGAAGGCGATGATGTATAAAAATGGAATCAGCTCCTCAAAGATTTCGCATATCAAAGAAGTCCCCGGGCAGATATTCTGGAGATATAATATTCTGGTAGATTACGAATGCAGAGACAAATTGTTAAAACTGCTTATTCATAATAATATCTGGGCAAGTACATGGTATCCTCCTGTAAATCATTTATTCTATGAGGAGCCTGACTCTTCAGATTATTCGGGGGCAGATCAGTTTTCTAAGAGAGTGATTAATCTGTTTGTAGATCAACGTTTTCCAACAACCGAAGTTAACAGAACAATTAGCTTAATCAATCAATTTTAATGGTCATCTCAATTATACAACCCTGCTTTGTACCCTGGTTAGGATATTTTGAACAGATTGCATTGGCAGATGTCTTTGTTTATCTGGATGACGTAAAGTATACTAAACAGGATTGGAGAAATAATAATCAAATAAAATCCCCACAAGGTATTGCTAAGATCTTTGTACCAGTAAGAAAAACTAAAGAAGAAACCCTTATTAATCAGGCCTTAATATCTTATGCAGAAGGATGGGAACAAAAATTAATTAATAAGATAAATGCTTGCTATTCGAAAGCCTATTTTTTTGAAGAGGTTATGGAGTTATTAAAAAAAGTTATTCTCAATAAGTATGAAAGACTTGTCGATTTGAACTATAATCTAAATAATGCAATATTAGATTATGTTGGAATTAAGACTCCTATTTACTTCTCCTCCAATATCCCCAAAAATACAAGTGATAAAAATTTAAGATTACTTGAGATCTGCCAAAATTTTGATAAAATCAATATTTTTTATGATGGGAAAAAAGCAGAGAATTTTATTGATAAAGATTTATTTCTACAGAATGGAATCAATGTGATTTTCCAGAATTACCAGCACAAGCCTTATCAACAGCTTTGGGGTGATTTTTTACCCTATATGTCTATTATTGATTTAATAATGAATCATGGAACTGAATCCTTGAAATTTATTATTAATAATTCCATTTATAAAAATCCATAAATAAATGAGAGTATGCCCAATAACCGGCTCGAATAAATTTGAGCTATTTTATTCTAGTACACAAGGGCGTGTAATGACGAGTGACCAGCGAATATTACCTGGTAAATTAAAGAAGATAATTTTTGAGGATTCGGGAATAGTTGCAAATCAAGAAGAATTTTCTGAGGAAAAGTTATCTCAAATTTATCAAACGGACTATTTATTAAATACTTCAGGTTCTGAAGAGCATATATTTTATTCCGATCAGGGCCCGATCTCACGCTCTCAGGTATATTTTAATTGGGTAAGGCCATTTATTAAGGAAGATTATAAGTCTCTTATTGAAGTTGGGTGCGGAGAAGGCAGAGTTCTGCAGAAGATAGTTGACAACTTTCCAACTTTAGATGTTTCGGGGTTTGATGGGAGCAATAAAGCTGTTGAACTAGCCCAGAAAAAAGGATTGAGAATTACCCAAAAACTAATATTTGAACAGGAGGCTTTGCCGAAGGCAGACATATATTTACTGCTTGGGGTATTGGAGCATATTGAAAATATAGAATCTTTTCTTGCTACTATTATTAATTCGCTAAATGTAAATGGAAGATTAATATTGTCAATACCAATTCAGGATTATCTTGCTTATGATATTTTTTTTGCAGATCACATATGGCATTTTACTTCCAGTCAATTTGAAGCATTTCTCAATAAGATGGGTTTGAAAGTTATTCATAAAGATATTCAGCATCCAATAAATCATGGTTTTGGGTTATTTATATGTGAAAAGATGGAGAAATCGATCCCTTACCTTAATCCGGATTCTAAAACACTTATTAACAATCTGCAATATTGGAAGGGCTGTTTTGAGAATGTTAATGAATTAATTGGAAAGCATGTTGATCAGAAAATCACTTTATTTGGTGCCAGTGAAATTTTGACTTTATTTATGGCTAATACTTCATTAAAAGATGTCCATATTGATGCCTGCATTGATGATACCAAGCCGGAAGGTATGTTGAAACACGGTATTCCGGTCTATCCTTCCTCATGGCTTGATACACATCAGACGGATCTTTTATTGCTTGCCGTAAATAAAAAATATTATCCGATAATAGAGGAGAAATTGAAACATCTTCATCTTACTATTAAGCCTATTTATTAATTGAGCGTTGATGAATAAAAAGAGCAAAATAGCCTTTAACGTGCCCTACCTAACCGGAAGGGAAGTGCATTATATGCAGGATGCGGTAGGCACCGGTAAAATTTCGGGAAACGGGAAATACACACAACTTTGCCAGAATTATTTTCAGGAACGCTATGGTTTTGGGAAGTGTTTTCTAACCTCATCCTGTACTGATGCCTTGGAAATGGCAGCGATTTTACTCAATATTCAGGCAGGGGATGAGGTAATCATGCCATCTTATACCTTCGTTTCAACTGCAAATGCTTTTGTTCTGCGGGGCGCAACAATAGTTTTTGCTGATTCCATGAAAGAGAATCCCAATATCGATGCTGATCAGATTGAGGACTTGATTACCCCAAAAACAAAAGCCATTGTTCCGGTTCATTATGCAGGAGTGGCCTGCGATATGGATAAAATTATGGACCTGGCCAGTCGGTATAATTTATTTGTAGTTGAAGATGCCGCTCAGGCTATTGATAGTTTTTATACCGGAAATGACGGTCGCAGGAGGGCATTGGGTAGTATCGGGCATTTGGCGGCGTTCTCCTTTCATGAAACCAAAAATATCATCTCGGGTGAAGGTGGAATGCTGGCAGTCAACGATCCTCAGTTTGCTTTAAGAGCCGAAATTATCTGGGAAAAAGGAACCAATCGCAGTGCATTTTTCAGGGGTGAAGTTGATAAATACAATTGGGTAGATATTGGCAGTTCATTCCTGCCATCTGAGATTACAGCTGCATTTTTATGGGCACAACTGGAATGTCTGGACCAAATTCAGACCAAAAGAAAGGAGATCTGGAATGCATATTATAAAGGATTGGAGAGTCTGGAAGGTTCGGGTGCACTGAAATTGCAGCATGTTCCGTCCTATTCTACCAATAATGCGCATATGTTTTATATGCTTTGTCCTTCTGCCGAACGCAGGAATAAATTAATAGAGACATTCGTAAAGCAGGAAATTTATGCAATTTTTCATTATCTGAGTTTACATTCAAGCCCATATTACAGTTTAAAGCACGACAATCGGGTATTGAGAAACAGCGATATATTTTCTGAAACTCTGATTCGGCTTCCTATGTTTAATACTTTAAAGGAAC
>CAZTRY010000004.1:0-13829 GCA_964616525.1 uncultured Sphingobacterium sp. | reverse complement strand
AGGAAATTGAAAGGGTTGTGGACATCATTAGATTGGAGTTTAATTAATGACTGATTTTGAAATAATTGATGGGTTTAAGTGTTATAGTCCTGAACTCGCAAAATCCAATAATGGATTCTCAGCTGATGCTTTCTCATTTTTAAGGCAGGTTGAAGAAAATAATTTTTGGTTTAAAGTAAGGAATAGAATACTCATTGACCTGATCAAAAAATACTCAGGAAAATCGGGGAATAAAAAGCTCTTGGAAATAGGATGCGGCACAGGTTATGTGTTATCCGGATTAAGCTCTTCAACCGATTTTCAGTTAAGCGGATCAGATATTCATGTGGAAGGTTTAAAATATGCGAAGGAACGTGTTCCCTCTGCCGAATTTATCCAGATGGATGCTACGGCCATGCCTTTCAAAAATGAGTTTGATGCAATTGGAGCATTTGATGTAATAGAGCACATATCTGAGGATGAACTGGCTCTAAAAAATATTCATCGTTCGCTTCGTAAAAATGGGGTATTGTACATCAGTGTGCCTCAATACATGTTTATGTGGTCGTCTATTGATGAAATTTCTTTTCATAAACGCCGGTATTCTAAAGGAGAACTGATGCAGAAAGTTTCAGCAGCCGGATTCAAAATTGAATATTGTGGTAGCTTTGTTTTTACCCTGTTTCCTATGATGGTTGCTTCAAGATTTTTAATGCAAAGAAAAGGGGGAGAAGCTTCAGGGAATCAGGAGTTCAGTATGAACAGCTTCCTGAACAGAATACTTGAATCCGTATTAAGCTTGGATGAATTCTTTATAAAACGTGGAATCAGGCTTCCGTTTGGAGGTAGTTTACTTTGTGTGGCTAGAAAAATAGATTAATCAGCAAGCAGATATATTATGACTTTTTCGGAGCGCCTTTCTTCATGGATTTCAAATAGGAGAGCGGTACAGTGGTTTTGTTTTTTTTCGGTTTTCTGCTATTGCATTCCCTATAATATTCTCGGTGAGAATGCTTCTTTGAACATCAATGATAATCTTGATTCACTTTTTGCCTGGTACAAAATTATTTTAGATACCGGTCAGATCTTTTCTTCGAATAATGCCCCGGTTGAATTATTCATGAATGGCATTCCAAGAAGTGCTTTTCCCTCTGAAATGCATTTTACATTTTTGTGGAATTTTTTATTTGGTCCGCTGGGAGCATATATTTTTGAGAGATGGTTACTGGCAACTGTCGCCTTTTTCGGAATGTTCGTTCTTCTCCGAAAATTTATCATCCCTGGAAAGGAGTATTTTTTTATTCAGTCGGGCGTTGCATTAACCTTTGCTTTGTTGCTGCACTGGCCTTTTGGAGGGCTCTCGGTTCCCGGACTTCCTTTGTTGTTATATGCATTTCTGAATTTAAGATCAGGAAATAAAAGGTATTACAACTGGATAATTATTGCTCTATATCCTTTTTATTCTTCTTTGATTCTTACCGGAATATTCTTTATGGTTATTCTTCTTCTAATCCTTGGAGTTGACCTTACCCGGAAGAGAAGAATTGAACTTGCTTATATTCTGGCATTTCTGATGTTAGGATTTTTATATGTTTTGACTCATTACAGAATATTTCTTACATTCTTTGTACAAAGAGATTTTGTTTCACACAGGGTTGAATTTGTTCAGCCCAGTTATGGTCTGGTTGGCTCCTGGAAATACTTCTTCGACAGGATTTTTATCGGAAACCAGTTTATCCTTTTTGCGGTTACACTAGCTGGAATTTTAATGTGGAATTACAAGCAGGTATCCGCACGATTCAGACTGATTTTGATTTTTATCCTAATTACAGCACTCCTTACCTCATTTATCTTCTCTGCATACTTTGGCTGGATTACTGCATTTTTATTTCAGATCATACCGCTTAACCTGGAAAGGGTAAGCTGGTTGTATCCTTTTCTTTGGTCTATATTATTTTCGATCAGCCTGGTTTATATTTATTCAAAACTTGAAATAGGGAAGTATATCGTTGTTTTTCTGCTTTTAGCTCAGCTTGGGTTTGATTTTTCACATCATGAACTGGTTATTTCAGCATTCAGCTTTAAAGCAGGGGAGAAGAAGGGAGAGCTGGTACTTACTGTAGATCCAAGTGTGAAACAGTTTTATGCAGAGAAACAGTTTAAAAGCATAGCCAGATATATTGGTAAGGAAAAGAATACCTATCGTGTTTTAAGTTTAGGTTTACATCCCATTATTTCTCAATACAATGGCTTTTATACTCTCGATGGCTATTGTCCTAATTATGACAGAAGGTACAAGTGGAAATTCGGGGAGATTATTCAGAATGAGATAAAAAAGAATCCCGAGATAAAGAATTACTTCGACAACTGGGGCTCGCGTGCATATCTGTTTACTGCCGGAGATATCGGCTATTTAAATGTTTCAGGTAACACTATTGAACTTAAAAATCTTGATTTTAATACGCAGGTTATGAAAGAGCTTGGAGGGAAATACATTATCTCAGCGGTCAAGATCAACACTCAAACAGATCCTGAGTATAAGTTTCTCAGTAAATTTCAGGATAAAGAATCAGCCTGGGATATTTATTTGTACGAGATTCTTTAAATCTTGGTTTTTGGGTATCCGCCAGCAAGGAAAGTTGGTTTCATCATCAGTACTTTGTAGTCAGACTTTTTTTGATGAATGTTAATTTGTTCCTTTGCTTTTGATAAAATGAATGTCACAATTAGGTATGTTAAGTAGTGAAAATTCTTCAAAAGCAACAGTGAATTTATTTAAACAGATCCTTGTATTATATGTCAGATTACCTTTTTTACCTGTTAATAGCTCTTGCTCTTTTTTTAGTTGAGATCTTTTATTTTCAATTAGCAAACCGGTTTGGGATAGTTGATCGTCCAAATCATCGTAGTTCTCATCAAAATCTTACCATTCGGGGAGGTGGAATTATTTTCCCGATTGCCATTATTTTATATTCTATCTTTAATGGTTTTGCCTACCCTTTATTCATTTCAGGTCTCATAATCATAAGCGTGATTAGTTTCTTTGACGACCTAAAACCACTTTCCAGAATAATCAGGCTAACCGGACATCTTGTTGCAGTAACACTTCTGTTTTTTGAGACAGGTCTTGAAGGGTATGCGTTTTGGATTCTTGCACTTGTTGGTGTTCTGGTGGTCGGTACAATTAATGCATATAACTTCATGGATGGAATTAACGGAATTACCGGAGCCTATAGTTTTATCACCTTTCTTAGTCTTTACTACATCAACTATTCAATTATCGGGTTTATTAACGAAGAAATCCTGATGGTTTCAATCATTGCAATCATCATCTTTAATTATTATAATTTCAGGAAGATTGCGAAATGCTTTGCCGGAGATGTAGGGAGTGTTAGTATAGCCTTTGTTATTATATTTTTTATAATGATGCTGATTATTAAGTCTAATGATTTTAAATACATCGGTTTACTTCTCCTTTATGGACTTGATTCTGCCACCACAATAATGTTCAGGCTGGTCAGAAAAGAGAATATTTTTGAGGCGCACAGAAGTCATTTATATCAGTTTCTTGCTAATGAGAAGGGTTTGCCTCATTTAGGAGTATCTGGATTATATTTATTTATACAGCTTTTGATTAATTTATTTATAGTTAAGAGTAATCTTGATATATTCAATTTCGTGATTGTTCTGATGATTATGGGAGTGCTATTTGTTGGAGTTCGTTTCCTAACAGAGGGTAAATTGAAATTAATTGGAAATGCGAAAGCACCGTTAAATTGAATCAATAATTCTAAATAGCCTGATAACTTGCATAAGCAAAAAATATAGAACGAACTTGAAAGAGTAAAACTGTTATATTTGTTTCAAACTAATAGCCAGCTTTGTTTAATCTCATTAATATTGTACCCCGTTGGATCATTTTTTGTCTTGATCTGCTTGTTTGTATTTTTGCGTTATCTTTCGCCTATTTTCTAAAGTATAACTTTAATACTTTAGAGATTGATGTAAATGAGTTTAGCAGAAATATTCTGATATTCAGCATATTAAATTCAGTAGTGTTTTTTTCTGTAAAGACTTATGCAGGGATTATTCGCTATACAAGTGCTCAGGATTCAATTCGGATACTGTTTTCCATTTTAATAAGTAACGGACTTTTCTTTTTAGTCAATCTTATATTAATAAGTTTTAATCAAGAGGCGTATATATCCAATGTAATATTGGTTATAAATGGCTTAACCGGATTTTTATTGTTAATAACTTATCGGGTTATGGTTAAATATTTCTTTATGTACATAAAGAACTATAGGATGGATAAGCGAAAAGTGATTATTTATGGTGCAGGTGAGTCGGGGATTGCTGCAAAACGTACTCTTGATCATGATAATAAAGTTAATATGATGCTTGTAGCATTCATTGATGATGATGAGAGAAAAGCTGGAAAAGCAATTGATGGAATTAAGATATATCATACCCGGGATTTTATTTTCTTAACAAAAAATGAGAAGATTGATAATCTGATTATTGCCACACAGACTTTAGCACCTGAACGTAAGAATAAGATTGTAGATATCTGTCTTGAAAGTGGTATAAAAGTGCTGACACTACCTCCGGTACGTTACTGGATTAATGGACAACCTACAGCCAAGCAGTTACAAAATATCAAAATTGAGGATTTGCTTGAACGAGAACCAATTGAAATTCATAATGAAGTGATTGGTGAGCAATTAAAGGATAAGCGGATTTTGGTTACAGGTGCTGCGGGCTCCATAGGTTCAGAGATTGTCCGACAAATTTCTCATTTTAAACCTCAGTTGATTATTTTAAATGATCAAAGTGAAACTCCTCTTCATGAATTGCAATTAGAGCTACAGGAAAATAATCTTTATGATAATTTTCACTCTTTTATCGGTGATGTAAGAGATCAAAACAGGATGGAGTTACTTTTTCAAACGTTCAAGCCTCACTATGTTTATCATGCTGCAGCATATAAACATGTACCCTTAATGGAACATAATCCGGGTGAAGCGGTAAGAACAAATGTTTTAGGAACTAAGATTGTTGCTGATTTGTCGGTAAAATATGGGGTCAGTAAGTTTGTTATGATTTCTACGGATAAAGCCGTAAATCCTACAAACGTGATGGGCGCATCCAAGCGTATAGCCGAAATTTATGTACAATCCTTATTTAAGCTTCTTTCGGATCAGGATACAGCTTTGCACACTAATGGTTTTAGTTTTTTAAACGATGAAAGCAGAAGGGCAAAGACATTATTTATAACCACCAGATTTGGGAATGTTTTAGGATCAAATGGTTCTGTTATACCCAGATTTAAAGCGCAAATTGAAAAGGGTGGCCCAATTACAGTTACTCATCCGGATATTACCAGATATTTCATGACAATTCCCGAGGCCTGTCGCTTAGTATTGGAGGCAGGCTCAATGGGTAATGGTGGTGAAATCTTCATTTTTGATATGGGTAAATCTGTTAAGATAATTGAACTTGCCAAAAAGATGATTCGTCTCTCCGGGCTGGTGCCAAATCAGGATATTTCTATTGAGTTTTCCGGATTGCGTCCCGGTGAAAAACTATATGAGGAGCTACTTAATGATTTAGAAAATACGCGTCCTACACATCATGAAAAAATTATGGTTGCGAATGTCAGAGAATATAATTTCCATGATATTAACAAGCATATCATGGAAATTATTAAGCTTGGTAATGAATATAAGGATCGAATGGTCGTTATTAAAATGAAGTCAATAGTCCCTGAGTTTAAAAGTAATAATTCTATATACGAGGAGCTGGATTTACCTTTAGATGGAGTAATGCCAATTGAAAATATTTCTGAGTTTAAAGGTTAATTCTTTATGATTCAGAGAAACAGGTATTTTCTTTTTTTTTATTTTGGAGATACTTTTTCAATAAGGAATAGCAGAGGCATTGTGGTAAGAGTCCTGTTTTTACTTTGTATACAGGCTATTTTTCCTCTGGTTATTTTTTCCCAAAGCCTTCCTGTAGGGATGAGGGTATTTGAAGAATATTATCGTAGAAAGCAGTTACTGTCTGCAGTTGACTCTAACATTTCTTTTACTCTTCGCCCCTTGTCTTCGTTTTTTGTAGATGCCGGATTATCTGAAGATACTGATTCAAATTTAAGGTTTGGTTCAAAATTGTATCAATCAGCGAATCGGCGTAAAATTGTCCAGATTCTCCCTTTAAGTTGGCAACAACAATATCACTCACATCCATATTATGCTTGGAACAATGGCTCAATGATTCCTGCCAAGGGTTATCAGAGTATGTTAAGTGCCGGCTTATTCGCTAAGTATGGACCCTTTAGCATTCAGTTAAACCCCGACTTTGTATTTGCAACAAATGATGAGTTTAATGAAGTGAGTACCCACTATGGCCCTGCTGATTTACCTGTTCGATTTGGGAATAATTCATATTCACGTTTTTCGTGGGGTCAAAGTAGTATACGCCTGAATTTTGATCCTGTTTCTATAGGTATTTCCAACGAAAATCTCTGGTGGGGACCAGGCATTCAGAATTCAATCCTGATGTCTAATACAGCACCTGGATTTAAGCACCTTACTTTAAATACTACCAAACCGGTTAAGACACCTATCGGTTCAATAGAAGCACAAATTCTGGCAGGAAGGCTTGAAGGTTCGGGATACACCCCTGCCTTAACAAATGAATGGAGATATCTTTCCGGAATGGTATTTTCTTATCAGCCCAGATGGTTTAATGGCTTGTTTTTAGGAATGACCAGAAGTTTTCAAATCAATAATGAAAATATGGGGAATGGGTTTGATGATTATTTCCCTCTGTTTAGTGCATTTCAAAAAAAGAAAACAAGCGAGGATGATAAAAAAAGAGACCAGGTAACATCGGTTTTTTTAAGGTGGCTTTTGAAAGAGACAAAAGCCGAAGTTTATTTTGAGTATGGATTAAACGACCACTCTTATAACATTCGTGATTTTTTAATGACACCCGAACATTCACGTGCATATACTATTGGATTTAATAAATTAATTCCTTACAAAGGCAGGGATCAAGAGTATGTCCAGGTTGGAGTCGAACTTTCTCATCTGGAGCAGTCCATTGACAGGGCATTTAGAAATTCTGGCGAGTGGTACACACATAACGATGTTCCTCATGGTTATACCCATCGGGGAGAAGTGCTTGGTGCGGGAATTGGTCCGGGAGGGAACTTTGCAGCACTAAATGTAGCCTGGGTTAAATCTTTGAACCGATTGGGGTTTCAACTTGAGCGTTATGAGCATAATGGAGATTTAGGAGCCAGGCAGAGTTATGGCGAATGGGTTGATTTTGCATTTTCTGCAGTAGCTGACAGAGTTTACAATGATTTAATTATAAGTACCAAGTTACAGGGAATTCAATCCCAAAATTATCAATGGAATGATGGACTGAATGGTAGACCAAAGCATGATAAATTTCAAATAAATGCTGAGGTAGGAATTATTTATCGTTTTAAAAAATAGCAGGTGAAAAGAGAAAATTCATATTATTTATTTTATGTTTTGTGCCTGGTATATTTTCTTTTAACATCCTGCAAGGGATTACAAAGGGAGACAATTGTTTACAGTAATAACTTTGAGGATAGCAGTTTGTCGAAAATCATAAGTGGTAAGATTGCTGAGTATAATGGATCAAAAGTGATTGGCAGGTACTCTGAAAATGGCTTTGATTTGCGACTGGATAGTATACCAAAACATGATTTGGTGCAGATTAGTTTTGATCTTTATATCCATGATACCTGGGATGGGAATGCCGCAAAACCCGAAGGACCGGATATCTGGATTATGAATATTGATGGCTGGAGTGCTATTTATGCCACTATTGCGAGCGGCTTATGTGCTGATTGTAAGCAGTCTTATCCGGTGCTTCAGCCAAGCATTGAAAACAACCGGTTTAATTTCTTTAACTATGAACCCAATAGTAATGCCATTCAAACCGACCTTCCGGGAGCCTGTAAATTAGAGGGAGTAAAGGGTGGAACGGTAAAATACAGGATTCTTCGGACAATAGAGCATACAGATAGCAAACTTACTATAGGTTGTTATGCACAGCTGGAAGATCCTGATCAGACAAATAAGAATTGTAATGAAAGCTGGTCGGTGGATAATATTAAAATAAAAGCAATTGAGTTCAGATAAGGCAATGGTTAAAAAGCTATTCATATTTTTTATTTTCTGTTTCTTATCTGCCAAAGGCTCACTTCATGCCCAAACTCTGCCGGTTGGGCTACCTGTTCTGGAGGATGCATACCGGCGTGAACAGTTGCGCGGGAATAATGATTCCTTGATATCATTTACGATCCGCCCACTGTATACAGGAAACCTTAGGAATTTTTCAAACCCTTTACTGGATACAATTCCTGATGAGCAAAGTCTGTTCAGATTCAAAAATAAATATCAATGGAATAAAGCTTCATTTCAGTTATTGCCAATCAGTTCATTATTTCAGCATAATTCTGAGTTTGCTTATGGATGGAATGATGGATCTATGATACCTGCAATTGGTTTGCAATCTTTACACAGCTTTGGTGTATCGGCATCTTACGGACCTTTAAGTATTCAGCTCAGACCTGAATATTTGCAAGCCAAAAATCCTGAGCAGGAGGGCTTTCCATCTGAGCAGTATGATATTGTCTGGGCGAAGTATTATGATAGTTATTATAATGTTACTGATATCACAGAATGGTATCCGCAAACTCCCTATAACGAACTATTTTGGGGTCAGAGCAGTGTTAGATTTAACTTTGATCCGATATCCATAGGCCTGTCAAACGAGAACTTATGGTGGGGTCCCGGTAAGCGTAATTCATTGCTGATGAGCAATAATGCCCGGGGTTTTAAACATATCACATTGAATACCACCCGCCCTGTGCAAACATCAATCGGTTCATTTGAGGCACAGATTATTGTAGGCAGATTGGAAAATTCAGGTGTTTTACCGCCACAATCTAACAAGGTTTATGAAGGAAGATCCTTATACAGACCTAAACGGGACGATTGGCGTTATTTATCGGGAATGGTTTTTACTTATCAACCCAAATGGGTTCCAGGCTTGTTTATTGGTTCTGCAAGGGTATCCCAAATGTATCATCAGGACGCCGGAAGTAGTCCGGCAGATTTTATTCCCTTATTCCAGGTCTTTGAGAGTAAGGATGCCATAGAAAAAAGAGATCGATATTCAAGCCTGTTTTTCCGTTGGGTATGGAAAGAAAGCGGTACAGAGATTTATGGGGAGTATGGGCATCAGGGAAGAAAGAAACTGGTTGATTTGTTGAAGAGTCCCGAAACAAATGCAGCTTACCTCCTCGGGCTAAGTAAGCAAACTCCTTTGGGAAGCAAAGGATCTTACATACAAACTTCACTTGAGTTTACCGAACTTCAGCAGACTTCGATACCATTAGAGGGGGGATGGTATACCAGTTCATTAATCAGGCAGGGCTATACTCATCGCGGACAGGTATTAGGCTCAGGTATTGGGCCAGGAAGTAACCTCCAATCGCTGGATATTAGCTGGTATAGGGGTTTAAAGCATATCGGACTTCAATTTGAACGCTATCTGCATAATAATGATTTCTATTATCAGATGTATAATAATCCTATAGATTACAGGAAAAAGTATGTGGATATGAGTGCTACACTTTCAGCAGATTGGGATTATAAAAATCTGGTCTTTAGTGCCGGTTTTTCAATGATCAGAGCGCTCAATTACGGATATGTACTTTATAACCGTCCTCCGGAATATTTTGTTGTCGGCTGGGACCGACTGAATTTTCAGACCAGGTTTGGGGTGATGTATAGATTTTAATCAATTAAAAATTACGAATTAAAAATAACGAATTACGAATTACGAATTACGAATTACGAATTACGAATTTTTATATTAGAGGTTAATTTCTGTTTTCTATTCTTTGCCAATAAGCAAAGGCCGAAATCAATATCAGTACTTCACATATGATGGTAGCTATGGCTGCACCTTTTGCCTGATATTCAGGTATAAGAAAGAAATTTAGCACAACATTCAGAATAATCATGAATAAATTGAGATAAACCAGGAATTTAACCCTGTTTTTTGCAACCAGGCTATTGCTGATCGGTCCGTATATGAAAACAATAGCCAAATACCAAACCAGTATTTTAAATACACCTATTGATGCATCATATTTATCTCCAAAAAATATTTGAAAAATAAGATCTGAACTCAAAAAAAGTGAGGTGCTGAGCAGAATACCAATCCCACCAAGATAGTATAGTGCCAGATTTTGAATATTTTTGAATTTATCCTGCTCCTCTGAATGCTTGGCTAGCTTAGGAAAAATTGCCGTCATGAATGCACCAGAAATGAACATGAATGGATAAATAAATTTCGTAGCTCCTGAATAATAGCCGACTTCAGTACTTCCGGTCATTTTCTCCAGCATGATAATATCTATTTTGTTGTAAATTACGTTTGCAGCCATTAAAATGGTGAACAGGAAGCCCTGCTTGATAAAACCCATACTATCAGCTATAGCCAGTTTAAATCTTGATATATAGCTGAATGCCTCCAGCTGTTTGGTATAAAGAAACAAGAGGAACAAGACTATACAGTTGATAAATCCCAGGTAAATAAAGTAGGAAATGGGGGCACTTAGGTAGATCCCAAGAAAAATGAAAATAAGTCTTGTAACACTCAGACTAACATCTTTATAAAAGATCAGGTCTTTTCTGCCCGATGCAATTAAAATGGCTAAAGTAGGGGTAAACCAGGCACTAAGCACAACACTAAAACCAAAAACTGAGAGATAATAAAAATCCTGTAAAGAATTTAGAGGGTAACTTATTACTAATATTAGTGTCAGCATTAATCCACTGATCAATAGTTGTGCTGATTGTGCTTTGGCGTATATCTTTGGGACTGATTCCGGATTTTGGCTACTTTCTTTAATGATATGTTGTGTAAATCCTCCATCAGAGAAAAAGGCAAAAATAGAGATGAATTCAATGATATAGGTATATTTTCCATACTCAGAAACCGGAAGAAAGCGCATTAAGAAGATCATTCCTATAAAGCCAAGGAGCTGTACAATGATACTTCCGCTCAAATAAATTGCGGAGTCCTTTAGCAATTGTTTACGCATTGTTATTTAGTTTTTCAGACAGCTTTTTGATGATAAGCGGCCAGGTAAAATAGGCTCTTGAGAATTGAACTATTGCTTCAAATTTCTGTTTATTCAGATATCCTTCAGCCATACATTCCGTTAATGCCTGAGCAAAATCATGAGCTTTAGGGTCAACTATCCTTCCAAACTGGTTATGATTTGTAATTTCTAGGGCACTTGAAACGGGTGTACTTAGAATATAATTTCCAAAATAAAGTACCTCAGGAAATGTAATTGGGAATCCCTCAAACCGTGAGGTCAGACAGAAAATCTTGGCCTTATTATACCACTTAAAAAGCTCTGCACGGTTGGTAATATTGCCTGTAAAGATGATTTGTTCAGTCATGTCAGGATTCAACTTGAAGTAGTTTTCTATATAGTTTCGAAATGATTCTTCAACCGGCCCGATGATATATACTTTCCACTCTTTCAACTCAACATTTTTTAATGCTTCCAGTAAGAGTTCAGTATTTTTTTGATGGGTTCCTATTCTGCCTACTGAAATGATTATATCTTCTTTTTCTTCCCAGGTTCTTGGTTTAATTTCTTCTTCCAAATAGAGATTATCCACTCCATTAGGGATGCAGATTAGTTTATTTTCTAATTCTGGATAAACCTTCAGCAGATATGCTCTGGCTTCTTCGGTTTCTACCGAAAAGAGATCTGTTAATTTGAAAATCCATTTTGTAATACCTTTTAGCAGGTAATTTTTCAACGAATACTTAGAATAAAGAAAAGCATTATAGTTTTTGAAGAACAGGATATCCATATCCAGTTTTATATAGGCTTTTCCTTTGGGGTTTAGGGCTTTGTAGAGGATCAGATAAAGCAGATGATCTTTTTTGAAATGGAAAAGATGTAATACATCAATCGATTTTGAGCAGGACCACAGATAGGACAATATCCCGGCTTCAAAGTAGAAATATCTGCCCTGATCAGGAATAAAGGTTAATTTCAATCCTTTTACCTCTTTGTTCAAATATGAATATTCCAGGTTATTTCTGTAACTGATTAATTCTGCATCATAGCCTTCAGTCTTATACATGAAGTAGGGTACCTGTCCAACATCTTTAACCAGATGGAAGTTCTCTGTATCTGTAAATATGGTAACAAATCTGGGTTTTTGTTTCATGCAGGATGGCAGGTGTATATTATAGCTGCCTGTCGGTTGGTTTTAAAATTAATGATTTAATGGGCAGTATTTTGTCTGAACTGTGATTTTTTTGATTAGGATGATTGTACTGATTCATAATAATCAAATAAATCACCTGAATCATAGTTCAGACAACAATACAATCAAGTACTAGCGATGATTTTTTCTTAATTTAGATGGCTTAATGCCTGTAATACATACCAGCTTATTTCGTAAGAATGATTAAATCTGAGCAGAATATTTCTGGATTTCCTCCAATATCTGTTGCCATGGCCACCTATAATGGGGCAAAATACCTTGAAGAGCAGTTGGATTCAATATTAGTACAAACACTTGCACCAGCTGATCTGATTGTATGTGATGACCTCTCAACAGATGGTACCGTTGAAATTCTTGAAAAATATCAGGCTGCCGGTAAACTGCGGTTTTTCATTAATGAAAGCAGACTTGGTTATATCGGTAATTTTAAGAAAGCTGTATCGCTTGCAGCCCCCGGTCATTTTATAGCCCTTTCAGACCAGGATGATATCTGGCTTCCCGGAAAACTTCAGGCGGCAATGGATACAATGCTTGGGATAGATGATGGTCATAAACCCGCTATGGTCTATTCAGATTTGATTCTGGTGGACGAGGAAAAAAAATTGTTGAATCCCTCATTCAGAAATGAATTGGGGCAGGATAAGTATGAATATTGTCTAAATACCCTTCTTTTTGGTGGATTTGTAAATGGTTGTACCATGTTGATGAACCCCAAAATGGCTGAATATTTCAGTACCATTCCTGAAGGAAAATTTTTCACACACGATACCTGGATCGCTCTGATTGCTTATACTTTTGGCCAGGTTGGGATAGTGCCTGAACCGCTGATACATTATCGCAGACATTATCATAATACTTCCGAGCTGAATAGTTTTAAGAAGAAGGGTAGACTTGGGAGGATTGGGGCCGAATTACTTTCCGTTTTTAATAATAAGGAAATCTTTGAAAGGGAGCTGATTTGTGTAGCTGAATTTTACAAAACATTTTATAAGGACTTAGAACCGGATCAAAGAGACTTGATTGAACGATTTTTGAAGATGGAGAAGAAGGGGTATTTGGGTAGAAAATTGGAACTCAGGCGATTTTTTAAGGGGAAGTGGAATTAGCAATGTGCAAATGAGAAAATTTGGAAATCAGCAAATGACGTGCTCATACCCGTCATTTCGAATGAGCGGCATGGAATTTTGTACCTATAAATATTTCTAACGCGAAGAGAAATCTTTTTAATACGAAGACGGGTTTTGATCTGAGGAAATTACAATTAAAAATGTTCTTTACCATTTACAGATTTCTCCACACCTGGAATTTACCCTTTAGAAGGAACTATTACCGGTGTGTTCGAAAAGACGGGAGAAAATGAGTTAATGAGCGGCATGGAATTTTGCCCAAATAACTATTTAATTTAATTCTCAACTCTCAACTACTAGTGTCCGGGGAAAGTTTGAAATGGAATTTCATGAGATCCGGGAGGTTCCA
>CAZTRY010000003.1:59830-73560 GCA_964616525.1 uncultured Sphingobacterium sp. | reverse complement strand
CATAACTTTGTTTCCCCGCAAATAAATTATGTCAAAAGACACGCTGATAATTCATAACGATCAGGATGCATTTTTTGTATCTGTAGAGCTCCTGAAGAACTCTTCCCTGATTGGGAAGCCAGTGATTATAGGAGGAAGTTCCGATCGCGGGGTAGTTGCATCCTGCAGTTATGAGGCGCGGAAATTCGGAGTCCACTCTGCTATGCCATCGCGAATGGCCCGGCAACTTTGCCCGCATGCCATCTTTATCCGTGGCAATATGGATGAATACAGCAAGTATTCGCATATAGTAACTGATATTCTGCAAGAACGGGTTCCTCTGCTTGAAAAGGCTTCTATTGATGAGCACTACATCGACATGACCGGCATGGATCGCTTTTATGGCTGCATGAAATTCGCTCATGAACTACGCCTGTATGTAATGAAGGAAACCGGGCTTCCTCTTTCCTTCGGTCTGTCGGTTAATAAAACGGTTTCAAAAATCGCTACCAATGAGTGCAAGCCGAACGGAGAACGACAGGTTTCAAAAGATGAAGTTCAGCCTTTCCTAAATCCGCTATCCATTAAAAAAATTCCAGGTCTGGGGCAGGCAACTTATATCAGACTGAGTGAAATGGGAGTACGGTATATCTATACACTGGCACAGATTCCGCAGGAACAATTATTCAGGGTATTGGGCAATAATGGAACAAGTCTCTGGCAGAAAGCCCGGGGAATCGATAATTCACCGGTACTGCCTTACCGTGAACAAAAATCAATCGGAACACAAAGTACTTTCGAGAACGACAGTATTGATACCCGTAAGATCAGGCAACTGCTTAGTTCCATGGTTATGGATCTCTGCTTTCAGCTCAGATCACAACAAAAGCTGGCGGCATGTATCACTGTAACCATACGCTACTCCAATTTCGAAACCCATACCCGGCAGGCAAAGATTCCTTACACCTCACTGGATTCCTTTCTGATTGGCAAGGCAAAGGAGCTATTTGACACCCTGTACAACCGGCGTATGCTGATTCGCCTTGTTGGAGTTAAACTCTCGCAACTGGTAAGCGGATATGAACAAATCAGCCTGTACGGTGCTTCGGAAGAACAGTACAAACTTTATCAGGCTATGGACCGCATCCGGAACAGGTTTGGAGAGAAAGCTGTAAAACTGGCATCCAGCATCGACATTAATCTCTGAGTCATGTACCTGAATGTTCATTCACAATATAGTTTGCGCTACGGCACCCTTTCTGTCGAAAAACTGGTAGAGCAAGCCAAGATTATGGGGATAGAACAAATGGCACTTACCGATATCAATAACTCGACCGGAGCTATGGAATTCATCAGGGAATGCCGGGAAAAGCATATCAAAGCCATTACAGGTATCGAATTTAGAAAATCATCCGGACTTTTGTATATCGGGATAGCCCGCAACAGGGAAGGCATGAAGGAATTGAATGACTTCCTCAGCTTTTACAATCTCAACAGTTTGGAACTGCCCGAAAAGCCCTGGGATTTTCAGAATGTTTACATCATTTATCCATACAAGCCTGAACACCCGGATTTGAAAGAAAATGAATTCCTGGGTATCCCTTACCGGGATCTGAACAGTCTTTTCGGGCAGCCCTTATCGGGAATCAGGGAAAAGATTGTGGCTCTGCATAGTGTGACTGTCAGTAATAAGATCGAGCATCGCCTGCATACCTATTTAAGAGGAATAGACCTGAACACCCTGCTCTCCAAGATTGGGAAAAATGACTGCTGCCGTGAAGACGAGGTGTTTCTTCCTCCGAATCAGCTGAAGAAGCTTTATGAGGCTTATCCATTCATCATCAGTAATACCGAGAAGCTCATGAACGACTGCGGCAGCAGCTTTGAAAAGGGCTCAAAGAACCGGAAAACATTTACCGGATCGGCAAAAGATGATAAAGCCCTGCTGGAAAAACTAGCCCTCGAAGGGATGGAATACCGCTATGGCCGTTCGAACCGGGAAGCTTTAAAACGGGTACAGAAAGAACTTGCGGTTATTAATGAGTTGCATTTTTCTGCTTATTTTTTGATCACCTGGGATATTATCCGCTATTCCATTGCCCGGGGCTATTACCATATCGGGAGGGGCTCAGGGGCAAACAGCATCGTATCTTACTGTATGCGTATCACTGATGTGGATCCGATAGAACTCGATCTGTATTTTGAACGCTTCCTGAACCGGCAGCGGAGTAGTCCGCCCGACTTCGATATCGATTACAGCTGGGATGAACGGGAAGATGTACAGGACTATATATTCACACGTTATGGCAGCAATTACACTGCATTGCTGGGCACCATGAGTACTTTTAAAGATCGGTCCATCATCCGGGAGATCAGTAAGGTAATGGGACTACCGGCTCAGGAAATAGATAGTTTTACCGACCCGACAAAACAAAATCAGAACAGGAATAACCCGACTTTCGCTAAGATACTGGCTATTCAGAGCATGATGCAGCATATGCCCAATCAACGTTCCATTCATGCAGGCGGCGTACTGATTTCGGAGGAGCCGATCACCTATTATACCGCACTGGATCTGCCACCCAAAGGTATGCCTACCGTACAATGGGATATGTATGAAGCCGAAGCCATCGGATATGAAAAGTTCGACATCCTGAGTCAGAGAGGAATCGGACACATTAAAGAGGCGGTCCGCCTGGTCCTGGAAAATCAGAAAACAAAACTGGATATCCATGCGGTCAGCTCCTTCATGAAAGACCCGAAAATCAATGCAAAATTAAAAGCGGGAAAAACCATCGGCTGCTTTTACATTGAATCGCCTGCCATGCGGCAACTGCTGAAAAAATTGGGATGCGAGAATTATCTGACGCTCGTTGCCGCAAGCTCAATCATTCGTCCGGGAGTAGCCTCTTCGGGAATGATGAAGACCTATATCAGCAATTACCATGATCCCGAAAATGTCGAATACCTGCATCCGGTGATGAAGGAGCATCTTCATGAAACCTTCGGCGTGATGGTTTATCAGGAAGATGTGATCAAGATCTGCTATCATTATGCCGGGCTCGATCTCACAGATGCCGACGTTCTGCGGCGGGGTATGAGCGGAAAATACCGTTCCAAAAAGGAATTCGACCGTCTGGTTCAGCGATTTTTCGACCGTGCCAAAGAGATTGGAAGAGATGAGAAAATTACCGAAGAAGTCTGGCGGCAGGTCTCCTCTTTTGCAGGATACAGTTTCTCAAAAGCACACTCCGCCTCATTTGCTGTAGAAAGTTACCAAAGCCTCTTTCTCAAAACTTATTATCCCATGGAGTTTATGGTGGCTGTACTGAATAATTACGGTGGTTTTTACCAGCGCTGGGTCTATGTTCATGAACTTCAGAAATCGGGTGCCCGGGTTCATTTACCCTGTGTAAATAATAGTGAGGCGAAGGTTAGGATCAGAGGCAAAGACGCATGGCTGGGTTTTATTGGCCTTCAGGGATTAGAGAACCAATACATGGAACTTATACCGGCAGAACGGGAAGCCAATGGCCCCTACCGCGACCTGGCTGATTTTATCAAACGAACCAGAATCACACTCGATCAGGCCATTATCCTGATTCGCATCGGAGCCCTCAGGTTTTGCGGAAAGAACAAAAAGGAGCTGTTATGGGAAGTGCATAATTACCTGGGCAGCAAGCTGGTGCCTAAACAGGATAGCGAACTGTTCTGTACCGAAGTTAAAGAATTTTATCTGCCCGAACTGGAAAGCTCAATACTGGAAGATGCCTATAATGAGCTCGAATTATTGGGTTATCCGATAAGCATGAGTATGTTCGACCTGATGAAATCAGATTACCGGGGCGATGTAGCGGCAAAAGACTTATCAAAACACCTCAACAAAACAATCCGCTTAGCAGGCAATTATGTGTGTGAAAAGACAGTACGAACAAAAAACAATAAGAAAATGTGGTTCGGAACTTTTCTGGATGCAGAGGGCGAATTCCTGGATACTGTTCACTTCCCGAATAATACCCCCTCCTATCCTTTCAGAGGAAAAGGCTGCTACCTGATCCTGGGAAAAGTGGTCGAGGACTTTGGCTGCCCCGCGATTGAAGTCGAAAAATTTGCCAAACTACCGATTAGGGATAATCCGGTTTTTTAACAGAGTCCCGGGCGGTAATCAAATCGATCAGATGGGAGCTTGCATAAGATCACAATAATCCTATTTTTATAAAATAAAAAACACACCATGAGAAATTTATTCCTACTTATCTGTTTGATCTTTCTTTCACTTTCCGGAATGGCTCAGCAAAAAAATTTTATTGATCAACCCTATCTTGAAGTAACAGGTAGCGCAGATTCTCTGGTTACTCCAAATGAAATCTCCATTAAGATCCTGCTTACAGAGAAAGACTCAAAGGATAAAGTTTCTGTTGAGGATCTGGAAATAAAGATGGTTAATGCTCTAAAAACTCTGGGTATCGACCTCGATAAAGACCTGAACACAACTGATATATCTAGCAATTTCAAGTCCTATCTTTTAAAGAATAAAGACATCCTGAAAACGAAACAATATATATTAAAAGTCAGCGACGGACTTACTGCAAGCAAGGTATTTATTAACCTTGAGCAACTGGGAATCTCAAATACTTCCATTGAAAAGGTAACACACTCAAATTTAGAGACTATCAAGAATATAATCCGAACCAAAGCAGTTGAAAATGCCAGAACCAGGGCGCTGGCGATTGTGAAACCACTGCAGCAAAATATTGGTGCAGCCATTCAGATTTCTGATAATGAACCCTACTATGCGAACCAGCAACTTCAGGGGCGAGTTGCAGGAATAACGCTGAGGGGGAATAGCTATACCCAGGAGGTGTCTCTGGCTAACATTCCAAAAATTGAATTTGAAAAGATTAATATTAGTGCTAATATTCAGGTAAAATTTATTCTGAAATAATGACTTCCCTATGGTCGGTGTTATCATCGACCATAAGGAAGCTTATTCTACAACTCAATCAAACAACTCACCGCCGGAATAGTGTACTGAACCCCATTAGGTTTAAGTAAACCAGTTTTATTGTCTCTATTAAAGATCACCACATTATCAGTATTGGTATTACCTACCAGAACATACTCACCCGATTTGCTGATCATGAAATTTCTCGGATGTTTACCTCCGGTCGACTCATGGCCAATCATCTTTAATTTACCGGTCTTCGCATTAACCTCATAGATCACAAGGCTTTCATGCCCCCTGTTCGTTGCATAAATAAACTTCTGGTCAGGTGAGAAATGAACATCAGAAGCATAAGTCACCTCTGAATAACCTTCAGGAAGCATACTTAAACGCTCGATAATCGTTAAGGCTCCTGTTTTCTTATTTACCTTAAAGGCAACTATGGTATTCGATAATTCATCAACAGAATAGGCAAAATTGCCATTCTGATGGATTTTAAAATGACGTGGACCAGAGCCTGCAGGTACCTGTACATATGGAACAGCGGCAGGCTTTAATTTGCCACCATTCATAACTTCATAAATCACAATCTTATCAGTGCCCAAATCAGAAACGTACAAAAACTTACCATCGGGAGATGGAATACTGGAGTGTGGATGTGGCTCCTTCTGCCGTTGTGGATTAGTACTGCTGCCGGTATGCTTAACATAATCAGAGGCTTTAGCCAATGTGCCGTCCGAATTTATCGGAAATACAGTAACACTTGCATCACCATAATTTGCTGTATATGCAAACCTTCCCTTTGGATCAATACTGATATGAGCAGGCCCCTTACCTCCGACAGATTGCTCATTCACTTTCTTTAATAAACCTGAAAACGGATCGATCTTAAAGGCCATAACCGCCCCATTGCCATCATTAAGAGTACCTTTGCCATAAATTGAATACAAAAAATCTTTATTCGGACTGAAAGCCAGAAAACCGGGGCTGCTACCCTCAGTCACTGTTTGCAATTCCTTTAGTGTACCTTTCTGCTGGTCGAATTCCAATACATAAATTCCTTTACTGCCCCTGGCCGAAGAGGAGCCCGCATAAATGATACTTTTAGTGCCTGGCTGAGCTAAAAGCTCAGAAGAATCTGTGATAAGCAAGGTCAGGACAAAACCAAATGAAATTAACTTCTTCATAGTCTGATAATTTGTAAATAACTCAATTTAAGTAAAAAAGTGTTTTAAGTCAATTATTAAGTGTTTTAAACGGATTTTTCTGAAGATTGAAGGGCTTTGAAAGATCCCTTATATACTCTACCAATTGCCATTGCTGCTCATCCGACAGTTTAGATTTAAAGCCTGGCATAACTCCTTTACCCTCTCTTAACTTCCAGTATAATGCTCCGTCACTTTGGCCAATGACAGCATCATCCTTAAAATCAGGTACCTGCTGACTGGTATGTTCCAGGGGATAGCCCTGACCCTGATTGCCATGACAGGAAATACAGTATAAATTATATATTTCCTGAGCCTGTGGAAGTGTCAGAGGCTCAATATGATATGGGTTATACAAAGTATCTGCCCATGCCGGTGCTTTCCAATCCTGAGGCTGTGAATTGTAAGTACTGGTGAAGGACAATACCAGAACACTCAGGCCAATGAGCGATGGAGCAGATTTTATCAGGCGCATATGATTTCATATTTATTCAAGGTGCACAATTCAAATCCCATATCCCCAATTTTTAACTATCCTCTGGAACGTCTGACTCCTGCCGGACGATAATCATGGCGTTTGGCAGTCCATTCTGCATCTCCATACTCACTCAGACTTACCTTTCCCTGCATCGTATTGGCATCAGCAGTTCCTGTAAATGTATAATTAATACGAACACCATCTTTGGTGTAGGAACTCCGCATTGTAATCTGTTTACCATGAAGCGTCCCCTCAAGATCGCGGGAGCCTATACTGGCTAGATGTGTACCTATAAATTCATTACCCTTTTGTTCAATAATCAGGGTTTGTTCTACTGTACTGGCAGAGAATTTCATTTTGAGATCCCACTGCCCGCTAAGATCAAATGCAGCCCCTCCGGAAGCCCGTTTGATCATAGGAGGCTTGGTTAACAGGGCATACACCCTGTCGGCAATTATTTTTTCTTCTCCAGGCTGAAGTGCCGGAGTATGAATACTAATATTCGGCTGTAAATTTGGTGGAAAAGGAAGAAAACTTCCTGCTCCGCTCACGGCAATGCGTGGTGTACCATCCCATAAAAGACATTCCATATCTTCTCCGGTCAAAGGAATAATTGATTTATCCCAGTTAATTGTCACAGAAGGAGCACGATTGCTCCTTGCTGTGGGCTCGCTCAGTTGTGTGGTCACTCCCTTAACATTCGCCAGACGCTGGATAATATGATTCCCATAAGATACCCAGGTCTTCCATTCAGCAGCATGATCACGCTTGAACCATGTTTCTACTGCAGCAAGCATGCCCATGATCTCTTCACGGCCAACCTTAAATCCACGGCCAAAACCATGATGTGGTCCGGCATTTATTCTGGATGCGATAATCAGGTCTTTTCGTCCCAATAATAAGCCTGCGCACTGCGGACCGCGAATGTATTTACCTCCGCTATATGCAACAAGATCGGCACCCTGCGAAATATGCGGATTAGGAACTTCCAGTACTTCAGCTGCAGCATCCACCAAAATTGGCACACCCAAAGGTTTTGCAATGGATGCGATCTCTTTTATGGAAAGAGGTCCCTTCTCTGAACGTCCACCGGCAAGAACAAGAATCATGGCTGTACGCGGACCAATTGCCAGTTTTAAATCATCCAGGGTGTTTACCTCAACCATACGCACGCCGACCGCTTTTGCTGCTGCATCATAAGCTGTACGTGAATAAGCAGGGATTATCACTTCATCCTTCATACCAGTAAGATCAGGAATCATCCACAGCTTATCAGGATCACCACCGGTTACACAACCTGCGGTAGCAGCAGTAATTGCGGCCGAGGCACCTGAACTGACATAGCCAAATTCTGTACCGGTTAGTTCACCCAGACGGGCACCAACAGCATCCATCAGTTCATCAATCTGAACATATTCCTTTACTGCTTCATCCATCGCCTTTTGCACTTCCGGCAAGATTTGGCTCGCACCAACTACGGTAACTGTACCCCTTGCATTGATCAGGGGACGAACACCTATGGCCTCATAAATACTTTTACCGGCCTGCTTAGCTTTTTCCGGACTTGCTGCAAATACAGATTCTATGCTGGATCCTGAAACCGCACCTGCAACAGGCAACAAACTCAGACCTTTTAATAATTCTCTCCTCTTCATAAGCATCAATAAATTAAAGAGCGGGAAGCCCACCCACTACTCTCGGCAGCGGATTTGTTAAACCATTCAGGTCATAAAACACACGCCCGCCTTTTACTGTAACTTCACATTCAAAGCGCTGCCTTCCCTCCAACTTCTCACCCATCTGGTCAAAAACTCCAAACTTTCCTTTGCGGATACGCAGAACAGTGACATCACCTTCTGAACCTACTGAAAGATTCCCGATCTCTTCCCTGTGAATAACCTGTGCGGGCTTCCATGTAACTGAATTTATTATTGCAGGGACATCCATACCAAGGGTAAGAAATTTGTTCATCACATTCAGGATATCCTTCATTGCCGAATTCATACTTCCTCCATGATGGTCAGTACTGATTACATCAGGAAAGAAACCGGCCCTGGTTGCCGGAACAGCGTGTTTAAATGCAAAACTTGCTGCCCCGTGTCCTACATCCCAGATAACACCCCTGTTTCTGGCCTCAAAAACAAAGGGACGAAGATTTCCTGTCACAGGATCGGTAATGGCCTCGCGCTCTTTACCACCCCCTCCATAGGTATGGGTGTAAATATCTCCGGGACGGAATTTCTTCATGGTTAGTTCCTCCAAGGAAAGCCCTCCGCCACCAAAATCAACAATAACCGGAATGTTACCCGCAATTTTCCCGGCTTCAATTGCGCGGTCAATTGGAATCCAATCGGGTTTATTATAATGAGCTACTTTAAAACCAACAATATGATCTTTGTATTTCAAAGCCATATCTGCCGTTTTACGGGCATCCATATCATTATTATCCTGTTCTATTGCTCCTCCGGCCATGCCTTCGCCCACAATATTGAGGAATGCGAGAACCCGGGTTCTTGCCCTGTCAATCGTTTGATCCTTAAACTTTTCAAAGTTGCGCCAGCCTGCACTTCCGGCATCCACAACCGTGGTTACACCCACCCGGAAAGTAAAACCATCAGGCTGATTGGCGTAATAGCTGTTCCTTAAATATTTATCCGGTTCGGTACCCGCAAAATTATGGGTATGCATATCAATGATACCCGGAGTAACATATAAACCCTTTGCATTAACCACTCTGCTGGCTGATTTAGAGTCAATATTTTTTGAAACGGCAGCAATCTTACCCGCCTTATCAATTGCGACATCCATCACCTCATTGATATTGTTCTTTGGATCGATAACATGTCCGCCCTTGATAATGATGGCATACACCGGATCTGCCTTTTGAGCCATAGCCTGAATACTTAAGATTGAAAAAAATATCAGAAATAATTTTTGCATTGTAATTGGTCTAATGGTAATAAGATTTGCTCCTCTCTGAACAAACAGGTAAATATTATGAAAAATAGTCAAATTTTGCGGCTGCTTATGTAATTTTTCAATGGGGATTACATATTTTAACCTGAGTTCGAAATAAAATCTTGCGGGACTAATTAGATTGAAGATTTTCTTTTGTATTAGAAAGCAAGGTCAGTGATTCTTTCCCGTGTTTTGCTGTTTTTTTTGCAGCAGATTTAGTATGTACCATGAAATTCAGTATTGCAAAAAAGGTACAGCTGGCACCCCCTTAGGTTTATTCTCAATGGCAAATGGTCCTATTGCCGGGCTGTCCGTTCCGATGAAAAACAGCCATGGGTAAAATAAACCTTGCCGGAGGAGGTATCTTCCGGCTATTCGTAATTTGAGTCAGAACGCGATTTCTTGCCGGAAATACTCCGTAGGAAAGGGCTGAACCAGCATATAATACACAGGTATTGATTTCCAAAATCAAATCATTGTGTTTACAGATCCTTATCTGACCAATTCTAACCATATTCAATACCCTTCCTTATCTTAAATAGGATTCTAAATTATATAGTTTTTATCTATAATATAGCATTCGAAAAATAGATCCAGTCTATATCAAATAAATTCTTCTTTCCGGCTTCATCAGTAAACACAAAATACAAATCCTGTACTCCTCGTGTTTCTTTGAGATCTGCTACCACTTCAGTCCAATGAGCCTGAGAGCCACTTATTCTGGCTGGAATTTTTATTGAACTTATCATCGGACCATTTTTATTTCCCTGATGAAGCTCAATCAACCCTCCTGACTGAGCCCTGATCCGATATTTCAATTGTTTAACATTCAGGAGATCAATCGAATTGAAGCGTATAAAGCTGTTATGATTGATGCTCGTTGCGTAGGTAAGAAATTCGGTGGTGATTGTTCCGAGACGAACATTTCCTTCATCAAAATCTTCGGCCTGGACAAACGGATTACGTAAAGTAATATAATCACGGCTTTGCAGGGGTTCAATTCCATTCGCACCCCGATCAGTATAGCTTGCATTCAATAGATAAAGACCATCCCTTCCTTTACCGATATGTTCTTTCAAAACAATTTCATCTTTTAAGGGGCGCCTGACTCCTGACTTTTCAGTTAATGATAATATATAATTTACGATCTCCTCAGCATCTGATTTAGTAAGTTCAGGATGAGGTATCATTGCACGCTCGCCCCAGATCCCGCTTCCACCTTGTATGATTTTATCCCTGAGATATTTAGGAGCATCCTGTTTTCCTGAATACCGTTCAGAAATCGCCAGGTATGTTGGACCAACCGAGGCCTGATCAACAGAATGACAGGATTTACAATCCAGCGTAGCCGTTAGCTGCTTACCCTTCAAATAATTGAAATTGCCGATATCCTGCGTCTGGGTTAAAATAACGGCAACATCTTTTCCACGGGGCAGATAACCAAAAGTAAGTTTAATCCTTTCCGGATTGATTGCTGTTTCTTCCTTGTCCCTGACCATCACATTGTAATCAAGTAAGGAATTATCCCAGTAAAAGCTGCGGTTAGACGAGGTTTCTATGTGAACCTCAGGTGGTGTATTTCCTACAAACACCTGAGTGCTGCTAATCCCCCGCCCCCCTTTATTATCTGTAACAGTTAATGTTATTTTATGCGCTCCGGCTTTGGTAAATGTATAATTAACAATTTGACCCTTGAATACCTTATTGTCTATATTCCAGGTATAAAATAACTTATCCTCCCGATCATAGTCGATTGACTTTTTACCAGAAAACTGTACAGTAAAAGGGCTTGCTCCATATTGCTTGTCAGTTTGTATTTCTGCTACCGGATTCCTATTACCTTCCTGATATTCAATACGAACCAGTTTTGCATCCATATTTTTGGAGAACCAGTTTGTACCGTACTCCAATACATACAATGCGCCATCATTACCAAACTGCATATCTACCGGAGCCTTAAATTTAAGGTGCTCTAAAAAAGGCTCCATACTGAGATAATTTCCGTCTTTATCGAAACTCACTGCCATTATCCAGCCACGGATCCACTCATAGATAAACAATTTGCCATCATAATAGGCGGGTAATTTATAAGGTGCATCAGGGAAAAGATCAGTGTAATATACCGGCCCTGCCATTGCAGAAGCTCCTCCATTTCCCAATAAAGGGAAATTTTTTGAACTCTTTTTTCCATACCAGATGATCGCAGCTTGTGCGGGAGGCAAGATCCGCTCACCTGTATTATTCGGAGAATCATTTACAGGATTCGCAGGATCTTTCTTTGGACCTAAAGTTTTTGTTTCAAAATTATATTTAGGAAAGGCCTGATTGTTCCCAAGAAAATAAGGCCAGCCATAAAAGCCCGGCTTCCGGGCCTGGTTTATCTCATCATAACTCATCAGCTCTCCTTCCTCACCCATCACTTTTGTATCTGGTCCTACATCTCCCCAATACAAATAATTATTTTTCCTGTCGATACTAAAACGATATGGATTACGGGATCCCATAATATAAATCTCAGGGCGGCCCTTCGGATTCCCAGGAGGAAATAAATTCCCCTCCGGAATTGTGTAAGTTCCATCTTCGAGAGGCTTTATTCGCAGAATTTTACCTCTCAGGTCATTGGTATTTGCTGCAGTAGCCTGATCATCTGCCAAAGCCCGGCCCGGACGTTCATCAACCGGTGTATAGCCCTCTGTTTCCTCAGCATTAGTATTATCACCTGTCGATAGATAGAGGAATCCTTTAGAGTCAAATGAGAGATATCCTGCCGAGTGGCAGCAATATTTGCGCTGAGTTGGGATTTCGAGCAGTACCTTTTCTGAGTTTTGAACCAGGGCATCACCAATCAATTCAAATCTCGACAATCGATTTACTGCACGATCTCCTGCTAAAGCATAATAAAAGTAAATCCAACGGTTCTTCTTAAAATCAGGATCAATAGCAATACCCAAAAGCCCATCTTCAATACCACTGAATACAT
This sequence comes from uncultured Sphingobacterium sp., assembly GCA_964616525.1. Lineage (GTDB taxonomy): Bacteria > Bacteroidota > Bacteroidia > Sphingobacteriales > Sphingobacteriaceae > Daejeonella. The sequence continues at coordinate 61,015 of CAZTRY010000003.1, read as the reverse complement.
TTAAGTTAGTAATTGTTTTAACCTGCTTTGTTTCTCTGTTATAGATTTTTACACTGCCCTTCCGCTCGGCCAGCAGAACGTCATTATTGGGAAGGATTGCCATTGCCATAGGTTCGTCGAACCCCTGGGCTAATACAATTCGGGTAAAACGGCTGCTATCCGGCACCGCCTGTACTTCTTTCCTGCTATTTAGTGGAACTTTATAACTGCGATTAGTATTTATGAGTGAAAGCCCGGGATTTTCTGCTATTAATCCGGTGAATTTATCTGAAAAAGATAGAATATCTCCCGAACTCATACCAATAAGACTTGAGACAAACACCAGTAGGGTAAAAAGCAAAAGGGTATATTTTTTCATCCGAACAAATCTATTAATCACAGAAAACCGTGGTACGCAAAATTAAGAGCAGAAATAATATTCCATAGAAAAATAAGAAGCATTTAAAAAGGTAAATGCTTCTTAGAAGACAAGGTGAAATTATCAGTCTTTTTATTAGGGAAGTAAAGCTGCAGTTTGTTCTGCAGAAGTTACACCGGGTGCCAGTTCAATGACCTTAAGATTTCGGTAGAATATCTGGGCTCCTTCAGATTCCAGGCAGAGATATCCCTTCTTTTGAGTGGATTTGCTGATACCATTCACAAACTTACCGTTAACGGAGAGCTTAATCACACCATCTACACAAACAACATCATAAGTATTCCATTCACCCTTGCCCTTTACACGGTTCTCAATCGACTTGCTTCTGTCGCCTCTGGGATTATCTGCAACTGTTTTTACACCCTGCACTCCAAAAAGCTCACCATGAACGTAGGCAATCGGTGGCCTTACACCATCCCTTAAATTGAGGTCAACCCACTCCAGGTCAAGCATTTGAATTTCAACTCCGTCCGGCAGTGGATTTGTGCCCACAGGCTTAGCACCACTCCAGGCAAATACTCCGGAATTGCCCCCTGCCTCCATGTGCTTCCACTCCACATGCAGAATGAAATTTTCATATTGTTTTTCAGAACGAATAACCCCGATCGGAAGACCTGTATTAGAAAGGGTTCCGTCTTTCATCACTTTCCAGGTTTCTTTTGTTGTGTTGACATTAATCCACTTCAATTTATTTTCTTTTGCCTTTGATTTGGAAAGCACCGCATCCATACTGGTTGATGTACCAAACTCAAACAGTGCTTCCTGAG
>CAZTRY010000003.1:40198-59730 GCA_964616525.1 uncultured Sphingobacterium sp. | reverse complement strand
TCTCATTGCTCCTCTGGCAGGTGTTTTCACCAAAAAGAGTGGACAAACCCTATACTACTTTAGTCACTCCAGGTATCGCAGGCGGAGAAACCGGCCATTTCAAGTCCCAATCGTACTTGTAAAAATCAGGACCTAGAACCTGATTAGAATTCATTGCCTGTTCCCAGGTAATTGACTGTCCACTATATGCAACCATTCTGCCTAAAATTCCAAGCATAGTGCTGTTAGCCATCATCTCTCCATCGTTCATCGGCTTGCCTGCTCTGATGGATGCAAAAAGCTCATTATGCTGAGTCTGATACATATCTTTCTTTTCGCCCTGATACTCCCAGTTATTCTTGCCGCTGATCTTATGAACATTTCCCTGATAAAAGGCTGTCCCTTCAGAACCTATGATTTCGACCGAATTTTTGGATGCACATCCATCCTGCTGCCGGCAAAAATTATAGCCCTTGATGCCGTTCGCAAAATCGAACTCGATAGCAAAATGATCATAGATATTTCCAAATTTTGCTTCAACTCTGGACTGTCTTCCTCCGGTTCCAAATGCTCTGACAGGCATCTGGCTACCAATTGCCCAGGTCATCATATCCAGATTATGTACAACCATTTCCACAATAAAATCTCCGGATAGCCAGTCGTAATAGTACCAGTTACGCATCTGATATTCCATATCTGTCCATTCCGGTTTGCGGTCGAAGTTCCATAGCCCGCCACCATTACGCGTCGAATTGACCATCTTTACCTCACCGATCTCTCCGTTCTGAACCCTTCCAAACAACTCTCTTTTGGGAAGATCATAGCGGAAAGTAAATCCTGAAACCAGGGATAAGCCCTTTTCTTTAGCCTTTTTAGCTGCTGCAAGTACCTTCCTAACCCCGGGAGCATCTACAGCAACCGGTTTTTCACAGAAGATATGTTTACCTGCATTTACTGCGGCAGTCAATTGCTCAGGTCTGAAGGCAGGCGGTGTGGTCAATAATACAACATCTACACCCGAATCAATCAGGCGCTGATAGGCATCAAAGCCTACAAACCTGTTTTCTTTCGGAACTTTAACTTTGTCGGGTACTGCCTTTAAAAGTATATCATAGGATTGATCGAGACGATCCTGAAACACATCTGCCATAGCAGTAAGTATCACGTTAGGATCTGCTTTTAATGCCTGGCTGGCAGCGCCGGTCCCTCTTCCTCCACATCCAATCAAACCAACCTTTAAAACATCATTACTTTTCGGGAACCCTTGCAGCGGGAATGCCATATTGAGGCCAATAGTACTTCCTACCAAAACAGTGCCGGTAGATTTTATGAAATCTCTGCGATTTGTGTTTTCAGTTACAGACATACCTTTCATTTTATTTATGATATAATAATAATGAATAAAATTTAACATCCACCGAAAACACGGGATGAATGTTAAATTTTAAGGAGGCATTTTTATGAATATTGATAGGTTCTTGCTAACTATTCCAGATAATCGAGATCTTTTGTAAAAGTCTCCTCCATCTTATGCAATGCCCAGAATGCCAGTACAAGACTCAGTATTGCCACAGCAATACCAGCCTGAATAATTGAGCCATTAAAAACTCCCTTGAGGTATTGAAACAAAATAGAAAGAGGAACTACTGCACCACGAACAAAATTAGGTACCGTTGTAGTTACCGTTGCCCTGATATTGGTACCAAACTGCTCAGTGGCTATCGTCATAAATATAACCCAGTACCCCACCGAAAATCCAAGGAACAGACAGATCGAATAAAATGCAAAAAGACTGAGATCATGAAGCAGAAAGTATGCTGAAATTGAGACAATTGAAAGAAATAAATAGGTGTAAATAACCTTGACACGGCTTTTTAAAAGCTGGCTGAGTAAGCCACTGGCTATGTCTCCCAGGACAAGCCCGGCATAACAGCAAGCCACTGCTGCACCTGCATTTACATCTCCCTGTACACCCAAAACCTTACCGAATTCAGGGGAGAGGGTAATCAATATCCCGACAACAAACCATAATGGGACCCCAATAATGATACATCTCAAATATTTAATAAATCTTTCCTGATTTGAAAACAGCGAAAAGAAATTTCCCCTGCTGGTATGAGGGTTATTCGTCTTACCAAACATTCCTGATTCTGCTACACCAAACCGCAATAGCAATAATGACAAACCAAGTCCGCCACCAATAAAAAATGAAGTCCTCCAGTCAAAATATTGTGCTATAAAGTAAGCAACCACAGCCCCGCTCACACCAACTGCAGCTACAATTGTTGTGGCATAGCCTCTTTTTTCTTTGGGCATAATCTCTGCAACCAGAGTAATTCCGGCACCAAGTTCACCGGCAAGGCCAAATCCGGCTATAAATCGCCAGAATGCATAAGCTTCTACCGTATCAACAAAACCATTGGCAATGTTGGCAACAGAGTACATAAAGATTGAACCGAACAAAACCGACAATCTGCCCCTTTTATCGCCCAGAATCCCCCAGAATATGCCACCGATAAGTAAGCCTATCATCTGAACATTCAGTAAAAAAATTCCGTTATCAGTAATGTCCTGCCCGCTTAATCCAAGCGATTGTAAACTGGGGACTCTCACTATGCTAAAAAGTAGGAGGTCATATATATCTACAAAATAACCTAATGATGCCACAAGCACTGCAGCATTCAGGAGCTTTGTCTTATTTTCCATTTTTGGGATTGGTATATAGTATTTAAAAGCAGGAAGAAGTTTGCCTGCACGGTAATGATCAGTTAACAAATGGATTTAGGAATATTCAGGTTGAGCTAAAGCAAAACAATCTTATTCAAAAATCCGGAAGGAGATTTGTTCAAAAATTAAAACAAACATTCTCAAAAATAAGTGGCGTATTAAAAATACATGTACTTACTTACCTGCTGCTGCAATCTCCTTGATCGCTCTGACAAATTTATCAAGCTCAGGCAAGCGGGTATAAACATGTGGAGTTACCCGTACACAACTAACATTCTCATAATCAATTGGCACTGTATGGATTTTATATTTGTTAAAGAGAATTCTTTCAAGCTCTCTTGGCCCAATTCCATCGATACTTACACCGCAAATTGCACATGAATAGGCTGATTTCAGGGATGTTTTAATCTTCACTTTGGGAACATTGACAACTTGCTCAGCCCAGTAATTTTTAAGATATCTTACCCGCTCCTCTTTTCGTTTATTGCCAATAGCAAGCTGGAAATTAATTGCTTCGCCAATACCTTGTTCGATAGGGAAACTCCGGGTTCCTAAAGTTTCAAATTTTCGAATATTTGTACCCCGGGGATCCCCGTTTGAAAGTAATGGCCAGATTTTCGAAATTTTATCCTGTTTGATCCACATCATTCCGCTGCCAATAGGAGCACTCAGGAATTTGTGAAGTGAAGTAGCAAAATAATCACAACCCAGGTCAGGAATTTTAAAGTCAAGCAATGCAAAAGAATGTGCCCCGTCACATACAACTTCCAAACCATGGCGATGTGCCATATCACTAATCTTTCTAACCGGAAGAATCTGCCCAACCCAATTAATCACATGAGTTACATGAATAATTTTGGTTTTTGGAGTAATTGCATTTTCGAAAGCCGCTACAATTTCTTCATCATTTTCAACAGGGAAGTTAAAACTGAGCTGTTTATATACAATCCCATCCCTCAAGGCTCTCTGTTTCCAGGCATTCATGTGGTTTGGATAATCCAGTTTACAACCGATAACCTCATCACCTGCTTTCAGATCGAGACCCAGAATTACTGTATTCAAAGACTCTGTTGCGTTGCGATTGATTACAATTTCTTCTTTATTACAACCGCCAAGTGCAGCCAATTTTTCACGTAAAGGTTCTCTGCCCTGATCAAGAATCTCCCACATAAAGTAGGAAGGACCTTCATTTGTCAATTTATTATAACGTTCTACTGCTTCCTGAACCACTCTTGGCGAAGGGCTAACACCACCGTTATTCAAATTGATAATCTGAGGGCTAACGGTATAAGCCTGTTGTATAACACTCCAGTAGTCTTCATCTGAAGCCACAGAAATCGGTGAAAGATGATTAACTCTGGAATTGGCTGATGAAATTTCTGCAGCGTGTAATTGATTAAACAAACTGTTTGCTGAGAAAGCTCCGGCCATTAAGCCTAGTTGCTGTAAGAATTGTTTACGTCCTGACATTATTTTTGGATGAAATTGAAGGTAAGAATTTTATTAAAATCTACGATTAAAAACCAAACTTATCCTGGTATTTGATTAATAAAGAGTGGTTTGAATGGCAATTATATACCTTTCAAACCACTCTGTTAGTTTTACTCTTTTATATAAAGATTAATTTCCTTTACCATAATCCGGAGATTTCTTATCAAACCAAATCCTTTCAGCATTTAGTTTAGCGATAGTGAAATCGTTAGGAGTAAATCCTTGTTCAGTCATGGCAGCAGTCCAGTTAGCTCTGTTAACCTGTCCCGGGTCAAGTGTCCACCATCTCCTTGGTAGCACATCACTTATTGGTTCGCGTGCCAGCAAAGTAGAATTGGTTTTTGGATAACCTGTGCGACGTGCCAGAGTAAATGCTTCGTTAGGCTCGCGGTAAAAATTCAAAAGAGCCTGAATGTATATTTTCTCCAGATCATTTGTTCCATCAAGCTTTACTTTTGGATTAGCTAACTGTGCGTCAACCAAAGCATCAATGTTTGTATATGAAGTTGAACCTGCTGCTACAGCAATCTCATTCATAGTTTTTGCAGAGGCACGAACACCTTTATTATACCATTCGGCAGCAGTTCCCTTTGTATTAACCCCGGTACCATAGCCCTTTTGTATAAATTCAGCTACCTGAAAACAAACCTCAGCATATGAAAACAATACATCGATAACAGTACCGCTTCCTCTGTCTACTGTTGGTGCAAAGAATTTGCGGTTAACAGTTGAAATCAGTTGATACCTGTTTGCACCACCAGCATTTAGTGGATTTACAAAGTAAGTACTTACTGCCGGATTGGACTGAAAATCAGCCGGTCCACCCTGATACATAATGTTTGGATCAGTAGTATTTATCCAGGAAGGTAGTGCCTTATTGTATTTGGTCAGTGTATCTCTGAAACTTCCCTGTAAAGAATTTTTGTCATAATAAATCCCAAGACGCGGATCGGATGATGACTTCAAAAACTCTATTGCTGTTCCAACTGCAAAGTGACGGCTGTAAATATCAATATTGTAACCATCAACCCCAAAAGGGAAATAGGTAGGGTTTGCATGAACTAACTGATCAGCGGTAGAGCTGAACGGACCAACCGCATCTGCCATGACCTCTTTAAAAATTTGAGTTGCCTTGGCAGGATCCTGATTCTGATATCTGGCAGCTATTCTCAGTTTTAAAGAATTTGCCAGCTTAATCCATTTTGTAACGTCACCTCTAAAAAATACATCATTGTTACCAAATGAAACCTGGTTTGCCGAAGCTTTTTGCAGGGTAGCTATAGCATCCGACAATTCTTTTAACCAAACTGTGTATAATGTTTCCTGATTATCATACTTCGGGCTGTACTTAGCTTCGTCTCTGCCTTTATTGGCTTCGGTATACGGCATTGAGCCGTTCATATCGCTAACCTTTAAAGCCATCATGACCTGAGGAATATAAGTTATCGCGTTAATCTGCTCGTATTTCTCCTTATCTGCTTTTAGCGATATTACTCTACGCATTTCAACCAAATTTGGCAAAACACTTGAATAAAACAGGTTATAACGACCATTTACTGCGGTAGTAGATACTGCATAACTTTGACCAGTCACCAATTGACATGCTGACAAAAAATGTGTGAATCCTTCATTCCAATACTCGCCTCCGCGGGAAGTTTGCATTGGTACCAATGAGGAGGTAAAGAGTAACCTTACATCAACATCAGTAACAACATTTGGATTAACATTTACTGTATCAAAATCCTTAGTACATGAGCTTGTAAATAAGCTGGTGAATGCTGCTATTGTGATATATAAAAATTTCCTTTTCATTTCTAACTTTTTTAAAATATGTATTAATAACCAATAATGATTATTAGAAACGGACTTTTACTGAACCGCCAATTGACCGGATCATCGGTAAAAATCCTTCCTCACCTACTGCTGAAGTTAAATTAGAATTTAACGATGCAGGATTCATATCAAATGGTAAAGAGTTGTACAAATACCCCAAATCCCTACCAATCACACTTACAGAAATTGCATTTACCTTAAGCTTGCTTGCAATACTTTTAGGAAGGTTATAGGATATTGCAATCTGACGAAGCGCAACCCAGGTACTTTCCCTTATCCAGAAATCTGACACTCCGGTAGAAGAAGATGCATAACGATAGTAGAACTGAGGAGCGTGTGTTGGCTCAACCAATCCTGCAGTATAAGCTTCTTTGAAAGTCATACCACCTACATCTGCAATACTTCCATTAGGCAAAGTCACTTTTTGACCTATTGGGAATACCCCATCAATAATCATCCCGTCATCATAAGTAATACCATCATATTTACTGGTCCAGGTAATACCTCCATGTTCTGCATCTCTGCCAAACAAGGTATTTGGAAGAACACCGGTATGAGTTCCTGATCTTATTGATGACATAGCCATATCACCACCAACTTTTGCATCAAACAAAACGTTCATTGACCAGTTTTTATACGAAAGATCATTGGAGAATCCACCTCTGAACTTGGCATTGATGTCCCCAATATCCTGAAACTTATTGCTTCTTTGTGGGAAGGCTGCACGTGCATCATTCCTCCAGGCAAGAACAGTCATTCCATTTTTTGGATCTGCTGCATTTGCAGGATTATTATATTTTAATGCCTGAGTTGTAGAGCGGATTGTACCATAAGATTTTCCAACAACAGCCCATGAACTTGCATCAAAAGCTGCTCCACCAAGGGAGTAGTCTGTTCTTCCTTCAGCCAGAGAAACAACCAGATTCTTGTTTCTGGAGAAGGTTAAACGGGAATTCCATTGAAAATTCTGTGTTTGAACAGGAGTTCCGTCAAGAGAAATCTCCACTCCTCTATTCTGAATATTTCCGGCATTGATTTTAACTCCGGTAACTCCAGACTCAAGAGGTGTTGAAATATCAACAATCTGATCGTAGGTATTATCCTGATACAAAGTAACATCAAAACCCAAACGGTTCTTCAGGAAACGCATTTCCATACCAACTTCTTTCGAAATTTTTCTTTCAGGCTTTAAGTTTGGTGATAAAGTACTGCTGGAACTGAATCCTGCACGTGTAGGCTCTCCAGGTAATCCGATAACCTTACCGGCAAATCTATATCCGGGATTGATTACAAATGGATCTGTATCCTTACCTAATGCTGCAATATTGGTTCTCACCTTTGCAAAAGATATGATGGAAGGAAGCTTGAAGGTTTCAGAAGCAATCCATGAAAGACTGGCAGAAGGGTAATTGTAAAAATTATTTCCTGTTCCGTCTTTATAAGTTAAAGCTGAAGACCAGTCTCCGCGCCATGTTGTAGCCAGATAAAGTTGATTTTTATAATCAAAATCAGCACTTGCATACACAGAATTGATTTTCTTATTGTAGTTAACCCCTCCTGTAACAAGTGGTGAATTAACGGAATTGGTAATAAAATAATTACCCGGTACCATTAATCCTCCAGAAGTATTTCCCTGCGTGAATGAACTGACTGAACTGTACATTTCTGCGCCGGCAAAACCACTAAATCCTAAATCCTTGGCTATTTTTATCGTATTAAATGACAATAATCCTTTCAGGAAGTTACTTTCCTTCTTCGATTGATTTAAAGTATAACTTCCACCGCTAAAGTCAGTAAATTGACCAAGGGCTTTGTTTTCATACTTGTCATAGTTATTATTCATATTACCCTCAACGGTAAAATTTGCCCATTTGTTCAACTTTGCATTTAAAGCAAAGCGACCCATAAAGTTCCTGCTATCCATTGTGGCAACCGTATTATGCATGTTGAACCAAAATTCAGGAGCCATAACTTTATTGGTTTCCAGTGGATTAGTTCCTCTTGGTGCACCGCCATATGCCTGACTGGTATATCTTGCCTGCTGATTCCAATATTTGGTATCATAATTACGCGGGAAAATCCATGAATAGGCAACACCCCAGTTATCACCTGCAAAAGTGTCAGTATATGGAGCCCAGGCTAAATTCTGAGGATTGGTGTTATCACTTGAAGTATAACCTCCGCTAACATCAGTGCTCAGCCAATCAGCCAGTTTATGGGTAATTCTTAAATTGAAGTTATTTCTCTTCATCTTATTTGCAACAGAAATCCCGGTCTGGTCATCATGTGTTGCTGCAAATCTGTAGGTAGTTTTATCACCGGCGCCAGAGAAAGCCACACTGGTAGTACCTAAAGTACCATTCTGGAATGCATCCAGGTAATTATTTGGAACAGCTTTATATTCTGTCCAGGTACCATCATAATTACGAACCTTCTGATTTGCAAATCGTGGGCCCCAGTTTTCATTTTCACGATTAATAGCAGGATCGATGTATGGATCCTTGGTAATTGGATCTATCGGAAATACTTTCGTAGTCCACATTTGATTTGGCTGATAGTTCGGATCGCGGGCATCTGTAAAGAATGCTCCAACTGAACCTCCACCATATTCATTCTGGAATTCAGGACCTTTGTATGGATCGTAAACCATGAAATTTTGCGAAAAATCAACGCCTATTCCATTTGCTTTACTACCCTTTTTTGTAGTAATAAGCACTACCCCATTGATGGCCCTTGAACCATAAAGAGCCGCAGCCGATGAGCCTTTCAGGATTGAAACACTTTCAAAGTTTTCGCTGTTCAGGTTCGACAGGTCATTCGCAAAATCACGACCACCTGCAACAGACTCATTATCAACAATCACCCCGTCAATAACAAATATTGGCTGATTATTCTGACTTAAGGTTGAGTTTCCCCTGATGACAATTCTTGAGTTTCCAAAGGGTCCTGATGCACTCTGATCAATTTGAACACCTGCAACTTTTCCCATCAATGAATTGACCGGATTTAATTGCTGAGTAGCTGCCAGGTCACTTCCCTTAACTTCAGTCACTGAGAATCCAAGGCTCTTTTTCTCCTTAGACATACCCAAAGCTGTTACTACCACCTCATTTAATGCGGTATTAGCTGCCTGAAGTGTAACATTAACAGTACTTCGTCCATTAATTGAGACCTCCTGCGTATTAAACCCGATATAAGTAAATACAAGGATACTGACATTGTCAGGTACATTGATCGAATACTTACCGTTCATATCGGTTGTTGCACCAATCGTTGTCCCTTTCAGTTTAATGCTCACTCCCGGAAGAGTTTCACCACTAACATCTCTGACAACCCCTGTGACAACAATGTCCTTTACTTCATTGCTTTGAGGTGATATGACGACCAATCCATTATCAAGAACACGGAATTTAAGCTCTGTATCCTTTAGTATCATCCCAAGAACATCCATTACCGGAGTGTCCTTAACGCTTAGGGTAATTGATTTGTCTGAAGGCAGATTTTCTTCGCTGTATAACAGTCTGATATTGCCTTTTTGTTCAAGAATTGAAAAAGCTCTCTTAAATTTCACATTCTGGAAATCCAGATTTACTTTAACATTTTGAGAATAACTGTTCGCTGATACTTCGAGGACAAGAAGGAATGTTAAGGTTATTGTCCAGTTTAGCATTAATAAGAGTTTTTTGGTGGTGAAATCAGGTAACAGAACTTTATTGTATAGTTCTCGTTTTTTCATACTTTTGTGAATTACAAGGTTAATAATCTGATTATGTAGTTGGACTACGGTTGGATTTTAAAGGCAGGGAATGTTGGCGCATTTCCTGCTTTTTTTTGTTTAGTAGATCTTTACTTCATTTTCTGTGAGTTTATAGTTAAACGATTTAATTAATTGCATGGCCTCTAAAGCCTGTATTATATTCTCATTGATAAAAATTCCTGTAAACCGGTATGACCCGATCTTTGAATCTTCCAATACTATTTTCACATTATACCAGCGTTCGAGCTTAGGAAGTAACTCTTCGAATGATTCATTCTGGAATACAAACTTGTTCTCTGTCCACGATATCTCTTCTATATACTCGTTTCCACCAAAGACTACAGGTGAAATATTTTCAATTGTCAGTACAGAACTGCTTTTTTGGCTGCCGGGAATCTGATTCTTATTCACCATCGCAAATTTTTCAGATGGTTTAAGAATAAATTTCTGATGAGTACGGCCATTCACAGTTAGCTCAACTGAACCTTTCATCAAAGTAGTTTCAGATTCCTCATCCCCGGGATAATCTCTGATGTTAAACTCTGTTCCCAAAACCCGAATGGCTACTTTACTGGTCTTTACAATGAAAGGATGTACTTTATCATGGGCTACTTTAAAAAATGCTTCTCCGATAAGACTAACCTCCCGCTGCTTTCTATCCAGTATATCTGAATTGTAAGAAATTTTACTGCCGCTATTTAGCAGAACGATGGTCCCATCGGGCAGTTTAAATTCTTTGCGAATGCCGTTACCTGCTATAACTTCTATGCGTTCCTCCTTAGTTGCCGGGATATAATTTCTCACAAAATGAGTTGTGATAAGTAATACTATACTGGCAGCAAGTGTTACGAGGAAGGCTGGTTTTTTAAAAAAAGTCAGCTTTAGTTTATGATCAGATCTGAAATCAAGCTCCGTTTTGTGTTTTAGTTTATGCTTATTGAACACCTCGTCAAGATTAGGCTTCTCATCATTACGCCCCAGCTCCCAAACCTGCTCAAGTAAGGCTTCATAATAAACTGCATCAGGCGATTTTGTCAAAAGATATGACAATTCACCCAACTCCTCAGCTGTGGCCTCCCCTGCAATCTTACGGGTTATTAATTCAATAATGCGCTGTTCGTGCATACCTATTTTAAGACTCTTGATTAAGTATTTTCTTTAAGGACAATAAAAAAGAAGGAATTCCCTAGTCAGCAGGAAAATTTATTTTTATTCCTATTTAATCTGAAACTCAGATTTGAAAATTTTGGCCAGCTTTTGAGTAGCGGCAACCAGGTGAGCGTCAACAGTTTTGACTGATATAGATAAAATCTCGCTGATCTCCTTGTAACTGAGGTTATTCTCTTTTGCCAGTTTAAACACAAACTGACACTTTGGAGGCAAAGACTGAATGGCGTTCTCAAGCCTTCTTTTCAACTCATTATCAATGATAATTTGCTCGGGACTTGAACTGTCGAAAAAAAAGCTCATATCGACTTCGTCAATAGAGCTTGTTTTATTTTTTGAATTTTTCCTGAGCAGGTTGAGTGAAAGATTTTTTGCAATTACGAGCGAATAAACATGAATATTTTCAACTTCAGGTAATGTTTTTCTATTCTTCCACAGCGCAATCATCACATCTTCTGAAACCTCCTCAGCTTCTTCATTTGAACGTAAAATGCAAAAAGCAAATTTCTTGACCGGTAGATAAAGGAGGTCGAACATTTCCCTATACGCCTGTTCACTACCTGTAAAGGCTATTCTTCTGACAATATCCGGTAAATTTTGAAATTGCTGTTTCACCTGGGCTTGAACAATTTAATATAAGGGCGCAGAAAATTAATTAATAAATTAACAGAAAAAAAATCTATTCTTTCTTTTTAGTTAATATTTCCCAGATGAGATCATAAACTCCGGTAGCAATGAATTTATCTTCAGGTCCTTTTGCATCCGAAATGAAAACCGGCTGATATTCTTCCGGCACTCCTGTTCTGCCATGCGAGCCTTTTACCAAACCTGCATCCAGAGGAATTACATCCATCACATACCTGAAACCCGCTTTCTTCCGTATAAGTTTATAGCCTGCACGTAATTTGGAACTCATAAACATTTCTACCGGATCATAACCAGGTTTTTTATGAATATCAACACAACGTGCGTAATCGGGAGCTTTCTCATCATCAAGCCAAAAATAATAGGTAAACCAGCTGTCTTCATCAGCCATAAGCACCAGATCACCGGAACGTTCATGGTCGATATGATATCCTGCCTGCTGGTCTTTATCCAGAATTAACTCTACTCCTTTAACCTGTTTTAAAATTGCAATTACCTGATCCCTGCACGAAGGGTCATTGATATAAACATGTGCAATCTGATGGTCTGCTACAACAAAAGCTTTAGAAGCTCCCGGATCCAGCAGCTCAAGCCCTCTTTCTTCACGGATTGCGAGCAGGCCTTGCTCACGCAACAGCCGGTTTAAATGCATAGGATGCTTAACAGGTGCTATCCCATATTCAGAAAGAATAACGATCTCTGCAGAGCGCTGTTCATAAAATGTAACCAGTTTCCTGAGCAAGTCGTCAATTTCGCTTAACTCCCTGGCAATCTTTGAAAAGTCGGGTCCAAACTTTTGCAGGCAATAATCCAGATGTGGTAAATAAATCAGGCTCAGAGTGGGGTCATAAAGTTCATCTGTAATCATTGATGCTTCCGCAATCCATTTTGAAGATTCAATATTGGCACCCGGTCCCCAGAATTGAAAAAGAGGAAAATCACCAAGCTTTTCCTGAAGAATATCACGCAGCCCCGCAGGATATGAATAGCAATCCGGCATTTTTCTGCCATCTGCCAGATAGTTTGGACGTGGCGTCACAGCATAATCAGCGGTTGAATACATATTGTACCACCAGAACATTTTTGAACAGGTAAATGAAGGGTCGACTTTTTTTGCTCTTTCCCAGATTTTCTCTCCAGCCACAAGCTTATTGGATTGCTTCCAGAATTTAATTTCACAATCAATCCGGTCATACCAGCCATTTCCAACAATTCCTGTTTCGGATGGCCATTTCCCGGTCAAATAGGTAGACTGGGCAGAGGTAGTCAATGCCGGTAATACAGGCTCGATTCTTAAGAGGTTTTTCCCTTCGGTATACTCTCTTAAAAAGGGCATGTATTCACCCATCACTGAGGTCGACAATCCGACCACATCAATCACTACTGTTTTATTCATGATCCTGATTTTTTAGCAATAATTCTTTGACCCAATTCAGCTCCCTGACAATACTCTCGGCTATCGGTGCCTTCAATGCTTCAGGCAGCACTTCCCAGGTATAGGTTTCAACTTCCATCTGCTCAGTAAATGGCCTGTTTTTCTGAATTTCCAATACTTCAGAGATATCTTCCTGAGTCGACTGAAGCAAGCCAAGATCTCTGATAAAAACGGGTACATGAAAATGTGCCCGCCATTCCCTGACCAATGGATTGGTATAATCATTTAAGGCCTCAGGCAGATCACGATATCGCACAAGCTGACCATCATCCTTCCTGGCCACCACCTGATGCAGGTAGGTTGGTTCATTATAGTTTGCAAATGCGGCAGCAATACCCGATCTGAGCTCTGGATCTGGGGGAAATCCGGCCTTTAAGGCTGCACTAATCTGAATTTTTCCCACCCGAATTCCTTTACTCTCAAGGAGTTCGATAAATTGAGCGTGGGATTCATATCCAATTGCAAAATGGCATACATCATAACAAAGACAGATATGTTCTTTAATCAGTAGCTCAGCTTCTTCAGGATTGATATTCAACCGGCCCGGCAATATTTGCCTTGAAAGTGGTATAAGTACACTTTCAAACCAATCCACAAATTCCGCTGCCGACTCCAGAATACCATCAGGTTCAGGTTCAATATCCAAATGCATTTTTACCCCGGAATTTTGTCTGATCCTGATCAGTTCTTCTGCAATCAAAATGATATTCTGGGTAGCAATTGATATTGCATTCTGAAAATCATCTCTATCCGGAAACCAGAAGCGATAGCTCAGCGGCGAAGTCGAAATCCCCCCTTCCATCCCTTCAGGTAAAAGCTTTGAAAGTATATTAAAAAGACGAAGGGTATATTCTACTCTTTCCTTTTTTGTCCAATCGGGTGCATGTACATTATCCTTTACCACAGCATGATGAAACTCTCCGTAAGGAAATCCATTCATGGTAAATACATAAGCATTATTGGCTACCAGCCATTCTTTAAACTCCTGTAATTCTTCAGCAGCCTGAAGTTCCAAACTTGCCGAATTGGAAAGCCTCAAACCTATCCCCATAGCCTGATCCATACAAACCGCTTTCCTGATTCCGGGAAAATTCTCCTTCAATGCAGCAAAATGATCCTTCCAACTCTCACCCGAATGGATATTGGTACAATAACTTAAATGTCCGGATATAAGTTTCATAAATTAAAGGTAGTACGAAAAACGATATAGTTAGTTTACAGCTTAAGGTGCTTTTATAAAGTACTAAGGTATATATTCCCGGAAATCTGATGCTTTGCACTCTTAAAGGTTATCCCGCTTTTGCCCATACTCCACAGGCCTTAGGCTAAGGCATGCATCCTCTTCAATCAGGTTTAAAAATAACAATCAGTGCTTTGATCTAATTTTTTTTGCAATAATATCGGGCAGCATTTAATGAAAACAGAAATTCAATTAAGCTTTGCTGCTTTCAGGATGGAAGCCTTTTAAATATTCCGAAGCCTTTATAAGCATTTCATTATCAATCTGATGCACTTCTAAACCTCTACCTATCGCCCCGAGCAGCATGACAGTAAGTTCACCTCCTAAATGCTCTCTAAACTCTTCGAGTCCGGTTAGGATTGCTGAATTGTCCGCAGATATCTGCATGAAAGGGTGAGAAAGTTCAAAGCCCAGTTTAATCAATAAATCCAGAATTCTCTGCCTTTCAGAATCACTCAGATAGCCTGTTAAATTTGAATAAACCGTGTCAAGGGCAATCCCCATAGCAACGGCCTCTCCATGAAGTATTTCAAAATTTGAAAGCTGTTCCAGCTTATGGGCACTCCAATGTCCGAAATCCAGCGGACGTGAAGAACCGCTTTCAAATGGGTCCTTACCTGCAATATGCTGCATATGGAGCTCGGCACATCTCTTGATCAGATAGTTCATCGTGTCAATATCCCTTTCAGCCAGTGCAGCAGCATTATTTTCTATCCAGCAGAAAAACTCCGGATCCTTAATTAATGCAACTTTAACTGCTTCAGAAATTCCGGAACGCCAATGCCTTTCATTTAAGGTTTTAAGGTACTCCTGGTCATTGAATACAGCCACCGGAGGTGCAAAAGTTCCCAGAAAGTTTTTCTTACCGAAGTAGTTGATCCCATTCTTCACTCCAATTCCCGAATCATTCTGTGACAATACTGTAGTTGGGATCCGGATATGCCGGATTCCCCGGTGTGAAACAGCTGCTGCATAACCAACAAGATCGAGAACCGCGCCCCCTCCAATAGCAGCTATATAGGAATGACGGTCAATCTTGCAGGAATTGACTGCTTCCAGGATCTTATCAAAATAAGTAATATCATTTTTAACAATTTCTCCTCCGGGAACCAGGATAATCTCCGGCACCAATTGCACGGTTTGATGTACTTTAAAATATTCCCTTATTTCAGCAATTAGGTCATTTCCAGCATCCACAAAACCCTGATCGACTATGAATAATATTTTACGGGCATTATTGTCAGCCGACAAACCTTTCAAAAAATCACTGAACAGGTGATTTAACGGACTAAAAAGACCGGAAGTAAAAAAGACCTTGTATTCGAACTTAATGGAAAAAGACTGCTGTAAGTAATTCATAAAATTGATACTCCTGCTAAATTCAAACGAGCCTCAGGAGCTGATTATTTTTGATAAAGATAAATTTCAATTAAGTAACTGCAAAACGTTTTGCCAGCCATAAAGATAATGGCAAAAGCACTGCAATAAGCAGTGCAAAATAGATCTGACCGTAGGCTGAAGCCCATGCCGCATCCATCAGAATCAAGGAAATTACACCGGCTTTTACTGCCTTTCCGATATTCTTTCCAACCGGATCCTCTATAGCTACAAATAAAGGCTTAAATATCATCCAGGCAAAGGCAATCAGAAAAAATGCTGCAAACAGTAACTGCTGGTTCTGATAGGCAGAATACAGGATGGATCCAATTACAATCAGATATAAAATGGCACCCGTATAAAGTTTATTTCGATTTGATCCATGAACCTCCCCCTGACTGATCATCGTGATCGAGAAAATATAAATCAATGGGATCAGGCCCAGGAAATAGAGACTTTGAAGCGATATTGAAATAATGCTGATTCCAAGCAAGAGATTTAATCCACGGCAAAGACCCATATTCAAAGGTCCTAAGAAGGAATGATGTTTTCCGTATTTATTATAAACCAGGGCAAAAACAATAATCAGAAAGGCAATCATCCCTGAAAGTGCTGAAAAAGCAAATGCGGCTGCAAGCCCAATTCCTAAAAGGATAATTCCAAGTACTGTTGCCTCCCCTATACTTACCGCTCCACTGGGTATTGCTCTTTCAGGTCTTTCCATCTTATCAAGTTCTGCATCGAAAACATCGTTAAATACGATTCCTCCACCGTACAAACCAATTGTTGACAGACAAAGCAGAAATACAGGTAAGAATTCATACCCAGCCCCAAGAAAATAGCCGGAGATTGCTATTCCTGCCAATACATCCGCTACTGAGGTCACGATATTGGCTGGCCTTATCAGACGCAGAAAAACAAGGACCTTTTCCAAGATATTAGCTAATAATCATGGAAGACTTATCCGTTCTTGGCTGTTGTCCACCTCGCAGCACAGTATTCCCTTCAAACCTTTCTGACTGATCAATAGATTGCGGTTTGCTAAAGTCATTCTCATCGATCTGCCCGCTCTGTGCAAATGCCGTAATTGCATTCGAATAGGTAATCAGACGGATATCTTTATCACTGATTCCACGTAATTTCATCAGGGCAGCAGTTTTTGGAATTGCCAGAGGATCACTGATTCCCCAATCGGCTGCAGAATTGATCATAATTCGCTCCGGACCATATTGTCTGGTCAGTTCAACCATTCGCTCATTACCCATTTTGGTAAAGGGATAGATTGTAAAAGCCGCCCAGAAACCCCGGTCAAGAACTTCTTTAACCGTTTCCTCATTATTATGATCAATGATAACCATGTAGGGATCAATACCATGCTCAATTGCGATGTCCATACTGCGCTGGGTTCCCTTCTTCTTATCCCGGTGAGGTGTATGAACCTGAACCGGAAGTCCGGCCTCTTTAGCCAGTTCAAGCTGAAGACGATAATATTTTTCCTCAGCAGCAGTTTGATCGTCGAAACCAATCTCTCCAATACCAACAACTCCTTCCTTGTAGATAAATAATGGCAAAATCTCCATCACTTCTGCAGCCAGCTTCTCGTTATTCGCCTCTCTTGAATTTAATCCGATTGTACAGTAATGCTTAATCCCAAACTGCGATGACCTGAACCTTTCCCAGCCTACCAGACTGCTGTAATAATCCCTGAAGCTATCAATACCCGTACGGGGCTGCCCAAGCCAAAACGCAGGCTCAATTAATGCCACTACTCCGGCATCTGCCATTGCCTGATAATCATCCGTTGTACGCGAACTCATGTGAACATGAGGATCAAAGAATTTCATGCCTTTTATGATCTCAAGATCCATGGCTTCAGAAGGCACCTGAGGTCTTCTGTCTTCAAATGAATGGCTGCAACACATATGCTATAAATTTATATTTTATTCATCCTGAGCCAGATTAGCCCAGTTTAGTTCATTATTATTAATTGCCTGCAAAAGTTCAGGGTAATTTTTCAGGAGCTCTGAGGCGGATTCAGAACCCGATTGAACCAGGGTTAATGCTGCCGCCTGCTTCTCTCTTAAACTTCCTTCAAGAAGTACTCTTTTAAGGTCAGGCAAAAAGCCCTCATCTAAAAACTTACTGGTAAACCTCCATAAGAAGGGATTGATTTTTCTATTTGCTGCCCACCTTTCGTGTGCATAATCTATGAGAGTATGAGCAAGCCCGGCATTCGCTCTCTCATCAATACCTGGAATCTGAATGATATCCTTATCCGTAAAGAAAGCTTTAAGTATTAGTTGATTCCAGGCATTTTCATCCAGATATTTCTCCGGATATGGATTATGGTACATGATCGCCTCGAGTACAAGACCGATATTGCTGCGGATTCCTTCTGCACATCTCAACTTCCAGCGGTCAGGCCAGGCCAGCACCGGCAGGGCAGAATACAGGGCAACAAGCTCGGAAACCTCTGCGGCCAAAAACAGATTCTCAATCGTTTTAATATATTTTTCCTGATCTGATGGATCAAGATGTAACAACAAGCATAGCCTGCCAAGTCTATCACTGGTCCAGTTTTCTACTGTAAATCCGGGCCTGACATGATCAATTTTACTGATTAAATCCTGGCTGATTTGAATGATGGATTTCCCGGTTTTTCTGGGCATTAAAGCAAATGCCGTATTGATCTGCCTGGAATCATCAGATGATAAATTTCCGCTTAACCAGTTCCAGGTATCCTGACTAAGGTTTGAACGGCTTACTTCTGTAATGAGTGCCCGTAATCTTTCTGCATCGTAATCGAACATGTCTAAAGAAATTGAATTTTTTCTGGTCAGAAGGACTAAATATTGTGAAAAATATCAATAAATAACTAAATTATGAAGTATATACATCGAATTTAGAACCTTTGAAAATTGTCTCAAATTCCGCCCGATATAAAATAATTTAAAGCAAGTGCAGCTGAAATAATCAGCAGGCCAAAAAACTCTCTGGTCTTTTCAATATAGGGCTTGGTTGCCTGCATACTTTCTGTGATGCTTGGACTTTTATATTTCACAATCCAATCCCTCACCCCATCCTTGCCGAAAAATAAAATCAGAGCATAAATAAGGTAAAACCCGATCATTAACAAATAAAGCAGCGGGAAAAACATTCCAAAACCTGCAAGTCCGCAAAAAACAGAAGCCGCGAGATAAATTGGAACCCAAAGCCAGGAATCATTGTCATTCACATTAAACCAGGCAAAGACGAGGAAGGAAAGACAGAAAATGACATTTAAGATGATTATCAGCATAGCAGTACTGTATATTATTAACTAAGTTATACAATCAAAAAGAGTTTTGATAGTTAAATTTTCCATGAATTAGAATAAATCATATTGAATATACTTAGCTTTCGGTTGATTAATTTCTCCGACACTATAGATTTCAGACTCCTGATCCCGGGATGCCACTGTAATTTTAGTATTGCAATTTGCTTTACCAAATAATTCCATCACTAATCCTGGATCGTTATTATCCCTTGAGAGGTGTGATAACAGGAGATGACTCATATGTGTTCCATTGCCGGCAAAAAGTTCAAAAGCCTGTTTATTGGAAAGATGGCCATTTTCTCCTCGGATTCGGGCTTTTAAATGATAGGGGTATCTCCCATTTTCAAGTAAATCTTCATCATAATTAGCTTCAAGAAATGCGGCATGGCACTGGCTAAAGTAGCGGATAACATGCTCACAAGGAAAACCAATATCAGTGAATACACCAACAGTAAAATCATTACACTTAACGGTAAAACTATGTGGCTCAGAAGCGTCATGAAATTTTGGAAAAGGCGTTATAGCAAGGTCGCCAATATTTACAGATTGATGGGCACTGAAGGTT
>CAZTRY010000003.1:37533-40098 GCA_964616525.1 uncultured Sphingobacterium sp. | reverse complement strand
TATCTGATTATATTAGCTGGATAAATAAATTGATCTGAAACTGAAATCATGAATATAAAATCATTTTCTCTGCGAAACCTGTTTTTATTTGCTGCCCTAATATTATTTAGCAATAGTGCCATATCTCAGCAAAGACGTTTGATAAATTACACTGAAATAAGTGCCCTTATCCATGGCAGCACCTCACTGGCAGGTAGCCCAACACTAAATGGATTCAGAACACGTACCGGAATTACAAAACTCCTGAATGAGAATTTTGGAATTGGATTTGCCATTGGTACTGATAATTATCGGAAATCAGGCGGAGGCAATTACAATACGCTTCCCATCACATTGAATGCCTCTTATTACCTGGTCCCTAATCTCAGCGGACTCAAACTGGATGCATATGGAGGCTATGCGGTTAAGCTTTTTAATAATTTAAATAAAGGAATGACAGCCGGCGCAGGACTTTAGTACTCCCTGCCGGTAAATGCAGGTCTTAACCTTGGAATTCAGACAGGATATAATTATCAGAAAATAGACTTCCCAACCAATTTTCAGATTTCCCAGAGCTTTGATATGGGCACCATACGTTTGGGACTTGGACTAACATTTAAATAATTTTCTGTTTTAATTTTCCAATGCCGGTTCATTCTAAGGCAGACAGGGTTTAGAACCCTGTCTGCCTACTAAACCCTGTCTGCCTTATTAAATAAATTCATTAATTTTGCAGCTTTAAGGCCCCTATAAGTTTGCGTATGTCAAAAAGCACCTATAAAATCGCTGTCCTTCAGCTTAATCTGAATGATATCGCAGAAAATAATTTAAAAAAATGTCTGAGCTGGGTTCGTGAGGCTGCAAAACAGGGAGCTGAAGTAATCTCATTGCCAGAACTATACAGCAGTCATTATTTCTGCCAATCTGAAGACACAGAAAATTTTTCGCTTGCAGAACCACTTTACAGCACTTCTTTTATTGCTTTCAGTACATTAGCCAAGGAACTTGGGGTAGTAATTATCGTCCCTTTCTTCGAGAAAAGGATGGCAGGTATCTATCATAACAGTGCCTATATCATTGATACTGACGGTTCAGAGGCCGGATTGTATCGAAAGATGCATATTCCGGATGACCCTCATTTTTATGAAAAATTTTACTTTACTCCGGGAGATATCGGTTTTAAAACTTTCCCTACAAAAAAAGGTAAAATCGGTACCCTGATTTGCTGGGATCAATGGTATCCTGAAGCTGCAAGATTAACCGCATTACAGGGTGCTGAAGTATTGTTTTATCCAACTGCTATTGGCTGGCATCCGCTCGAAAAGGAGCAGTATGGTGAAAAACAACATGGAGCCTGGATGAATGTAATGAAAGGACATGCTGTTGCAAATGGAGTATATGTTGCCGCGGCAAATCGTATTGGACTGGAGAAATATTTACCTGATACTGCGGGTATTCAATTCTGGGGTTCATCATTCATAGCCGGTCCGCAGGGAGAAATTCTTGCCCAGGCCTCTCACGATCAGGAAGAGATTCTTATAGCAGAAGTTGACCTTGAACTACAGGAAAATGTACGTCAGAACTGGCCATTCTTCAGAGACAGACGAATTGATGCCTTTGGCGACATCACAAAAAGAGCTATAGATTAATATGGGTACAGGTAGAAGATTTCCTGCAGAATGGGAAAAACAGCAGGGCATATTACTTTGCTTTCCTCATAATGGTAAAGACTGGCCCGGAAAATTTGCAGCAGTTCAATGGGATTTTGTTGAATTCATCAAAAAAATAGCTGAATATGAAGAAGTCTTTCTCCTGGTCCGAGAT
Organism: uncultured Sphingobacterium sp.; assembly: GCA_964616525.1. Taxonomy (GTDB): domain Bacteria; phylum Bacteroidota; class Bacteroidia; order Sphingobacteriales; family Sphingobacteriaceae; genus Daejeonella. The sequence continues at coordinate 38,295 of CAZTRY010000003.1, read as the reverse complement.
GAAAAACAGAAGACCAAAGTCTTCGAAATGCTCGAGAAAGCTCATGTAAATCTTGAAAAGCTAAACTTTATTTTTCAAAAAACCAACCGTAGCTGGATGCGTGATTCCGGCCCGATCATCGTTAAAAATGGTGATAAAAGGGAAGCTTTAAATTTCCATTTCAACGGATGGGCAAAATACAGGAACTATAATCTCGACAGGCAAGTCCCCACAACTGTCGCGAATCATCTTAAAATTCCACATATACCTGTTTTTCGCAATGGTAAACCAGTCATTCTTGAAGGTGGTGCCATTGATGTGAACGGGAAAGGAAGTCTGCTTACTTCGGAAGAGTGTCTGTTACATCCGGATATCCAGGTAAGAAACCCCGGATTTAGCCGTGCCGATTATGAAGCAGTATTTAGGGAGTACCTTGGAGTGAACAATGTGATCTGGCTTGGAGATGGGATTTTTGGAGATGATACACATGGTCATATTGATGACCTCTGCCGCTTTGTGAATGAAGATACAATCATCACTGTGGTAGAATCAGATCCTAAGGACAGCAATTACAAAGCATTGCAGGATAATCTGAAACGGCTTCAGAATGCGAAACTGGAAGATGGAAAATCACCAAAAATAGTCAGTTTGCCTATGCCGGCACGCCTTGATTTCGATGGATTACGCCTGCCGGCCAGCTATGCTAACTTTCTGATATTAAATCATTCAGTACTTGTACCGGTTTTTAATGATTCGAAAGATCTGGATGCACTTAATATTATT
>CAZTRY010000003.1:0-37433 GCA_964616525.1 uncultured Sphingobacterium sp. | reverse complement strand
GCATGCACCAGATTCTCACATGGTGACCAGGTAAAAATGGTAAAATGACCATCCTGCGAAGCAACAAGTGCAACTGAATCACGCTGGTCATGAACGAATTGTGCTGCAGAGATATGTCTTGTACCTCCGCTGCTCGCCGGATTTACGATTTTTCCTTCCCCGCCAACCACAGGTTCAGATAAGAGTACCCGCTCTACTCTCGGGCTACCATCAATCCTGCCAATCTTAGCACCAAATGCCAGCACCTCATAATGATCAGTAATTACTGTTGCACCGTCAATAGCGGTAAGTCCGGCAATACTTTCAATCTCCCTGCTAAGTTCACCAAGCCATACACTTGATGTCCATTTACTCTGTTCCTCGTTCATTAGATCCGTAAGTCCGGTAAAAGCCGGAGAAACAGCATACTTAACAGGTTTTAATATAGATTCACGCCAGGCATCTGAACCTGAGGGAACGACCAGTAAGATGCCACCATGCCTGTGTGCACGCATGGAAGTGGCAAGCTGGATCAACACATTGACAGAATTATCATCAGAATCTGAAGCAAATCCAAGTAATGAAGTGAGTAATATCGGACAATCAGGTAAATTTGCACTGCTCTCATCCACTACCTTGATTTGATCTCCGCGAAGGACCATTATATTGGTAAATTTCCCGAAGCCATGCATTCTTCTGTGTTTGATAACCAATAGACCGGGCTCAGAAACATCCAGCACAAAACAGCAATTCGGAATTTTATTGGAGGTACCCCAGACATACAGGCCACTTTCATCATACCATACCCCTAAATGGACTCCCGGACGCTCAACTCCAGGACCCAGCTTGGTTAGGACTTTGCTGCTGAATTCAAGTTTTTGCTCAAACTGAAGTGCAGAACCAGCCTGTGCCGGAGAAAGAAAAGCAATGGAAATTTTTGGAGAATTCCCCTCCTCCCTCCTTAAGCTAGCCCAGAATGCTGTATCGAGCATGATTTCAATCTGACTTGCAGAGGGTGCTGCCGCCAGATCTGATTCACCTCTTTGCACAGCTTCATGCAGATGATCTGCAAAATGCTTTTCGGCAATTAATGCAACAGCCGATGCTGCTTTGTAGGTAGAAAGAGTAGACATAATTTTGAAATTCAGGTATTACAGATTCAGTCTGCCATGAACGAATGTTTAATTGGTTCTCCCCAAGGCATATTTTGAAATAATCTCATAGGAGTGAACCCTTGCATTCTGATCAAAAATATGAGAATTAATCATAATCTCATTCACGCCCGTATTAAAAACGAATTCAGACAATGCCAGTCCAACCTTAGTGCCTGAGCCAATAAAAGTATATTTCAGCATTTGCATCACTGCATAACGCTCTGCTTCATTCCAGACCATATCCATCGGATCGACTGGTGGCTGTAGTTTTGTCCGTTTGCCTTTAATTACATTCAAAAATGTAGTAAATAAAGATGTAGCCTGAAATTCGGCTTCCTTGTCGGTATCGGCAGCAACAACATTTACACATGCCATTGAGTAGGGCTCTTTCAGAGTTTCAGATGGCCTGAAGCTCTCACGATAAACCTGAAGTGCAGAAAATAACTGAGCAGGGGCAAAATGACTTGCAAATGCGAATGGTAAACCTAAAATTCCGGCTAACTGAGCGCTATAGGTACTGGAACCCAATAGCCAGATTGGAATATCCAAACCTTCGCCCGGGATTGCTCTTACAGCTGAATCTGAATTATCTGATGACAAATATGTCCTCAATTCCATCAGACTTTTGGCAAAATCTTTTCCGGCACCTTCAAGATTCCTGCGTAATGCCGAAGCTGTTAACTGATCTGTACCCGGGGCGCGACCAAGCCCGAGATCTATTCTTCCGGGAAATAAAGACTCAAGCGTTCCAAACTGCTCCGCGACAATCAATGGAGCATGATTTGGCAACATAATTCCGCCGGAGCCAACCCGAATGGAATTCGTACCGGCTGCTATATGTGAAATCAAAATGGCGGTAGCGGAACTTGCAATCCCCTCCATATTGTGATGCTCTGCCATCCAATACCGGGAGTATCCGAATTGTTCGCAATTTCTGGCCAGATCCAGACTGTTCTTAAATGAGTCGGATGGCATTTTTCCCGAAAGAACCGGAACAAGATCAAGAACTGAAAACGGGATGGATAGGTTTGAAGCTGAAGCAGAGGAATATTCCATAATTATGCAGGATATCCCCGGTCATTATGTACCGGAAATGTCCTGCAAAATTAAGAGTTTAGATTTCATTTATGGCTTCTCTTATAATCTGAGTGTCACAATAGAAGCAGGCTTATTTGATTAATACCAACTATTTGTATTTGTCTTGTGAGCCTCCTCAGGTTCTGCAACCGGAACAACAGGCTTAGCTTTCGACACCGGTACCTGAGCCCTCTTATTGATTTCGGATGGCCTGTCAGGCTGACTAATAGGTTTAGTAACAGGTTCTTTATCAAGTTCAATGGGATCAGAAATCAAATAAGGCATTGGCATGGCAATAATCTCTTTCTGGACTTTTGGAGGCAGGCGGTTCTCCACCTTCTCAATGAGATCACGCTCATCAATATTCCCTTCAATCCGTATTGTTCCATTAATAATACATCCGGGCTCTACACAAATAGATTTTGCCCGGATATTCCCGCAAATTGTTGCCGAACTTTTAATAAGAGCAGCCTCGGTAGATATAATGTCACCGATTACTTTCCCATTAATATTACAGGACCTGGAAGTGATATTGCCTGATATTTCTGCATTCTGGGCTACGTTGACTTCCTTCAGCGAGTAGATGTTTCCAATCAGTCTTTCATCAAGGATTATAGAACTTGATGAAATAAAATTATCATCAACCCTGATTATCGTAGTGTGAAAGTCTGCAACAATCTCCTTCTGGCGGTCCTTTTTATTGAGATATTTCTTAATAAAATTTACAGCCCTGCCGATCATTCTGTCAATCTAGTTACAACAGTTGTTGCATTACCAATATCCAATCCAACTGAAGATTGCTTTTTACCCCCTGAAACACGAAGTGAATTAAGTGTGTAACCCTTACTTGCAAGGCTGGCCGGATCGGTTACAAACTCCAGTTGAGCAATTTCCCCAAATTCATTCTTAAAGCACTCAACCAAATCCTGGTACAACATAGCACCTCCACAAAGATAAACCTTGTTGGATTTCATGAGGTTTGCATCCGTGATTACATTTCTCAGATTTGGTGAAATTACTTCATTATAATAAGATCTTAGAACATTTCTTCTAATCTCTCTCAAATCAACATTCTTTCTGTTCAGAATGATATAACCCTTCTGGAATGCTTCATCCATCAGATGTGCATTTCTGAAACCGAGATAATGGCTCTTCTCAAGCTCACTCATCATCATGTTTACCGCATATTTCAATCCATGCGTGCTGACCATAGTCTGCTCAACAATACCTGATTCCATGCTCAGAACAGATTCAAAGGTTCCGAATCCGCAGCTTAACACAAAGAAATTACCTTCAGCCTGATATTCACCTTTTCTCAATGCAATGGTACAACCCACAATCTCAGGTATAACTTCAACATTCTGAACATCCAGAATAACAGATCTTTTTCCGCTATTGCTGTAGGTGGATGCATCAAACTCAATGATATGCGTCTTCCTCAGAAATTCGGTTGCCATATCCTTGTATATTCTGTAGGTAGAATACGGAAAACCTGTTGTTATTGTTAACGGCTGCTCAACGGAATCAGATACCAGAAGCAATGCTGCTTTAACAAGTAACTGATAATCAAGATCTGTTGGAGCCGAATTAATGAACTTATGTGGCAATTGCCCCTCACTCATAGCTAAGTTACCACAGATATACCACTGATTCTCATGAAAGATTTTCAAACCATTCAATAAGTCTTTAGAGGTATTACTAAGGTTGGCGTTACTATTTTCTATTAAGCTGGAAAATGACTGAATTGCAAACATTCTGTTATTTAAGTTAGAGTTTATATATGTGTTAATTTTAATTTCAAACAAGCCATTATCAAGAAAAATATTTTCCTGAGATAAAAAATTTGTTCGTACTACGAAAATACGAAACAAACAAATGGAATCTAAATTAGGATAATTTTATTGAATTAGAATAAACATACAATTAAATTGATAAAATGTTTTAAAAAAACAATAAAATGCTGTATCATCGCTTTGCAATTGGTTACAGAAAAAATCGCGTCTGTTCCTATAATAATGAGATAAATGATATTTTCGAAATCAGATTTCAGCACTGTTTTGATCGTAGGCGCAAACAAGGGCGAGACAAAATCTCTTCGTGTCAAAACAAAACACATTAACCGCTTAAAACACTATGCCCTTACAATTGGCATAACAATCTTTATTTTAACCTGTACCATCATTTTCCTTTCACTTGAACTTAGTAAAATTGAAAAGGAACGAATTGCCTACCATAAAGAAATCGCGCATTTAAAAAAACAGATTCCAGCTCCTACAGATAGTACTCAGGCAAGGAATTATATACAGAACATCGAAAACAAGCTGAAAAAAATCAATCAATACCTCATTAAAAGGGGAATAAAGGGATTTAAAGTAGACGAAATCGGCGGTAACAATGAGACTTCAGCTGAACTTAGTACAGAAGAAACTTATGCACTTTATGATGAGCGTCTTGAAGATTTTTTGCTTGGTGTGGCTTTCACACCCATGGGATATCCGGCCAATTATGTCATAAATTCCACCTTTGGCTATCGTGGTGATCCAATCCGCAGAGGCAGGGTTGAGTTTCATCCGGGTATAGATTTTAAAGGACGCAGGGGTGACGCAGTAAAGAGTACGGCAGACGGAAAAGTGGTGATTGCAGGCTGGTTTCAGGGATATGGCCAATGTGTAAAGATCAGGCATAAAAACAATCTTGAAACGCTTTACGGCCATCTTTCGAAGATTAATGTTAAAGTAGGACAAAACGTAAATACAGGTCAAGTTGTCGGCCATGTCGGATCAACCGGACATTCTACCGGAAATCATCTCCATTACGAAGTCAGGAAGAATGGCAAACCTGTCAATCCGAAGAGCTTCTTAAGCATAAATTAAACAAATGGCAAGTTCTAAGAACGGACAAAGCACTTCTGCCCCGACCCTAATCAGCAAAGGTTGTGTGGTCCATGGCAGGATAGAGTCAGACGTTTTTTTGAGAATTGATGGGCATATAAAAGGTGATTTGATTATTAGCGAAGGATTAATAATTGGCGAGAATGGAATAATCGAGGGGAATATTAAAGCGCGGGAAATTGTAGTTTTCGGTACGGTTAACGGAAGTGTTACAGCAGATTCTATTGACATAAAAAGCTCAGGTAATATTCTTGGCGAACTTCATACAAATTCCCTGCAGGTTGAAACTGGAGCTACTTACATTGGAAATGTCATCATGGATAAGGTGCAGGTGAAAAAAGAAAGCACCGCCATCCTGAAATAATTTATTTTATCATCTGATTCCTTCTATCCTGATACATCCTGTTGATAATTCGGATATTTCATTTAACCTATTGTATATTTTTACAAATGGATTTATTTAATAAACCGATATTTGATATTCAAAGGCTAACCTAGAAAATCTAGCTGCACATTGATAGAAATCAAACAAAAACCTCTATATCAAACGCAAAAACCAAATCATTCATTTATCCTTAATCCAATGAAAATAAAATTTCTGCTTTTTACCATTCTGGTGATTACATCTCTTGCTACAAATGCACAACAAACTAAAACCCAAATACCAGCTAAAAACACCAACCTTCCACGCCCTAAATTGGTTGTAGGAATTATGGTAGATCAGATGAGATGGGATTATTTATACCGTTTCTACGAGCGTTATGGAAACGGAGGATTTAAGCGAATGCTAAATGAAGGATTTTCCTGTGAAAACGCATACATTAATTATGTTCCAAGTGTTACCGGAATTGGGCATGCAACCGTATATACCGGATCTGTTCCTGCAATCCATGGTATAACTGGGAATGACTGGACTATTCAGGCCACCGGGCAAAATATGTATTGTTCGGCTGATTCCACAGTGACTACTGTAGGAAGTAATTCAGAATCAGCGGGTAAGATGTCTCCAAGAAATTTACTGGTAACAAGCATGACTGATGAACTCAGACTTGCTACAAATTTCAGATCAAAAGTTATTGCCGTTGCATCAAAAGACCGCGGTTCTATACTTCCGGGCGGACATACCGCAAATGCAGCTTATTGGTACGACGGAGGTTCGGGGAACTGGATTACCAGTACATATTATATGAAACAGCTTCCAGATTGGGTTAGTAAGTTCAACGAACAAAAATATCCTGAGAAATATTTAAAACAGGACTGGAATACTTTATATCCTATTGAAACTTATGTTCAGAGTTCAAAAGATGACGTTCCTTACGAGGGTAAATTTCCGGGAATGGCCAGCCCAACATTTCCTGTAAAAACTTCAGAAATGCTGAACCGGGGATTAGGCCTATTAACCAGCACTCCTTATGGAAGTTCACTGACTCTGGACCTGGCAAAAGCCGCTGTTGACAATGAAGCCCTGGGAGCAGATGCTATCACCGATTTCCTTGCAGTAAGTGTTTCTTCTCCGGATTATGTCGGGCATCAGTTTGGCCCGAATTCTGTTGAAGTTGAAGATACCTACCTGCGACTTGACCGCGATCTGGCTACGTTCTTTAGTTATCTCGATACCAAGGTCGGAAAAGGAAATTACACTGTTTTTCTTACAGCCGATCATGCCGTTCAGCATAATGCTGGCTTTTTAAATGATAATAAAATCAATGCCGGAGTATTCACCGGCTCTTCGGTGTTAAAGGAATTAAACAACAGGCTCGAAGCTGAATTTAAAGTTAAAAATATTGCTCTAAACTTCAGTAATTATGCGGTTAGCTTCAATAATGCCCTAATAGATGCAAATAAATTAAATGAAGAGGCTATTAAAAGGAGTACTATTGAGTTTCTGAAAAAACAAAATGGGGTTGCATTCGTAGTTGACATTCCAAATGCCCGGAATGCTACAATCCCTGAGAGATATATGGAAAAGGTCCTGAACGGATACCATCCTGAACGTAGCGGAGTTTTACAAATTATACTTGAACCAGCCTGGTATTCCGGCTCATCGCCAAGGTCTACAGGTGCAACTCATGGGACTATGAACCCCGCGGACATTCATATTCCAATGGTTTTCATGGGATGGGGTATTAAACAGGGAAAATCGAATAATTCATACAATATGACTGATATCGCTCCTACAATCAGTGGAATTCTGCGTATTCAGGAACCGAATGGAAATATTGGTAAGCCAGTCAATGAAGCAATAAAATAAATCAGTCCCACCCGGAAATCCAATCCGGGAGATATTTCATTGAAGCAGGCTCCTGAGTAAGGCAGCCTGCTTTTTATATTTGGATTGATTCCAGGAAGAGCTTAAAGGAAGAGAGGCAGACCCTAATATAAATTTCCATATTGATAATTTAAGGTAGAATTAATATATTCGTATAGATGTTGCCTGAAAATGAGTGTTTATAATAGCCTTTCTGACAATCAATTACTCGGTTATATCAAATCGGGTGATCAATTGGCTTTCGCTGAAATTTATGAGCGATACTGGGGGCTTATGTTTCATCATGTACTCAAAATGACGGGCGATAAAGATGAAACGAAGGATCTTGTACAGGAACTTTTTACCAACCTCTGGTTAAATGTAGAGCAAATAGAATCCGAAACTAATATTTCTGCTTACCTCTATGTTTCTGCAAGAAATAAAGTAATTAACCTGATCAGACATGACAGGGTTAAGAATAACTATTTGTCTTCCCTGAGCAACTTTGCGAACCATCATCAGAATTCGATTCTTGAGCAATTAAGTGCTAAAGATCTGTCAATTGCAATTGAAAGAGAGATTCAGAATCTGCCATGTAAAATGCGGGAAATCTTTGAACTTAGCCGTAAAAAATTCCGCACTCACAAAGAAATCGCCGAGGAACTCCAGATTTCCGACAAAACTGTTAAAAAGCAGATTAATAATGCCATTAAAATTCTCCGCTTGAGGTTAAATATCTTTATCCTCATCCTTATAACCTATTTTTGCCTCCTCTAATACCTCAGTGATTAAATACCTTCCGGAGGGCCTGAAATTTATTTTCTTTTTTTTCTACTACCTGAGGCCCTTCAGATTGTCTTAACATAAATTAAAGCATAGTTATGACCGGACCGGAAGCCAAACAGCTCCTAGAAAAATATAATCAAGGCATTTGTACCGCTGAGGAAAAAGCCTTAGTGGAGCGGTGGTATCTATCAGAGTCATCCAGACAATCATTACCAGAAAATCAGGATCAGGACGATTTCACCGCTGAAAAGATTCAGATGTGGTTTGAAATCAGTGAAATGAGTGGCATTGAGAACAAAAGCAGGATCTCACGAATTATACTTTGGGGGACTTCAATTGCGGCCGCAGTTTTAATCACGATCAGCGTTGGAAGCAATTTTTTTAATACCAGAGAAACAAAATTAGTTCTGAAAGAAGCCGGGCCAAGGGTTTACGATAAAAATCCTGGTGGAAACAAAGCTGTTTTAACACTGGCAGATGGAACCAAAATTGTACTTGACGATGCAGTTAATGGGACTATTGCCAGCCAGGGCGGAATCAATATCAGCAAAGCGGCTGACGGATCAATTATCTATGATATGCCTGAAATGGCAGATAATGGCTCTGAAACTGCTCTTTTCAATACAATCGAAACGCCTAAAGGGGGGAAGTATCAGATTATATTACCGGATGGATCCAAAGTCTGGCTAAACTCAGTTTCCTCTCTTCGTTTTCCTGCAATATTCAATGGTAAGGAACGAAATGTTGAACTGATTGGTGAAGCCTATTTTGATGTTGCCAAAAATGCTTCTAAACCATTCATTGTAAAGACTAATGATATGAATGTGGTTGTAACCGGAACCCAGTTTAATGTGATGGCATATTCTGATGAAAACTATAGCTCCGCTACTCTGGTAGAAGGTTCTGTGAATGTAAGTAATCTCAATAGCAACATTGTTCTTAAACCTGGCGAACAAGTGGTTTCAAATGAAGGTGCAAAGCTTAGCAAGAGTATTGCGGATGTAGAACAGAATATAGCCTGGAAAAATGGTTTATTTCAATTCAACGATTCAGATATCCGTACGGTGATGAATCAAATCAGCAGATGGTATGATGTTTCAATCGAATACAAAGGTGCGGTACCTGAAAAGCATTTTGGGGGTTATATCTCCAGAGATTCAAAACTTTCACAGGTTTTAAAGATGCTTGAACTAAGTGGAGTAAAATTTAAAATTGAAGAGAAAAAAATTATTGTTTTACCTTAAAAACATAGCCTATGGACCCATAAATCTACTTCCAAAATAGGCCCAATAAAAATCCGGAAACGTTGCAGCGTTCCCGGAGATAAAATAAAGGGGCCAAAAACTCACTCTTAAGTAATATTCTATTCACCCTAAATCATGTAAAGTTATGCAAATTACTGCTTTTTGCAAAAAAGAACCTTTCAGTAAACTGAGCAGGTTCAGTTATTCTCATTTAATTCGAGTAATAAAATTTATTGATCCGGGCTTTTTTCCGGTTCTAGTATCAGAAATCAATCGAGCCAAATTAATTAGGCAAATTATCCTGAAGATGAAACTAACTGCTGCCATAGTATTAATCGCCTGTTTACAGGTAAGTGCATCAGGGTTTGCCCAAAAAATCACAATATCCAGGCAAAATGCCCCTGTTGAGCAGGTTTTGAAAGAGATAAAAAAACAAACCGGATACTTGTTTTTTTACAATCAGGAATGGATAAAACAGGTAAAGGCGGTTGATATTGATGTAAAACAAGCCTCAATTGATGAAGTACTGAAAATTTGCTTCTATAATCAGCCGGTAAATTATTCAATTGTTGATAAAACTATAATTCTGTCAAAAAAAGAACTCTTTACTCCAAATGCTGAAATTCCAATCTTTAAAGAGGTTCCACCAAAAGAAGTCAAAGGTAAAATAACAGATGCTTCGGGTGAAACACTCCCGGGAGTAAGTGTAAGAGTAAAAGGAACCAATTCAGGAACAACAACCGACATTAATGGTAACTATACCATTACTGTACCTGAAGATAACTCTATTTTAGTGTTTACTTATATTGGTTATGTAACCAAAGAGGTTGCAGTAAGCAGCCGTACTGCGATCAATGTCACTCTGGAAGCAGCTAATACCGCACTTAATGAAGTAGTTGTAATCGGATACGGCACATCTAATTTAGCCAATTTAACAGGTTCAGTTTCTACTGTTGATGTTGAGAAAGCCATGTCATCCCGTCCGGCAACCAACGTCGCTTCAATGCTCGAAGGTCAGGTTTCAGGAGTATTTATTCATACCAATTCGGGACAGCCGGGAGCTGAAGGAATGAATGTATTGATCAGAGGACAGGGAAGTATGGGCGATTCACAGCCACTGGTAATTGTGGATGGATTAGAGTCTTCTATGGACAATATCAACCCTTTCGATATTGAAAGTATCAGTGTTCTGAAAGATGCGGCCTCTGCTTCAATCTATGGAACAAGAGCAGCAAACGGTGTAATTCTTGTTTCAACAAAGCGAGGTAAAGAAGGTCCGATTCAGATCAGATACAATACCTATTTTGGTAAGCAGGATCCAACCGCCGTTCCTGATTTTCTTGGATCTGCAGATTATGCAGAACTTCATAATGAAGCCAGAGCAAATGCAGGATTATCTCCAACCTTTACAACTGATGCCATTGCAAAATACAGAGCGGGAAATGATCCTAACTTTCCAAGTACTAACTGGATGAGTGTTTTGTATTCTGGATCAGGTGGTTCACAGTACCATGGTCTTGATTTTTCAGGTGGAACGGAAGCTACAAGATATAATATCTCCATGGCCTACAATGAGCAAAAGGGAGTAATAAAGTCTGTTGACGCAGAACAGTTAAACTTCCGCTTCAATGTTGACAATAAAATCAATAAATGGCTTAATGTCGGTATAAATACAGCATTAAATCGTGCAGTAAATACGCTGCCATTAACCGGCCCTGAACTTACCCGTGGTGGTGATTTGCAGCAGTTCTACAATTCTGTGACTCACATCCCTCCTACTCAAAAGCTTAAATTAGCCGACGGTTCATGGTCGGGGGAATATCCACTCGGAAATTTTGCAGCATGGATTGATCAGGGAAACTTAAGATCGATCAAAGGCAATCAATTGGTGGGTACTATTTTTTCGGATGCCAAAATAATTAAAGGACTTTCCTGGAGAAACAGGGCGAGTGTAGATTACACTTTCAGGGAAACTACTAACCACATTTCCCAGTTTACTTATGGTGGCGGACAGGTTTCAGGCCCGTCTTCAAATCAGGAAATTGTAGACAGGTTTGGGATCCTGGATATGGAATCCCTGTTTTCTTATGATAACAGGTTTGGGAAACATGGAATAAAAGGCCTCGCCGGTGCATCAACCAGAACTGAGGATATGTATTCTACTATGGCCTATCGCTTAGGGTTTCCGTCCAATGATCTGACTGCCATCAGTGCAGGTAGCACAGCAGGTCTTTTAAATTCAGGTACAAATAGAAAAGCAACATTAGGATCATATTTTGCGAGGGTTAATTACGATTATGATGGCAAATATATGTTCGAAGCTAATATTCGAAGAGACGGTTCTTCAAAATTTGCAAGAGGAAATCGCTGGGGCTGGTTCCCTTCATTCTCTGCTGGTTGGGTGATGAGCGACGAGAGCTTTATGAAAGATGTTAACTGGCTTAATTTCTTAAAATTAAGAGCATCATGGGGACAATTGGGTAACCACAGGATTGCTGATTTCATGTACCTGCCATTAATTACTTTAGGTCAGAATTATGCCTTTGGAGGTGCCAGTGCAACAGGTGCTGCTCAGACTACGGCAAACAATCCTGATATTACCTGGGAAACTACTACTGAGAAAAATATTGGTGTGGACGTGAAACTGTTGAAGAACAGGATTTCGCTAAGTATTGACGCTTATGATAGATACACAGATGATATCCTGACTATTATACCAGTATCAGGAACATTCGGTCTGCCTGCTCCTACTGTAAATTACGGTGCAATGAGCAATAAGGGAATAGAAACTGAAATGCGTTATTCAAAAATGAAAGGTGAATTCCAGTTTGATGTTTCCCTGAATGGTTCATATAATAAAAACAATGTGGAAAAATATTTCAGCAGGGATATTTTCGATGTTGCGGGCGAAGGTGGTGCTATTGTGAGGGAAAAAGGTACACCATGGAATTCCTATATCGGGTATGAGTGGATAGGTTATTTTATGAGCGATGCGGAGGCAAAAACAGGAGCTGTTCACAATCCTAATGTGGGTGCAGGCGATCTTAAATTCAAGGATCAGAACGGAGATGGCAAAATTGATGGTAGCGACCGGGTGGTACTTGGAAATACTGTTCCCAAATTCACCTACGGAATGAACCTTGGATTCAGATATAAAGGATTTGATTTCTCAACTTTCTTCCATGGTGCTGAAGATGTTTCAAGATACCTCAGGGTTCGCGGCTATATGCCATTTATGCGAAACGGTAAAGCGTTGAGCATGCACCTTGACCGAATGATCGTACAAAATGGAGTGGTTGTAAAAGAAGGATATTTCCCTAAAACACAACTGGAAGGCGGAGCCGGAGGAAAAAATGTTGTTGCAAGTGGATTTTCAATACATGATGCATCTTACCTGAGAATGAAAAATATCCAGATTGGATATACTTTACCATCCTCATTAACGAAGAAGGCATTTATGTCGCGGGCAAGAGTCTATCTGAGTGGTGAAAACCTGTTAACATTCACCAAATTCCCTGACGGATATGATCCGGAAGCAAATAATACTGCTTTCCACGGACACGTATTCGGAGGTGCTGCCGGTTGGAGTTACCCTCAGGTAAAATTCTACACAGTTGGTCTTAATGTAAACTTCTGATCAATAGAAACACATTTTTAAATAGCTAAAAAATAAACAAATGAAAAAGTTTAGATATATATTTTCAATGTTATTTATCAGTTTGGGAATGTCTTCCTGTACTGAAAAATTTCTGGATGCCGTACCTAATGATCAATTAAGTGGGGCCACTTTTTGGAAAACAGAAAGTGATATTAATATGGCTCTTGCGGGCGCATATCGGGGATGGGAAAATGGGATGGATGTGGTGATGCGGGATGCTATGACCGACAACGACTATAGCTGGATGGCTGTAACTGGCTATCAACAGGTAGGGAACGGAACAGTAAATCCACAAAATGTTACCATTGGAAATGGCGGAAGGGTATTTAGTTATACACAAATCAGAAAATATAATTCCTTCCTCGAAAATATTGAAGGGATGACTATTGATGCAGCACTGAAGGAAAAATTAAAATCTGAAGTCCGCTTTTTAAGGGCATACGATTATTTCCTGAAAGCTATGTTCTTTGGTGATATGCCTCTGATCACAAAAACTACCCCTTCAACAGAATTACCTTCCCGTACTCCTGTTGCGCAAATTCATACATTCATTCTTGACGAGCTCGATAAGATCAGCAAGATTCTTCCTGTACAAAATAACATCACGGCAAAAGGTCATGTTACCAGAGGTTCTGCATTGGCATTAAAAGCCAGACTGGAACTTTATTTGGGCAAATATGCTGATGCTATGGCTTCATCAAAAGCTGTGATCGATATGGGTGTTTATGAGCTATATCCAAATTATGAACAATTATTCTATCGTCAGAATAAAGCAAATAATAAGGAAGCAATCGCTGAGATTCAGCATATTCAAAATGATTATGCCACTTCAATTCCATGGCAGAGACTTCCGGCATGGAAAGGCGGATATTCTGAAAATGCCGTTTCAAGAAGTATCGTTGACGAATATGAAACAATAAAAGGATTGAAAATTTCTGATGATCCGGCTTATGACCCCAATAAGCCCTTTGCAAACCGCGATCCAAGACTGGCAATGTCTATTGCTTATCCTGGTTCCAATTGGTTTGGCAGAATATATACTGCATTGGACCCTCAATTTGGTGGAAGTTCAAATCCTGATTATTATCTGAATGATGGTTCAAAAGCGGCTCAGATGTCTAAAAAGTATCTGGATCCTGGAATTCAGAATGCTGAACGTCAGAATTTCGATGCACCTATTATGGTAATCAGATTAGCTGAGATGTACCTTACATATGCTGAAGCAGCTTTAGAAAGTGGTCAGAATCTGGTTATCGGACTTGAGTATTTAAACAAAGTAAGAACCCGTGCCGGACAAATTAATGCAACTGCATTAACACGTGAACTGGTTCGGCGCGAAAGAAGAGTTGAACTCGCGTTTGAAGGTTTGAGATATTTTGATATCAAGCGCTGGGATCTTGGACCTACAGTGATGAATGGTCCGTTTTATGGAAGCCGTTTGGGCACAGTAAACCAAACTACGGGTGATGTTACCTGGGGTACAAACTATATTCTGGTCGAAAACAGAACATTCTATCCGAACAGAAAGTATCTGTTACCAATCCCGCAATCGGAAATTGACGTGAATAAGAACATGACTCAAAATCCGGGTTATTAATACAAAACTTCTAATAGAAGATAGTATTGTAAATACAAATGAAAGTAGCAGTATAATGAAGCGTCTTAAGATAGATTTGAGAAATGCTTCAAAATGATGCTTCAATCAATGGAATACCGGGATAAGGATAAGCAGGATAAACCGATTTTATCGGTTTATCCTTTGCTAAACTTATTCAGAAAAAATAATTCTTAAAAAAATACTAAAATGGAAAGATCAACCTTTTTAAAATCCCTGGCGGGAGTGGGTGCAACCACACTCGGCATGGGGTCACTGAGTTCATTCAAGTCGGACGTTAGCACAATCGATCCGGATGTAATGCCCTCCCATATCACAGGTATGGCACCCGATTTTACGAAAATCAGGGATGATTTTCCACGGGTTAAACAAGAGGTCTATATGGACAATGCCTCTACCCACCCAATCAATATTTATACTGCAGCTGCTCTTCATCGTTATGCCGAGTGGGCCAAAAACGAGGTTGGAGAGCCCTGGTGGCCTCTTTACTCAGATACAAGGCAGGAATGCAAAGATAGTTTTGCAAAATTGATCAATGCTGATAAAGACGAGATCTCCTTTGCCAGAACTACTGTTGAAGCTGAAAACAATATTCTGAATGGAATGGATTTCAGAGGTGGCAATGTGGTAACCACTGACCTGCACTATTCTGCGAGCCTTTACAGTTATAAAATGCGTGAGCAGCGGGATGGTTTAAAATTGAAAATTATTAAACATAACGACTGGCGTTTTGATGTAAAAGACTTTGAAAAGGTTATTGATAAAAACACAAAACTTGTTGCTATTACCCTTGTATCCAATGTCAATGGTTTTTTGGTTAAAGATGTAAAGGCCATCAGTGATCTTGCTCATGCCAATGGGGCGGTACTATATGTCGATTTCATACAGGGCGTTGGTGCTGTACCGGTTGATGTCAAAGCTATGGGAATCGACCTTGCTGCCTGTTCAACCTTCAAATGGCTGATGGGAAGTAAAGGATTCGGCTTTATGTATGTCCGTAAAGACCTTCAGGATACTGTAGTACGTACCACTCACCACAATGGGGGTATCAGCTATAATTATGCTCCCTGGACAGATAAAATTGACCCGTCGAAACCGGAAATCAATTTTAAACCAGCTACAGGTCCGGGAATTTATGAAGTTAGCTATCCTTCATATGAAGGGGTTTCCTGTGCCATTGCATCCCTGAAATATATTCACGCCCTGGGTGTAGATAATATCCGTAACTATGTTCGAACCCTAACCGATCGTCTGGCAAAGGAAATGCCCAAATTAGGCTACCCAACTATTACCCCGGAAGGAAACGAGAGTCCGATCATTGTATTTACCGCAAAAGATCCGGACGAGACGATGCGAAAACTGCGTGCTGCCAAAATCCATGTAGCTATGCGTTTCGGAAATAAACTGAGGATTTCCCCATCAATCTACAATAATCAGGCTGATATTGACAAATTGCTCAATACGCTTTCATAATGAGTACATTTCAGTGAGGGTAAATTGAAATTACCCTCACTGAAATCTTGTGGCAATCCCCGTAATTTCATATAAATTATGAGCTCATGTCACAATATGTTCAATTTTTCCTTTTCATAACAAGCTATGAAAAATATAGACAGACGTGAATTCATATCTGGTCTTGCAATAGCAGGAGCCGGCCTGGCCTCAAGTAGTCCTTTTCAGGTTTTGGCAAATGATCAATCACAAAAAATCACCCGGATTGGAATAATCGGGCTCGATACCTCACAGGTAACTATGATTATTAGCCATATCAATAACATTCCCGGTCCGGGTTATGATGTTGTACAACCCCTGTGGGATAGTTCATTCGAAGGATTCAGGGTTACTGCAGCCTATCCTTATGGCAGCAAAAAAATAGAATCCAGCATAAAACAAATTCCAACTTATGTTGGTAAAATGAAAGAAAATAATGTCGAACTGGTAGATTCCATTCAGGCATTACTATCTAAAGTAGATGCAGTAATGCTAATGACATTCGATGGTCATCCTCGTGTTGAACAGGCAATGGAGGTAATAAAAGCAGGTAAACCACTGTTCATCAATAAACCTTTTGCTGCCTCACTAAAGGATGTTATTAAAATTATGGACGCTGCAAAAAAATACAATTGTCCGATTTTTTCTTCTTCACCAACACGGTATTTAAAAGGGGCTCAGGCAGCCCGGAATGGTTCGATCGGTGATATTATGGGATCAGACTCTTACAGCGGCTGTCCTCTTGAACCAACACATCCTGATTTTTACTGGTATGGAATTCATGGCATTGAAATTCTGTTTACCATAATGGGAAAAGATTGCCAGACCGTACAGCGCAGGCATACTCAAAATACAGATTATGTAGTAGGAATCTGGGACAATGACCGAATCGGGACTTACAGAGGAATCCGAAAAGGGAAGGTTACCCACAGTGGAATTGCCTACGGTTTAAATGAGATTCTGCCTGCCGGTTCTTTCAATGATGTAGGCCACCGTCCGCTGGTCATCGACATGCTTAAATTCTTCAAAACCGGTATCAGTCCTCTCAGTATAGAAGAAACTCTGGCAATCCATGTTTTTATGGAAGCTGCGGATGAAAGTAAAAGGCAGGGAGGCATACCAATAAGCATGAAGGCAGTATTGGCTAAAGCACAATCATAATAAATTGATTTTCAAATATTTATAAATTACTGATCGATCAATCATAACATTACTATTTATTAATTCAAACAATACCATGAAACAAAAAATCCTATTCCTGAGTTGTCTTATTGTATTCAACCTTGTCATCATATCATGTAAAAATGATGCTATTGAAGTCACCATTTCAGAAGGTACTAACATGGCTGCTGCATTGTCACCAGATAAATCAACCTTAGCCATTGCCCTGCAGGGCACAATCTGGACAATCCCTGCTGAAGGGGGGGAAGCTAAAAGTGTAACCGATGAGATGGGAGATTCTCAGGAACCGGATTGGTCGCCGGATGGGGAAAAAATTGTTTTTCACTCCTACCGTAATGGCAACTATCATATCTGGACAATCAACAAGGATGGCTCGGAATTGACGCAATTAACATCCGGTATATCGGATAACAGAGAACCGGATTGGTCGCCGGATGGTAAATCAATCGTTTTCTCTTCTGACAGAAGCGGAAATTACGATATATGGCAAATTGATCTTTCAAGCAAAGAGCTTAAGCAGCTTACAAGCGATAAGGCAAATGATTCAAACCCTGCATTTTCAAGCAGCGGCACTAAAATTGCATTTGTTTCACAAAGAACTGAGTCAGGTATTTACATTCTTGAAAACGGAACAGAAAAGCTGGCGGTTCCAGAAGCTATGCGTATTGCTGCACCTTCCTGGAATGCTGATGACAGCAAGCTAAGTTATGTAGCGTTCACTGGCAAAACAATGCTTTTTGACGATAAAAATACCAGTTATATTTATCTGGCTGACCTGAGTAAGGGTACCACAGAACAAATTTCAACAGGGGATGAAGATTTGTTCCCTTTTCGTATCAACTGGGCTGATGACAATTCACTGATTTATACTGCAGATGGACATATCAGAAAAAGGATAATTGGTCAAACTGCCATTGAAACCATTCCTTTCGAAGCTACTTTTACCCTTAATCGTAAGCCTTACGAAAAGAAAAAGTATGATTTTGATAATACAGAAGAACATAAAGCTTTAGGAATTGCTAGTCCGGTTGTCTCTGATGATGGTAAGAAGATAGCTTTTGCAGCCAAAGGAGATATCTTTATCCAGGAAATTGATGGTAAACTTATCCAATTAACTAATGACTCATATGTAGACCTGGAACCTGACTGGTCACCGGATGGTAATACTCTGGCCTATATTTCTGATCGTGGTGGCTTCATGAATGTTTGGCTGCACGATCTAAAAAGCAATCAGAGTCGCCTTCTTACCAAACAAATCACAGAAGACACCTCATATCCTGTATGGTCGCCGGATGGTAAAAAAATTGCCTACTATACCCAGAACTACATGAAAAAATGGGGCTATGGCATCCTTCATATTGCAGATGTAGCCACAGGAGAAATTAAAGTAGCGAATAAAACAGTTTGGGTACCCAGCAAACCTTCCTGGTCACCGGATGGTAAGACCGTCGCTATGATGGCATTAAAAGCTCATTCCACCCGTTTCCGGGAAGGCTTTAATAACTTCATGCTGGTATCACTTGAAAAAGACACTGCAATCCTGGTTAGCCCTGATTCAGATAAACCACTTGGAATGCGTGTACAGAATGGTCCGGCCTGGTCGCCGGATGGAAAAACCATGGCCTATACCAAGGATGGTATCTTACGGATTATTCCGGTAAACATGAACGGTGAAATTTCTGGTAAAGAGAGAAAACTAACCGATGAGCTTGCTGATAACCTGAGCTGGACTGGAGATTCAAAAACCATAGTTTATATCGCAACTGATAAATTAAAGCAGATCGATGTAAGCAGTGGTAAAGTTAAGGAAATAGGTATTGACCTTAAATGGAAAGCCGAGATTCCGACTGAGGAATATATTATCCATGCAGGTAAGGTCTTTAATGGAAAAGACAGTACTTACCAGGAAAATATGGATATCTATGTTAAAGGACACCGGATCAGGGATATTAAGCCGCATCAGAATCACAAACCCGGGACTAAAATTGTTGATGCTTCAGGAAAGGTAGTGATGCCGGGGCTATTCGAAATGCATACCCATCAAAGTTCTAACGTTGGCGAAAAACTTGGTAAAATCTGGTTGTCTTACGGAATTACTTCTGTCAGAGAGCCGGGAGCTGATCCTTATGATGCACTCGAGCGTAAGGAAGCATGGGAAAGTGGTGTTCGTCCTGGCCCAAGACTGTTCTTTACCGGTGGATTAACCGACGGTACACGCATAGCTTATGGACTGGCGAATAGTGTAACTGAGGCCAATCATATCAGATTGGAACTTGAAAGGGCAAAAAAACTGGGTTATAGTCTGATAAAGACTTATGTCAGAATGCCTGATTCCATTCAGAAAGTCCTTACTGAAGGAGCACACAAATTGGGTATTCCACTCTCCTCTCATGAGCTTTATCCTGCCACAAAATATAATGTTGACGCGATAGAACATCTTTCAGGAACCAGCCGCAGAGGCTATTCAATGCTGCTTGATGCTAATTTCAGAAGCTACCAGGATGTTGTACAGCTGGTTGTTAAATCAGGAATCAATATCACTCCAACGGCATGTTTAAGAACCGGATATTTCAGACTGGCTAAACAATATGATGAATTACTTAATGATGACCGTAACAGAAAATTCCTAACACCTGAATTTCTGAAAGGTCTGTATACACAAGCCAATAAGTTCGACTCATTGAGAACACCAAAAGCTGATGCCAACTACAAGGCTCTGCTGAAAACAATCAAAGCAATCTCTGATGCCGGTGGAAGTATTACTGCAGGGACAGATGCACCATTTGCCCCATTCGGCAGCAGTCTTCATTCAGAACTCTGGGTTTATGTAGATGCTGGGCTCTCTCCTTTCAAGGCTTTGCAATCTGCAACTATACAGGCAGCAAAGGTGGTTGGGGTTGAGAAGGATTTGGGAAGTATCGAGGCAGGGAAACTGGCTGATCTTATCATAGTAGACGGAGATCCATTAAAAAGAATTCAGGATGCTATGAAAGTCAAAACTTCGATTAAAAATGGCAAGGTCCACACTATTGAATCCTTACTGGAATAAAACCTGTTGATAATCATTTATTATAAAAAGTATAATTAATAATCGGTTAAACTATTTTACCATGTCGTTTTTAAAATTTCAGCTCATTGCAGTATTGGTACTTTTAAGTACATCCATTCAGGCACAAAACCTCACTATCAGCAGACAGGAGATGATAGAATTAACTCCGAAATGGACGGGAGAACGTTTCCCGGATGGAAGGCCAAAAGTATCGGATGACCTGCTCAAACGGATGAAGAGAGTTCCGCTGGAACAGGCATGGGGAGTACTTAAGGCAGCCGGCTATTTACACCAATATGAGGGCAACTGGAAAAATATTCATGCTGGTGAAGTTTTGGTTGGCAGGGCACTCACAGCCCAGTATATGCCCATCAGGCCTGAAGTAAGAGAACATCTCGAAAAAGAGGGAAAAGCGGATGGCCGGGTTGGAGATATGGTCTCCTGGCCGATCGATATGTTAAGCAAAGGTGACGTTTATGTAGCCGATTCTTATGGTAAGGTAGTGGATGGTCCAATTATCGGAAGTAACCTGGGTACAGCGATTCTTGCTAAATCAGGCAATGGAGTCGTTTTTAATGGCACAGTAAGAGATCTGAGAGATCTGGAGG
Source organism: uncultured Sphingobacterium sp. (assembly GCA_964616525.1). GTDB lineage: Bacteria > Bacteroidota > Bacteroidia > Sphingobacteriales > Sphingobacteriaceae > Daejeonella. The sequence goes on along the minus strand of CAZTRY010000003.1, from coordinate 16,451 downwards.
CGATGCCAGGCTTTACTTCCTTTATCAGAGGAGATCATCCATCCCATCAAACAGAAATGATGCTGAAAGGTGTAAATGTAGCCATACGTATCGGAGCGGTAACTGTTTTGCCCGGCGATGTAATTTTAGGATATCTGGATGGGGTTGCCTTTATTCCACCGCATCTGGCCGAAAAGGTAGTAAAAGTAGGAGAATTGGTACTGGTAAGGGACGAATTTGGACAAATCAGATTAAAAGAAGGAAAATACACCTCAGGACAGATTGATAACCGCTGGACCGCAGAAATTGAAGCCGATTTCGCGAAGTGGATAAGTGCCAACCCCGGTAAATTGCCTTATTCTCAGGCAGAAATGCAGGAATTACTGAAAGAAAGGACTTGGTAATACTATTACCTGCATTTAAATAAGCCCGGCTTGTAAAATCTAATGCGGCATGGAAATTTTGCTATAGTTTCCATGCCGCATTTTTATTGATTCAACCAGCTTAGATTTTACATAAAGCTAGTTTAATGGGGCTCGAAATCATTAGGCCGATCCCATATAACTATAAGGAAATGAGTAAATCAGCAAATTGAGAATAAACAATGGAGTATGAATTGAACTTGAATTTCATTAATCAACCCGATAGCTATCAGGTAACAACCACTCAGGGCTATCTTTTCGAAAAATTTAAAAATATATTAGGTAAGAAAGATAAATTGATTTAGAATTTTCTACTATTTCTATAGACTTAATCATATTTATTAAAAAAAAAATCAATTTCATCATTAATAATAAATCATAAAAGTATATAATGATCTAAAAGTTAGGGCAGTTTTCCCTGGTAATTTGCATTCCATATCCTTAATTCATAAATTGAGTTATTTAGAAAAATATAATTGTATTTAAATTTACATTACCCACCTGCCTTCAAGGGTTTTAAGATATGGTTTTATTTGACTTTCATATATTCATTTAGTAGTTGCATCGATGTCCTATTATCAAACTTTATCAGATCGGGAATTGATGACACTTTTGAGCGAAAGTGATGAAAGAGCCTTCTCAGAAATTTACCTGAGATATCACAGTCTTCTAATAATCTATGTGAATAAGAAACTGCATGATAAACAAGAATCTGAAGATATCATTCAGGAAATCATGACTGCCTTGTGGAAAAACAGACTAGATTTTAATTTACATACTTCCCTGGCATCTTATTTATATACCGCGGCAAGAAACAGATGTCTGGATTTATTCTCTCATAAAAAGGTGGAGTCCAGATATATTAGCTCGCTACAAAACTTTATTGAATACACAGCAACCAATACTGACTATTTAGTTCGTGAAAATGATTTAAAGGCATTGATTACTAAAGAAATTGAGCTTTTACCCCCAAAAATGAGGGAGATTTTTCTTTTGAGCAGGTCGCATAGTAAAAGTCATCGTGAAATAGCCGATATCTTATCAATATCTGAGCAAACTGTAACCACCCAAATAAAACGTGCGCTACGAAAATTACGAATCCGATTAGGTCTGTTCACCTGGCTTTATATCTTTTTAAGCAATTCTCTTTTTTAAATTCAAATTATTTTCAAAATCGTGTACCCTTCACATACACGGTGTTCGTCTTTGTATCTATAAATGGATTTAATCCATTAATGTTTATGAAAGACGCTAAAGATCTAATCGAAAAATATAAGCTCGGAATTTGCACCCCTGAAGAAAAGCAAATAATTGAGACTTGGTTCCATCATTTGGGTGAAAATGAGATTTCTGACTTTACTGAGGATGAGTTAGTTGCTTCCAGAGAAAGGCTTCATACCAATATGTTGGAACTAACCAGAAGTTCCAATCCAGTTTTAGTATGGAAGAGATACCTTTCTGCTGCTGCAATATTAATATTTGTCTCATTTTCTACCTTCTTTTTCCTTAAAGAACAAACCAGTATAGTTACTAAAGATCCCGGTAATGCGATTAATGAAATCCGGCCTGGGAACAATAAGGCTGTACTGACATTGGCTGATGGCAAAAAGATAACTTTGAATGATTTCGGGAATGGCGAAATAGCTGAGCAGCAGGGCATTAAAGTGATCAAATCTGCAGATGGACAGTTAATTTATACCTTAAGCAATCCAAAAGATTTTTCTAATTCTACACTCTACAATACAATAGAAACACCAATGGGTGGGCAATATCAGGTTAACCTTCCTGATGGAAGCAGGGCATGGTTAAATTCAGGATCCTATTTGCGCTATCCAATTAAATTTAGCGGTAAGGAAAGAAAAATTGAAATTTCGGGAGAGGTATATTTCGAAGTGGCAAAAATGGAGGGAATACCTTTTAAGGTCCAGGCCGGAGAACAAACAATTGAAGTTTTAGGTACACATTTTAATGTTATGGCTTATACCGACGAAGCCAGTATCAATACCACTTTAGTTGAAGGTTCAGTCAAAGTGACAAATGGCAAAAAAAGTACGATTATCATACCAGGGCAGCAGTCAAGATTAAAAAATGGAGAGTTTGAGGTCCTGAGTGTTGACATTGATGAAGCTATTGCATGGAAGAATGGTTTTTTTGTTTTTAAAAATGAAAACCTTGAAAGTATGATGAGAAAGATCTCCCGCTGGTATGATGTGGAAGTGGTATATCAGGGAAACATTGTAGATAAATCATTCGGTGGTAAGATTTCCAGATCGAGAAATATATCGGAAGTATTAAAGATTTTGGAGTCAACAGGCTCCGTGCATTTTGAAGTTATACCCGGAAGTTCGGAGTCAAATGAAAGGAGGGTAATAGTTATGCCGTGATTTTATCTATCAATAGGTAACAAAAAACTGGCACGCTACCAACGTACCAGTTTATACTGCAATAGATGCAGAGAAGGCTTACCTGCTCATAAATCAACCTCAACAAGCTTATAAACCTAATCTTACAAATGTATGAAATTTTCTCTTCATGCCTTGTGGCCTGAGCACAAATGCTCATTCCATAAAATGATACTGATCATGAAACTATCCCTTGTTTTACTAATCATTTCAATAACCCAGGCGAGTGCTGTGGGATATGCCCAAAAAATAACCTTGTCAAAGAAAAATGTATCTCTTGAACAAGTTTTCTGGTCCATCAGCAATCAAAGTCAATATGAATTTATTTATGATTCAGAGATGCTCAAAGAGGCCAAAAATCTGAATGTCAATTTTAAGAATTCGAATCTGGAAGCTGTACTTGATGAATGCTTTAAAAATCAGCCGCTGACTTATACAATTTATGAGAAAATAGTAATTGTTAAAAGAAAGGCCATCCCAAATTCAAAGCTCAAGGCATCTGACATGAATAATATACCTATAGAAATCCCGCCAATTGTAGTTAAGGGACGGGTAGTAGATGTCAATGGAGAAACACTGCCCGGCGTTAGCATCCGAATAAAAGGCACCACTGTTGGTGCAACTACTGATATCAATGGAAATTTTTCATTAACCGTGCCGGATAATTCAAGTGTACTGACTTTCACTTATATCGGATTTATTAGTCAGGATGTTCCTGTGAACGGAAGAACTGAAATCAGTGTTGTTCTTCAGCTCGGTAATACCGCTTTGAATGAAGTAGTTGTTACAGCCTTAGGTATAGAAAGAGAATCCAAATCACTAACCTATTCTGCTCAAACAATTCAAGCCGACAAATTGAATGAGGCGAAAGAAACAAACATGATCAACTCGCTTCAGGGGAAAATAGCAGGGGTGGTAATCACAAGAAATGCAACCGGGCCCGGTAGTTCATCTAAAGTTTTGTTGAGGGGAAGTCGTTCAATATCAGGCAACAACCAACCTTTGTATGTCATTGATGGTGTTCCAATGGACAATACTAGCAGAGAACAGGGACCTGGTGGTAGCAGTGGAGGGCGTGATGGCGGTGATGGTATCGGTATGATCAATAGTGATGATATTGAATCAATGACTGTACTGAAAGGTGCATCCGCCGCTGCGCTTTATGGTAGCCAGGGCCAAAACGGTGCCATAATTATCACTACAAAACGTGGTAAATCAGGAAAGATTTCGGTTGATTACACATCAAATGCTACGTTTGATCAACCTAACATTATGCCTGAACTTCAAACTGAATATGGACAAGGTAATGCCGGCACATATTCTGCTGTTTCAGAGAACAGTTGGGGACCAAAAATTACAGGCCAGCAGGTAACACTTTGGAATGGCAATCAAACTAATATGACAGCCTACCCGGATCGTATTAAAGATTTTTATCGTACAGCAGGTAATTTCACTAATACCATTGGCATTAGTGGAGGAACTGATAAAATTCGCACCTACTTTTCTTATGGTAACAACAGGGCTGAGGGTATTTTAAGAAACCATGAATACCGAAGAAATAATATTGATTTCAAGATTGAAAATGATATCAGTAAAAAATTATCAATGTTTACAAAATTGTCTTATATCCAAGAAGATGTAGATAATAAACCCTTTACAAGCGAACGCAATGAAGCTACCTCAAGAATATATTATGCACCAGTTTCTATTCCACCATCAGAAATGCAGAAATATGAATATTTCGATGCCCTTGGAAGCAGAAAACAAAGCTACTGGAGTCCTGGTTCACTATTTCTTGGAAACCCATACTGGGCTTTAAACAGGCAGCTATTTTTCGAAAAAAAGGATCGCGTTCTCGGCCTTTTTTCGGCTAAGTATCGTTTTAATGACTGGATAGATTTGCAATTAAGAGCGAGTATAGATCAAACCATTGAAGAGACCGAAGAGCAAATTTATGAAGATTCATATAATCTTTTAGGCTTTGGTGAAGTATACACACTTTTCAACGGCAAAAGGAGATCTTCAAATGTTGATGCACTCCTGTCAATTAAGCGTGATATTAGTCCTGCTTTCAACATTTCCGGATATTTAGGTGCTTCATTACAAGAATCTACATATAAATCTAACCAGGCACTTGCCAACGGTTTAAATAAACAAGATTTTTTCTTTATGGGTAATGCCCAAAATCCTCAAAATATAAATGCTTATGGCCGTACTCCCCAGGTGCAATCTGTTTACGGCACTGCCTCAATTGCATTTAAAAATTACTTGTATCTCGATGTTACAGCAAGGAACGACTGGTCATCAGCCTTACCCAAAGAAAATCAGTCTTATTTTTATCCATCAATAGGATTGACCAATATCATAACCGATATGATCGCCCTTCCTAAATGGGTATCATATGGTAAAGCAAGGGTATCACTTGCTAGTGCAGGTTATGGTGGAATTGAATATCTTACTGACAACTATTATTCAGTAGGTATTGGTGGGGTTATTGTACCTCCAGGGACCCGATCCTTAGGAAATTATAAGCCGGAAATCACTAATACTTTTGAGGCCGGACTTGACTGGAGGTTTTTTGGCAACAGGTTTGGTTTTGATTTTACCTATTACAGAACAAATACCACCAATCAGTTGATAACCCTGGCGGTCCCTAATGCCAGTACATTCAGAAATGAATATATCAATGCCGGATTGCTTCGCAATAGTGGTGTAGAGCTGATGCTTAACGGAACCCCTTTGAAGTCGGATAAATTTTCCTGGGATGTTATGTTAAACTATTCCAAGAATGTTAATAAGGTGATTCGATTAACAGATGAGCTAAAAACCTTTATTCTCGGCGATGACAGGCAAGTTCTACAAACAGTAAGCGAGGGTGGCACCTATGGTGAAATGTATATGGCATCCTGGAGAAAAGATGCACAAGGAAGGCGCTTGGTGAGTCCGGCAGGTGTTCCATTAATTTTAACCACAAAGACAGCTTATGTTGGCAATTACAATCCAGATTATATGTTAGGAGTATCCAATTCTTTTAACTTTTCGAACCTTTCAATGAGTTTTCTTCTCGATTATAGACATGGAGGAACAGTTGTAGGTGGAACTCAGGCTGCAATGGATGGAAATGGGACTTCTAAAAATTCGCTTATGGGTAGAGCTGGTGGAATTGTACTAGATGCTTATACGGAAGCCGGGGTTAAGAATACAGCAAACATTTCTGCCGAAACCTATTTTCAGGCTGTAGGAAACAGAACGCCAATAGGTGATTTATATGCGTATTCTGGTACAAATTTAAGATTAAGGGAAGTAGCATTGGGTTATAAAATTCCAAATAAGCTGGTTTCAAGATCCGGTTTTATACAGTCTGCTAAATTATCCCTGGTTGGGAGAAATTTAGTCTTCTTTAAGCGTGATGCCCCATTTGATCCTGAAATTGCTACCGCTGTTTCAAACAGAGGTGGTATTGAATATGCATCATTGCCATCTACCAGAAACTTTGGCTTAAACTTAAAATTATCCTTTTAAGAAATTAATTTTTAATCAGATTGGTTGTTAGCTAATCAAAAATTACAAATGATGAAAAATATTTTTAGAAACTATAGAATTACCATCTACGGATGTATTCTAATGATATCAACAGTTTTTTATACCGGCTGTACTGATAATTTTACGGAGTTCAATACTAAACCCGGAGGTCTGAAGACTCTGGATGCTGCTGATGTAAGAAGTTTGTTCCCATCAGCTCAGTATAATGTATTTACAGAACGAACAGGCTATAACTGGCAAACCATGACTATGTTGTTTGCAGGGATGTATTCTCAACATTTTGCCGGTGTGCAACAGGCACAGGAGTCGCACCGTTATGTGATCGTTCAAAGGTGGATGGATATATGGCCTGCAACCTATACCATAGTGATGCCGGCACTTAAAAGTATTATAGAAAATACTGAAGGAAAAGAACCTACCTTAAATGCTATTGCCAGAATATGGAAAGTTGAAGCCTTACACAGACTGACAGATTATTTTGGCCCTATACCTTATTCCCAAATTGGCACCAAAGAAAGAAGCATTAAGTATGATTCACAAAAAGACATTTATTATGATTTTTTTAAAGAACTTGATGCCGCGACAGCTTTATTAAAAAGCAATATGTCCAGGGTTTCTTTTGCAGATAAGGATCTGTTATATCAGGGTGATAATGCCAAATGGTTGAAGTTTGCTAATTCACTTCGGCTTCGACTTGCCATCAGAATATCGAATGTGGAACCAGCAAAAGCAAAACAAGAAGCAGAAAAGGCATTTGCTGATGGAGTAATGACAGCAGTAAATGATGGTGCTTATATTAAGACATCCTCAGAGTTTCCTCATGGATTGAACGCGCATATTGCCCGGAACAATAGCCGGATGAGTGCTACCATGGAAAGTCTTCAAAAGGGCTATAAAGATCCCCGGATTTCTGTTTACTGGAGCCCTGCCCCTAGTGATGGTCAGTATCGTGGAATCAGAAGCGGTTTGAGTATTGCTCAGCAAAACCTTGCAGTTCATGCAAGGAATAATTTGTCAAATGTTGGATTAAAATACTCTCCAACTACAAGTAATGTAACTCCCATGGTATGCATGTATGCCTCTGAAGTGTATTTTCTCCGAGCTGAAGGTGCATTAAATGGGTGGAATATGGGTGGTACTGCAAAAGACCTCTATGAAAAGGGTATAGAAATTTCAATGAATGAACATGGTATTACCAATCCTGCCATAATCAGTACCTATGTGAACGGCACTACACCAGCAAGCGCTTTAAATGACATGTTCAATAGTCCCCCAATAACAAATGTTCCTGTTAAGTTTTCTACAGACATCACTGTCCAAAGGGAGCAAATCGGGACTCAAAAATATCTGGCTTTATTTCCTGAGCCTCACGAAGCGTGGGCAGAAATTCGCAGATCAGGTTATCCTAGATTTTACCCACTGTTATTTTCTCAAAATCCCGACATTCAACCCAATAAGATGATTCGCAGGATCTCCTTTCTGGACAGGGAAATCATTGCAAATGGCGAGGCTGTTAAAGCAGCAGTTCCTTTATTGGGTGGAGGCCCGGACAATGTGGCTACCCCACTTTGGTGGGATAAAAATCCATAATGAGTTTCAATTAAAAAATAGCTAGCTTAACAAGGACTACAGTTACAATGTAGTTCCTTGTTAAGAGCTTTAAAAATATTTCTATTGCATTTTAATATTCGACTTTCTAGGCTATTTAAACTAAATGGCACCTTTTAATTTATTACAAGTTTTATGAAATGGTAAAATCTAATAATTATATAAGTAGCCGGGATGCTACTAATGATGAGCCTCAAAAAAAAGATTATTCCAATAACCAGAATATCAAATCCCCTGAAATGAATTCAACTGAGCAACCCAAAGAAGAATCTTCGAAGTTAAAAAGACGGAATTTTATTCAAAATACCCTTTTAAGTATCGCAAGTATATCACTATTCCCAAATAATTCAAATGCTAAAAACAAGGAATCTTTAGACGGCATTTTAAATGATTCATTAATAGCGGACTTAAAAGAAGACAGCTATTGGAAGAGAACTGATAGTTTTGAAGAGAAGGTTAATATGTTACAAAATGCATGGGATAGAAAAGATTACCGTGTTGTTAATTCCATTTCAAATTCCATTAGAATAAGTGGCATTCAGGCGCAAGCAGATCAATCTAAAGTTCTTAACCCTGACTCTTCAAGTTCACATTTTGTAGAAGTATCAACTTTGCCTGAACCCTTAAAGAACTGGGCAAAAGGCTGGAAATACTGCAAAATAATTGGATTAGATCAGACGGCTAAAACAAAAAGAAAAGTTTCACCTGAAGCAGAATATTTAGGCCATCCGGTTAACCATATGCCTGATCCCCAATTTAGAAGTCAGGAACCTGTAGATTTGTTATTAGCATTCCCTGCCAATCAGGTTCAATCTCTAAAAAGGGAAATCAGGGTTGCAAAATTAGTTAACAATTCACTATCTGAAGTCACTTCACAGGTTTATGAAGAAATTCGACGAAGAAACGAATGGTATTGCCATGTAACTTTTATGGCAGAGAGTAATCAGCCTGATCAACAAAAATATCTTGTGTTTTATGGTAATCCTGATGCAGAACTTCATGATTATGTATCGGACATGGATGTTACCGGAGATGGATACGCTCTCGATATCGAAAATGTATTTTTTAAGGTAAAATTATCCAGACAAACCGGACAAATTGAAAGTTTATTTTATAAACGTTTACGTGGCCTGGAGCTTTATTCAGGTGGAGAAGGACATGGTGAACCTCCCGGTATAGACTGGTCACATGATTATGTTGGGCAGGGACATTTCCAGAAATTCAGAACTACTTTGTGGGATGAATGTCCTGATTATGAAATTATAAGAGGCCCTGTTTGCACAATTGTTCGAAGGTGGGGCTTCCCATATTCACCACTACATCCATTATTCTCTCCAAGCCGTATAAACATGTTCATAGAGTATCGCTTCTATTCCGGCTTACCTTATTTTATCAAATCAAGCAAGTTTACTGCATTAAAAGAACTGATAGTTGATAATTTGAGAGATGATGAATGGGTGTTAACCGGGCAGGCTTTTACTCATAGCTTATGGATTGGAGAAGACGGGAAAGTTCATCTTGGTGAAGTTGATCCTTTAAATAAAAATAATTTATGGGGTGTAGGAATGTACGATAAGGAAAATACCGATGCTTTTATTGGACTTTTCCTCGAACACCGTGCAGATGGAATACCATACATCAATCACTCCGGAGCACCAATTCTAAATAATAAGTGGCATGGGCAACTTTGGAGTCGACATGTACTTGGTACAAATACCAAATTACCTGCAGGAACTACTTTTCATCAAAGAAATGCTTATTTAACCATCCCATTTACTGAAGCTCATGGGCCTGCAATAGTTGAAGATCTTAGAACAGAGCTATTAAGCCCGCTTAAAATAAGTCCTGAAAATACCCTGTCAAACAATAAAATTGATATTAGCACAGCACACTTAGCCAAACCGGGTGAAGCCGGAGATGCAGCTATTCCCAAGGAATTACTTTGGAAAGCTCTGGAATTGGTAAAAGATGGACAGTTTTTGACCGGTACACCCATGCCTGGCTTATTAAGTGTTGCTGAACTTGGATATGTATATGATATTCAGGTTAAAGACGATGATACAGTCCTGGTGATCTTTGCAATGCCTCACAGAGGAAGACCCTTAGGCGTTTATTTCGAATCGGGTTCGAATTCTCACCCAAGCTATAAAGGTTCGCTAAATGTTCCTGAGGCCTTATTACAGGTACCAGGGGTAAAAAAAGTAATCTATAAACAAACATGGTATCCGGAATGGACTTCCAATCTGATTACTGATTCTGGCCGAAAGAAATTGCAGCTACCTGAATTGTAATTTAAGGTGTGCTTAGAGAATTTACGGATTTAGAAAATAAAATAAAAATGATACACATGTATAAAAATAAAAGTGAATCGGCACTTATTGGAGATATCAGCAAGAAGCAAATATTAGAATCTGGCAAGGATACATCAGTTAATAACAATATAATGGAAGATATTTATACCCCCTTAAAGAGGAGAAAATTTCTTGGATTAGGGATGTTTGGTTTCGCAGGAATTGCAATTCCTTCCCTTTCTTCATTTACTGAAAATATTGGAGCAAACCTCAGAAAATCACCTTTGATTAAAATGTTCACCGGAATCGAAAAGAGCTATTGGGATAGAACAGATAAATTTGAAGTAAAGAAGGAATTATTAAAAACTGCATGGGAGAAAAAAGACTTTCATCAGGTGCGTGCTTTAGCAAATTCAATCAGAATAAGCAGTAACCAGGCTAGAATTGACAATGATATTCCGGGAATTTCGGTCTCTCCGGCATCAGATTTTAAAAAGGTATCCGAACTACCAATAGAATGGAAGAATTTTGCCAAAGGATGGAATTACTATAAGATTATCAGTGTAACGGAACAAAACAATTTTAACCGAAACCTCGAGCCTGTTGAGCTATTACTTTCATTCCCAGCAGACAAAGTTAAATTTTTAACCAGAGAACTGAGACTTGCCAAACTTCAAAATGGGAAGCTTACAGAAGTTGTCTCTCAAGTCCAAAATGAAATTAGAAGAGGTGAAAGTCTGTATTGTCAGCTGATGTTTTTAGCTGAATGTAAAGCCAATGATAAACAGGTCTATTTTGTATTCTTCGGGAATCCCGATGCTGAAATACCAAACTATGTAAGTGATCTGGAAACAAAAGGAGAAGGATATAAACTGGATATTGAGAATAATTTCTTCAAAGTAAAGCTCTCCAGGCAACATGGCAAAATTGAAAGATTAACCATTAAAAGAAATCACGGACTGGTCCTTTATCCCGGCGGGGTCGGACATGGGGAACCCGGAAATATCGATTGGTCAAATGATTACATGTCAGATGGTGGATTTCAAAAATATAGAATTGCACTTTGGGATGAATGTCCTGATTATGAAGTGATCCATGGTCCTGTCTGTACCATCATAAGGAGCTGGGGCTTCCCATATTCTCCGCTTCACCCTGTTTTTTCCCCTTCCAGACTTAATATTGATGTAGAATATCGTTTTTATTCAGGCCTGCCCTATTTTAATAAATATTGCAGGATGCTCGCCACAAAAGACTTTCAAGTTGGCGCAATTCGTGATGATGAATGGGTGTTTCCTGGTAAAATTCTGCCTGAAATTTTATGGATTGATGAGGATGGCAAACTTCATATTGGTCCGGTTGAGAAAAACCAAGAAGAAAATTTATGGGGGGTAGGTTATTTTAACAAAGATACATCCGATTCTTTCATCGCCTTGTATTTAGAGCATAAAGCTGAAGGTATTCCCATACTCCATACAGGTGTCCCAAGAACTGAAACAACACCATTTCATGGCCAGGTATGGGCGAGATATCCCTATAGAAATGGCCCAATGAAAGAAGGATCAACCATTTATTCTAAAAATGCTTATGTAACCATTCCTTTTGATTCTGATAATGGCCCTGCCAAAATTGAAAAACTAAGAGATCAGCTAAAAGTACCTCTGACAATAAAATCTGAAACCTTAAATAAATCAATTAAATCAGTTCAATCAGATCAGCCCCTGGCCAGAAAAGGAGAATCAGGTGATAGTCCTATTTCAAAAGCCCTGCTATGGCAAGCACTAGGAAATTGCAAAGATCCTCAGCTTTATCATTCAGATATCAGCATTGTGGAACTTGGTTTAGTTTATGATATTCAAGTGCTAGGTGATTCTGTTAATGTTGTTTTGGCAATGCCTCATCGGGGAAGGCCATTGGGCACCTATTTCACCCATGGCTCTAGTTCGCTTCAACAAGGACCTGAGGCAACGGGAAGAACATCTTTGTCAATTCCCGATGCTTTACTCAAAGTTCCCGGTGTGAAAAAAGTTACCATGAAGCAAACTTGGAACCCCGAGTGGACATCTAATTTTATAACAGAACAAGGCCGTAAAAAATTAGAGCTATTACCCCTTTCATCTGAAATTTTGTAGCTTACACATGATGAAAAATTTTAGAAAGAAATTAGTTGAACATGCGTCAATGTTACATGCAGAAGAAATAAAGACCAATATAGCTATAGGTAATTCACAATCTGAGGCTACAGAAAGTTCTGTCATTAATTTTTCGAAAAGAATAAACAGAAGAAAGTTTATTGATTTTGGTCTGTTGGGTCTATTAGCTTCATCACCTATAATTTCCTCTGCTTCAGATTTTTATAATTTTCCTTCTAAGGGAACTGGAGATTCAAATGAATTAATTAAGAATCTTTTCTTAATGGATGGTCATACACATGTGATGTCCAGGCAGCTTTTGCAAAATCTGGAATTCGGTGATCGATACCCAGATGGCACAGTAGATTTACCTAGAATTATAGAAGGGAAACTGAACGCTCTTTTCTTTTCTGTGTATACCCCAGAACCATATTACCCTGGCCGACATGAAGTGAAAAACACATTTAGGGTGATTCAACTTGCCTTAGAACAAATCGAAAAAAATAATCAATTTATTGAGCTGGCCTTAAATGCCAGTGATATTAAAAAAATTAACAAAAAGGGCAAAATAGCAGCATTTTTGGACTTAGAAGGTGGATTTGATCTGGATGGAGATCTAAATTTATTGAAAGCACTTCACCGTTTGGGATTACGATCCCTACAGCTCACGGCACATAACGAAAGTAATGGATTTATAGACTCTTGTTATGGTTCTAAAAAATGGGGTGGCATAAATGATCATGGTCGTACCATTATAAAAGAGATGAATCGTTTAGGTATGCTAATTAATGTAGCACATGCCTCTGATGAAGCAATCCTCCAAACAGCTGAAGAAAGTCAACAACCTATTTCATACACACATGGGGGTTTTAGAGGCATAGTTAATAATATCCGTTGTATTTCTGATGAAGGTGCAAAGGCAATTGCAAAGAAAGGTGGTGTAGTGGGAATTCAGTTTGGCAATACCTTTAATAACCCAAGGTATGTTGAATGGTTAAAGAATAACAGTAATGCACCTAAAGGCATACCACCAAGATCAGATAACTTTTCCGGAAATCTTTCTCTGGCTGAGATAGATGCAAAAGAAGCAAGTACACTCCCATTTGTATTTAAAGGCGTAATGCCGGATGAAATCAGAATGGGTGTTGATCAGTTAGCTAGAGTAATTGACTACGGAGTTCAGCTGGTAGGAGAAGATCATATTGCATTTGGCTCAGACCTGGATGGCGGTGTACCTCTGCCAAAGGAAATGAAAGATATCAGTGATTTCCCTGCAATTGTAAAAGCTTTGGTTGATTTAGGATACTCTGAAACACGGATTCGGAAAATTTGCGGGTTAAACTGGCTAAGGTTAATCCGGGAAGTAACAGGAAATTAATAAGATGAAGATTTAAACTATATCATGAGTTCGAAACGAGAAATATTTAGAAGAGAGTTTATTAAAGGAACAGCCTTAGCTACGGGATACAGCCTGATTCCTAAATTAAGCCTAGGTTTAAGTCTTCCGGAAAATCCTATTGGGGATATTTCTGAATCACAACCTTCAAACAATGAAGGAATAAAGACCGTTGCTTTTATTGCCAATACCTATTGGAATCAGTCACATGCTGATATGGTTGCCACTAAAATTTTTCTCGGGTATCCAATGGATGAGGGCTTAGTAAAATCGAAGCTTAAAATAGTTTCCGTTTGGATTGACCAAATCAAGTCTAATGATACTGGTGTGCGGATTGCAACAATGAATGGAGCTAAAATTTATCCCACAATATCAGAAGCATTAACCCTTGGTGGTGATCAGCTTGCTGTTGATGCAGTTATCTATATTGGGGAGCATGGAGATTACCCATTGAATCGTCTTGGCCAGAAACTATATCCCCGTATGAACTTTCTGGAACAAATATTCCGTGTATTTGATGCATCTAAGAGATCTGTTCCGCTATACACTGATAAACATTTAGCATACAGCTGGTTAGATAGCAAATGGATTTATGACCGTGGTAAGGAATTAAATGTACCCATGATGGCAGGTTCTTCAATCCCTTATACCTGGCGGAAACCTTTTTTACAGCATCCAATAGGCACAAAAATTACGGAAGCAGTGGCATTTACTTATGCTAAACTTGATATTTATGCAATCCATGTTATGGAACTATTGCAATCTATGCTGGAGCGTAGATCAGGGGGAGAAACGGGCATTTCCAGCCTGGAGACGATCGAAGGCAATGCTGTTTGGGATGCTCTTGATTCAGGAAGAATTTCATGGGATTTGCTCAATGCAGCCTATGATACCATTACCTATAAACTACCCGGAACCCTTCGGGAATTGATAAAAGACCCAGTTGCTGTTATTTTAAACTATATTGATGGAACAAAAGCCTCATTTTTTATTCTGAATGGATTCAAGTTCGAAAAAATGCCTAATGGCATACGTAATAATGGACATTTTGCCTATGCAGCAATGGCTGATGGGAAGAAAGTAGCTTCCGAATTTGTTGTAGATGCCAGTCTTAGCCACTCCCATTTCAGCTACCTGACTTATAATATAGAAAAATTCATATTAAGTGGAACCCCTCCGGCATCTATCGAACGAAACTTGTTATGTAGTGGTGTTGCCGACATGGCCGTTCGTTCTCAAATCGAGCGTAGGCCTATTGATACTCCCTTTTTGAAAATAAAATATTCTGCAGAGGGCCAGGAACCGTTTTTACCAAAGAATCCGGGACCAGTTGGACAAAGTTTAGGACCATGGCCACCAAAAGGATATGAGTTTATAAATTTTACACATTGATATAAGGCATAAGCCGATTGTTAATAATTGCATTAACTTCAGAATTGAGGGTGAGTGATTGTCAGGCTTGAGGCCAAAACTATAATATGACTTGTTTAATTGCATAAAGAAAAATCATCTCCGTTCAGATCGATAACCACTGGGCAGCAGATATCGAAGCCGATTGCGCAAAATGGATATTGCCAACCCTGGTAAATTACCTTATTCTCAGTCAGAAATGCAGGAATTACTTAAGGAGAGGACTTGGTAGATTGGATTTTTTTGTTGAATTTCAGTCAATGAAAATTTTCTGCCCCAGCCAATCAATGAATAGAAAAAAATTTTTAAAATCCGCTTCGGTACTGGCATTAGCTTCTATCCCCGGAAGTTCTGTACTTTCAGAGACTCTCAGAAATCCATCAAAACCACTTCCTATAATTGATACCCACCAGCATCTTGCCGATTTGGTTCGGTTTGGTAAAGGCTGGACATCTCCCCCGGTACCCGGCAACTATGATATGAAGGCCTATATGCAGGCCGTTCGTAATGTGAATATGGTGAAAGCTGTTTACATGGAAGTTGCAGTTCCTGTTGCAAAACGTCATGAAGAAGCCATGTACGCAATTGAGATGTGTAAGGATAAGTCTAATCCCACAGTTGCTGCAGTAATCAGCGCAGACCTGATGAGTCCGGATTTTGAAAACTATATCACACAGTTCAAAGGCTCAGAATATATTAAAGGAATCAGGTATGGCTTCAGATCTGTTGAAGAGATGAAAGATCCTCTGTTAATCAAAAATGTAGAAGTACTGGGCAAACTGAATTTGAGTTTGGATTTCACTATTGCACCTGCCAGACTAACTTCAATTGCAGAACTTATCAAAACTTGTCCCGGAACGAGATTTCTGGTAAACCATTGCGGGAATGTTGATCCAAGAGCCTTTATGGATCCAGCCATAACAGGTGGCAAAGCCAATCATGACGCCCAGGAATGGATTGCTGCAATGAAAACTGTAGCAGAAAATAAAAATGTAGTATGTAAAATTTCGGGTATTATATCCGTTAGTTCCGGATATCCTAAATCTGCAGAAACCCTTGGCCCGGGCATAAACCATTGTCTTGATATTTTCGGACCGAACCGGGTGATGTTCGCCAGCGACTGGCCATGGTGCTTAAAAGGCAGTGAACTTGAAAACTGGGTAAATATTCTGAAAGAAATAGTGAAAAACAGACCTTATAAAGAACAAAAGAAATTGTTCCATGATAATGCTGTTAAATTCTACCATATTTAAGCTACTCAAATAACTCTA
>CAZTRY010000002.1:0-86777 GCA_964616525.1 uncultured Sphingobacterium sp. | reverse complement strand
AAAATGCCCGGAAATAAAAAAGAGACTGCCTACTTTTGAGACAGCCTCTTTTTTTTTGAATAATAAAACAACTATCAGGTTTTATTTCTTTTGGCTGTATATTTGCCTTGACCAATTAATTAAATTCCATTTTATGAAAAAAATAAATTATGCCCTAGGGCTGCTGCTGGCGTTTATGCTGGGTTTTTTAAATCCTGTTAAAGCCGACGAAGGTATGTGGCTGCCTATGCTTATTGGCAAGAACTACGATCAAATGAAAAAGCAGGGATTCAAATTAACCCCTGAAGATTTGTACAGTGTAAATAAGGCAAGTATTAAAGATGCAATTGTGTCATTTGGTGGTTTTTGTACCGGTGAAATTGTGTCAAAAAATGGCTTGATTTTAACCAATCATCATTGTGGCTACGATGCCGTTGCTTCCAATTCAACCATAGAAAATAATATTCTGGATAATGGATTTTATGCAAAGTCTTTTCAGGAAGAAAAACCCATTCAGGGGCTTTTTGTACGCTTCCTGGTACGCATGGAAGATGTTACACCCAAAGTAATGGCTGCTTTAAACGGTGTTGAGGAAAAAGACAGAGCTGCAAAAATTGCAGAGATCAGTAAAACAATCAGTACTGATGCAACTGCCGGAAATACCTGGGAGGCAGATGTAAGAGATGTGTACAAAGCAAACCAATACCTGCTTTTTATTTATGAGCGGTTTAATGATATCCGTTTGGTTGGTACTCCTCCACAGTCAATCGGTAAATTCGGCGGAGATACTGATAACTGGGAATGGCCACGCCAAACAGGTGACTTTTCAGTATTTCGTGTCTATGCAGATCAGAATAATAAATCTGCAACCTATTCTGCCGGTAATAAGCCTTATACCCCTAAAAAATCACTTCCAATTTCTATCAAAGGGGTAAAAAATGGTGATTTTTCAATGGTTTATGGTTTTCCCGGCCGTACAGACCGATATCTAACCTCTTATGGGGTTCAAATGGCTGTTGAAAGGACTAATCCAACAATTGTTAAACTTCGCGATATCCGTTTAAAAGCATGGAAAGAGGAGATGGATAAAAGTGATGATACAAGGCTTGCTCTTTCGTCGATCCATGCCAATATTGCAAATTACTGGAAGTACTTTATTGGTCAGACAGAGCAATTAAAGAGGTTAAAGATCTTTGAAGAAAAGCAAAAGCAGGAAAAGGATTTCAATCAATGGGCTTCCACATCGCCTGAAAATGCAAACTTAATGGCTCAATACAAAAATGCCTATTCAGCATTTGAGCCTTATGCTGTTCATTTTACATATCTCAATGAAGGGCTTCTTGCCTCAGCATGGGTTAGAAATGTATCCCAGCTTGGAAATACAATCAAGGCTATGAATGCACGCAAAGATGATGCAGCATATATTTCACAGCTCAATCAGAATTTAAATTCGATGGTAAATGCCTATCAGAAGACCTATAATGAGACTGCTGATAAGAAAATTTTTGCACAGATATTAAGTTCCTTTTACCAGGATGTTCCGAAATCACAACATCCAAAGTTTATTACGCTAATTGCCGAGGACTATTGGAAAGGTTCTGCAGATGCTACTTTTCAGAATTATGCCGATCATTTATGGAAAAACAGCAAACTGATAGAACCGGAAAACCTCAGAAAATTTTTAAGCAATCCGTCGATGGATGAGCTTCAAAATGATCCTGCTTATAAATATGCCCTGAATTTAGTCCCACAGGATTATGTGAAGAACAATTTTGGTACAGTGTATAGTCAGTTTCAGGCAGAAAAAAATCGTCTGGATAATCTTTATCTAAAGGCATTACTGGCAAAAAATAAAGGTGCTTTAATCTATCCTGATGCAAATTCAACCATGCGTATCAGCTACGGACAAATTCAGAACTACAGTCCGAAAGATGGAATTACCTATAATATCACCACTACAATTGATGGGATGATGGCTAAGTATCAGCCCGGTGATGATGAATTTGATCTGCCACAATCCTTAATAGAAGCATATAACAAACGTGATTTCAGGCAATATGCAGAGAATGGAACACTCAATGTAGGTTTTATCAGCAATAATGATATTACAGGTGGTAATTCCGGATCCCCAGTACTGAATGGGAGCGGAGAGCTGATTGGTATTGCCTTTGATGGTAATTGGGAAGCCATGAGTGGGGATATTGCTTTTGATAAGCAGTACAAGCGTACAATATCTGTAGATATTCGCTTTGTTCTCTGGTGTATTGATGTTCTGGGAGGAGCAAGGAATATCATCAATGAAATGGATATCCGGACTAACAAACTACCTGTCCCAAAGGATAAATTGATACTGAAGAAGACGGAATAAGTGCTTGTTTGTTGCCTTTGCCAATTACCAGGTATGCCAACATATAACGTGCATCGATTAATAAAGAAGGCTGACAGGATTCCTAACCCTGTCAGCCTTCTTATAATCCCATAATCCTATAATCCTAATCCTGTCTCAGTTATAAACAAACTCCCCATAATCCGACCGAATAGTAACCTGTTTCTTAACTGAATCTTCCACACGACCGATAATCTGGGCATCTACATTGAATTCTTTTGATATTCTGATGATATCTGCAGCTATTTCTGAAGGCACGTATAATTCCATCCGATGACCCATATTGAACACCTTATACATCTCTTTCCAATCTGTTCCGGATTGCTCCTGAATTAAGCTGAATAATGGTGGAACTGCCATCATATTATCTTTTATAATATGCAGATTATCTATGAAGTGAAGAATCTTGGTCTGAGCCCCACCACTGCAATGGATCATTCCATGGATCTGAGAACGATACTTATCAAGTATCTTTTTTATGATAGGAGCATAAGTTCGGGTTGGGGAAAGGACAAGTTTCCCTGCGCTGATGCTTAACTTTTCATTAAATTGAGTCGCTGGAATTTCAATGATATCCGTTAGCTTTTTTTTGCCTGAGAAAAGTAGTTCATAAGGAACCGCAGGGTCATAACTTTCAGGATATTTTTCTGCAATGTATTTATGAAAAACATCATGTCTTGCAGAAGTTAAACCATTGGATCCCATTCCGCCATTATATTCTGTTTCGTAACTCGCTTTACCATATGAAGAAAGTCCGACGATCACATCGCCATTTCTGATCTTATCATTTGAGATGATATCTGACTTTTTCATTCGGCAGGTTACCGTAGAATCAACAATAATCGTCCTGACAATATCTCCAACATCAGCAGTTTCACCTCCGGTAGAATAAATTCCAATTCCTAAACTGCGTAATTCACTCAGAATATCTTCAGTACCATTGATAAGTTCTGCGATGACCTCTCCCGGTAAAAGATTTTTATTTCTGCCGATGGTTGATGATAATAAAATAGAATCTGTAGCCCCGACACAAAGAAGATCGTCGAGATTCATGATGATTGCGTCCTGAGCTATCCCTCTCCATACTGAAAGATCTCCGGTCTCTTTCCAGTAAATATAAGCAAGGGATGATTTTGTACCGGCCCCATCTGCGTGCATGATATTGCAGTAAGCATCATCAGATCCCAGTATGTCAGGGATAATCTTGCAAAAGGCCTTTGGAAAAATGCCCTTGTCTATATTTTTGATGGCATTATGAACATCTTCTTTATCGGCTGAAACGCCCCGCTGGTTATATTTTAAATCTGACATTGGTACAAAAATAGTACTTAGTATTGAGATGTGAGACATGAGATGTGAGATAAGAGATTAGGCTATAAACAACAAAGTTCCGCCGAAGCAGAACTTTGTCTCATATCTCATATCTAAAATCTCATATCTACTTGATAAACAGCAACTCTCTGAATTTTGGAAGAGGCCATTTTGTGTCATCAACCAGCTGTTCCAACTTGTCAACATGATAGCGGATTGGTTCAAAATATGATTTCACTTTTTCATCATAAGCGATAGACTTATCTCTGATATCTTCGATGTTATTCGCTTTTTTACGTTCATTAACTATTTCCAGATTTGCAGTTCTGATAAAGTTTACGTGCATCGCGATTTTCTTGATGATCTCAAGCTGGGCATTATAGGTATCTTCTCCAAGTCCGATCTCCTTTAAACCCTTAACGTTTTCGATTAATGTGGTTTGATAATTGATTGCCGTAGGTATAATCATATTGTCAATCAAATCACCCATCACACGGGCTTCTATCTGAAGCTTTTTGAAATAGCTTTCCAGCAAGATCTCATGGCGTGCATGTGATTCACGCTTGCTGAATACACCGGTTTCTTCAAACAACTTATCAGTTTTAGGGTCTAATAAGACATCCAGTGCTTTCGGTGTAGTTTTAATATTGGACAAACCTCTTTTTGCTGCCTCCTTAGCCCATTCGTCGCTGTAACCGTTGCCTTCAAAACGGATGTTTTTAGATTCTTTAATGTAGCGTTTGATAATGGTCATAATCGCAACATCTTTCTTTTCGCCCTTTTTGATCAGTTTATCTACTTCTGCTTTAAATTTATTCAACTGATCGGCAACGATAACGTTTAATATTGTCATTGGATTTGCTGAATTTGCTGATGATCCAACTGCACGAAGCTCAAACTTATTACCGGTAAATGCCATTGGCGAAGTACGGTTACGGTCAGTATTGTCAAGCAGGATAGAAGGTATTTTTGGAATATTAGTCCATAATGCCGAATCCTGCTTCATTTTTGAAGTCACTCTGGATGTTTCAATCTCGTCAAGTAAATCGTTTAACTGACTGCCAAGGAAGGTTGATATAATGGCAGGTGGAGCCTCATTTGCACCCAAACGATGATCGTTATTAACAGAAGCAATCGATGCTCTTAACAAATCTGAATATTCATATACAGCCCTGATTGTATTCACAAAGAATGTAAGGAACATCAGATTGTTTTTTGGAGTTTTACCCGGAGAAAGAAGGTTCTTGCCGGTATTGGTAATCAGCGACCAGTTATTGTGCTTACCCGATCCATTAATACCTGCATATGGCTTCTCATGCAATAAAACCTTGAAGTTATGTCTTCTGGCTACTTTATCCATCAAATCCATCAGTAATGAATTATGGTCGATAGCAAGGTTCATTTCTTCATATAATGGAGC
Source organism: uncultured Sphingobacterium sp. (assembly GCA_964616525.1). GTDB lineage: Bacteria > Bacteroidota > Bacteroidia > Sphingobacteriales > Sphingobacteriaceae > Daejeonella. The sequence continues at coordinate 81,681 of CAZTRY010000002.1, read as the reverse complement.
ACATTCAAATTGTGAAGGTGCTACCTCATTGTGACGGGTTTTTAAAGGTATACCAAGTTTTATAGCCTCAACTTCAAGATCTTCCATATAGGCAAGAACACGTTCCGGAATCGATCCGAAATAATGGTCATCTAACTGCTGGTTCTTAGCTGACATGTGACCAAACAGGGTTCTGCCTGTCAGATACATATCTGGTCTGGCATTAAATAAGGCAATGTCTACCAGGAAATATTCTTGTTCTATACCAAGGGAACTGTTAACCTTTTCAATTCCTTTATCAAAATATTGAGCTACTGCAACTGCTGCCTTATCCATCAGGCTGATTGCCTTAAGAAGAGGGGCTTTGTAATCCAGAGCCTCGCCGGTATAAGATATGAATACAGTTGGTATACATAAGGTAGACCCGATTATAAATGCAGGTGATGATGGATCCCATGCAGTATATCCACGGGCTTCAAAAGTGCTTCTGATTCCTCCATTCGGGAAGCTGGAAGCATCTGGCTCCTGTTGTGCCAAAGCTTCACCTGAGAACTTTTCAATTCCATGACCGTCAGATCCCGGCTCAAAAAATGAATCATGCTTTTCTGCAGTGCTACCTGTCAGTGGCTGAAACCAGTGTGTATAATGTGTTGCCCCTTTTGCCATAGCCCATGATTTCATTGCTGAAGCCACCTGCTCTGAAATACTTCTGTCAATCGGAGTACCCGAATTAACAGACTCAATAATACCGTTGTACGCTTCCTTGGATAAAGTGTCTTTCATTTTTTTCTGGTCGAAGACATTTACACCATATAGTTCAGAAAGTTTTGAGGTTAGAGATTTTCCTTCAGGAATCGACCTGGAAAGTACCGCATTTAATGCTTGGAATCTTAAAGATGACATCGTTTTGCTTGGTTTTGATTAAAATTTTGATAAAAATAAATGTTTTGATGTATAAAAACCTAAAAAATGTCAAAAAAAATGTAAAAAATAGACTAAAAAATGATAAAATAATCAAAATCATTCAAATTTGTCAGGTCCTAATCTGAAAAAACCGATATTGTTTGTGTGATTGCAATATGCTGTATATAAAATAGAGGTTTCAATCAACTAATATAACCTATTGAAATTCCAATTTATTATATCCTGCTGAAATCCTGTTTCACTATCATTCGATAGAAAGCAAAGCTTTTTTCTAATTTTGAATACCGGGGATATAAGAGCTTGATCTTCTTAATCTGTGATTTAAATCGAATCTTAAACACCGGAGAAGAGAACATAATCCCTTTTATAAAATTGCATTAATCTTATTTTATGGAGAATCGAAATGCTTAAATTAAATTCCATACACCATCTGGCAATTATATGTTCCGATTATCAGGTTTCTAAGCATTTTTACACTGAAGTATTAGGTCTTAAGATATTGAATGAGGTTTATAGAACTGACAGGCATTCGTATAAGCTGGATCTTTCAGTAAATGGCAGATACCAGATCGAATTATTTTCTTTTCCTGAGCCGCCGGAAAGGGTCTCAGATCCTGAAGCCAGAGGTTTGCGGCATATTGCTTTTGAAACAGATGATTTGACTCAATCTGTAAATCTATTAAACAGGATGGGAGTGAATACAGAGCAAATAAGACTGGATGAGTTTACCGGGAAAAAATTTGTGTTTTTTCAGGATCCGGATGGATTACCTATAGAATTATACGAGAGCTGATGTCCTCTATTTTTTATTTCAAGCAGTTCAGGATTGATCAGGCAAACTGTGCTATGAAAGTAAATACCGATGGTGTACTACTTGCTGCACTGGCTGATATCAGAAGTCCTTTAAAAATACTTGATGTTGGAACAGGGACCGGATTGATTGCTTTAATGCTTGCCCAGAAATATACTTCAACCACAGTTCATGCGGTTGAGATAGATCAGAATGCGGCTAACACGGCTTTGGAGAATTTTTTGAACTCTCCATTTTCAAATAGAATGGTATTGTCGCACTGTTCAATTGAAGATTATTTAACAAATACTGAAGAACAGTATGATCTGATTATTTCTAATCCGCCTTTTTTTATTAATTCACTGAAATCTCAAAATCCGGAAAAAGGACTTGCACGGCATGCAGATCTCTCTTTTTTTAATGTATTGCTGACAGAATCAGTGAATCATTTAAATCAAACGGGGCAGCTTTATATTATTCTTCCTCTCGATACAGCTGCAATGGTAAAAAAAATCATTTCCGGCGCAGGGGTTTTAAATGTTCAGAAAGAAATACTGATCCATTCATTTCCCGGGTCAAAACCACATCGCACGATAATGGTCATGGGTTTTGAAAAACTTGATCCGGTAGAGGAGAGTATGGTTATCTATGAGCGCAGGGATATCTATTCATCCATGTATAGAAATCTGTTAAAGGACTATCTTACAATTTTTTAATGCATATTCAGCGATGAAAACAATCGGACTAATTTCTGATACACATGGATACCTGGATGATGCAGTTTTCAGGCATTTTGAAAATTGTGATGAGATTTGGCATGCAGGTGATTTTGGTAGCATTGAACTTGCAGATCAGTTAAATGCATTTAAACCGCTCAGGGGTGTTTATGGAAATATTGACGGACAGGATATTCGCGCTCAGTATCCGGAGCATTTGAAATTCGATTGTGAAGAATTAAAAGTTTGGATGACTCATATCGGTGGTTATCCTGGAAAGTACTCCCCCGGTATCAGGGAAGAAATATACCGCAATCCTCCGGGATTATTCATTAGTGGTCATTCCCATATTTTAAAGGTTATTTATGATAAAAAAATAAGTTGTTTACACTTAAACCCTGGAGCTGCCGGAAAACACGGCTGGCATAAAGTTCGCACATTGCTTCGTTTTTGCATTTCAGGAGAAAAAATTCATAACTTAGACGTCATAGAATTAGCAAATAGATAACGTAAAAAGTACACTAAGTATATGAAGGGCATTTTAACATTAGGGCAGTTTATTATTGAAAAGCAAAGCGATTTTCCATATGCCAAAGGAGAGTTGTCACGATTATTGAGAGATATTGGGATTGCAGCCAAAATTGTTAATCGTGAAGTAAATAAGGCAGGCCTGATGGATATACTTGGGGATGTTGGAACAATCAATATACAGGGTGAATCACAGAAAAAATTGGATGTATTTGCCAATGAACAATTTATTGCTGCACTGAAAAGTGGAGGAGAGTGTTGTATCGTTGCTTCAGAGGAGAATGATGATTTTGTTCATATTGATGGTGAAGTTTCAAAAAATGCAAAATATATCGTAGCTATGGATCCTCTTGACGGATCATCCAATATTGATGTGAATGTTGCAGTAGGGACTATTTTTTCAATTTACAGAAGAGTTTCAACCGATGGTAAGCCCACCATTGAGGATGTTCTTCAAAAAGGAACTGAGCAAGTAGCTGCAGGTTATATTATTTACGGTTCTTCTACCATGCTGGTTTACACCACTGGCAAAGGAGTAAATGGATTTACACTCGATCCTTCAATTGGGGAGTTTTGTCTTTCTCATCCCAAAATGAAAATCCCGGAGGATGGATTTATTTATTCAATTAATGAAGGGAATTATGTTCATTTCCCTGAAGGGGTGAAGAAATATTTGAAATATTGCCAGGTTGAGGACGAACAATCATCCCGTCCTTATACCTCAAGATATATTGGTTCAATGGTTGCAGACGTACATCGCAACATGATAAAGGGTGGAATATTTATTTATCCTACCACCTCAGGAGCACCTAATGGTAAGCTTCGTTTGGTTTATGAATGTAATCCAATGGCTTTTATTATTGAACAGGCAGGTGGTCGGGCAACTGACGGATTTAACAGAATACTTGATAAGGAAGTCACTTCCCTTCATCAGCGATCTGCAGTTTTTATTGGATCAAAAAATATGGTCCTGAAGATTGAGGAATTGATGCATACTTATTCATCCAAAACTCCCGATGAGAATGCAGAAGCCACAATGGAAAAATTGGGAATAGTAGGAGGACTGGATTAAAGATCCAATTTCAGTTCTTCTTTCTCGAAATATATATCAATAAGAAGGTTTTTTTGTTTCGAAGCCTCGACTGCCAGTTCATCACATCGTTCATTCTCAGGGTGGCCATTATGGCCTTTTACCCAGGTAAATCTGATCTGATGTTGTTTGTAGACTTCCAGAAATCTCAGCCAGAGGTCTTTGTTTTTCTTATCCTTAAAATTAGTTCTGACCCAGTTAAATACCCATTTTTTTTCGACCGAGTCAATAATATATTTAGAATCTGAATAGATCATGATTTCCTGTCCCGGTTTTTTTATGCTTTCCAAACCGGTGATTACGGCCAGCAATTCCATGCGATTATTGGTTGTTTTCCGATAACCCTCTGAAATTTCTTTATAATGCTTTCCTGAGTGAAGTATCACACCAAATCCTCCGGGGCCAGGATTTCCGCTCGATGCACCGTCAGTATAAATATTGATCATTAAGTATGCATTTAAGGCGCAATTATAGTGATTTAGTTTTTAACCGGATAGAATTACCGATTACAATAACATCCGAAAAAGCCATAGTCAGAGCTCCAACCATTGGGTTAAGAAAGCCTAATGCCGCTACGGGTATGGCCACAACATTGTAGAAAAATGCCCAGAAGAGATTTTGTTTAATTGTTAATAATGTATGATTGCCGATTCTTAACATCTGATCTATCAGCCCCAGCTCATTCTTTAGCAGAACTACTTCGGCAGACTGGATTGCGATCTGGCTTGAATCGCTCATTGAAATTCCAACATCCGAGGTAGTCAGGGCGGGTGCATCGTTTATTCCATCTCCCACCATGGCTGTTTTTCCTCTCTTTTTAATCATTTCGATGGTCTCTAGCTTTTGATGAGGCTGGGTTTCGGCATAAACTTCATCAATCCCTAAATTAGCAGCAAGATCTTCACATTTCTGTTTCAGATCACCACTCAGTAAAACGGGTTGAATTCCCATAGCTTTTAAGGTATTGATCAGCCTGAAAGCTTCCGGTTTGATTTCATCCCCGATTTCAACCCTCGCTAAAAGAATTCCGTTCATTTTCAGAAAAAGGCTGTAATCTCCCTGCTCTTCTTCCGGATTTAAGATTTGCTTCGATCCGAATTGATATGTATTGCCCTCCGAATCAGTTCCCTTCATTCCCATGCCTTTTTCTTCAGATACTCTGGTGAATATTATTTTTTCAGGATTTCCTGCACTTAGCTCGGTAACCAGTGATCGTGCAATCGGATGATTTGAATAAGCTTCTATGCCATAAATAATCGATTCAGCTTTCTTTTGTGATATTCCTAAACAGTCGATTTTCTTGATTTTGAATTTCCCGGTCGTGAGTGTTCCGGTTTTATCAAACACCATATATTTTAGCTTTGCTATCTCCTCCAGTGTATTTCCGCCTTTGATCAGAATGCCATTTTTAGCAGCCCTGCCTAAACCAACCATAACCGCGGTTGGTGTGGCTAAACCCATAGCGCAGGGACAGGATATTACCAGAACGGCGATTGCATTCAGCATAGCTTTTTGAAAGCTTAAATCAAAGGAATAATAGGCAAGAACGAAGGTTAGAACCGAAATACCAACCACAACCGGCACAAATATGGCAGCCACCTGATCTCCAAGTTTTTGAATAGGTGGTTTTGCCGACTGGGCCCGTTTCATCAGGTCAATAATCTGGGATAAAATAGTATGCTTTCCGGTTTTAGTTACCAAAATATGGATACTGCCTTTCTCAATCAATGTGCCTCCGATTACCTGGTCGTATTTCGACTTCTCTACCGGCAGACTCTCGCCGGTTAGCATCGATTCATTGACAGAAGCTTCGCCCCAGATAATTTCTCCATCAACCGGAATTTTATCTCCCGAATTAATAACCAGTGTGTCTCCAGGAACTACTTCCTGTGAGTTGATGGTTTGTACTGCTCCATTTACCAGTTTGTTTGCTTTTGCCTCCTGAAATTTCATCAGATCTCTGACAGCCGATGTGGTTTGTGTTACCGACCTCTTTTCAAGTACATTTCCTAAGAGCACCAGTGAAATAATGGTCGCCGCAGTTTCGTAAAACAAAAAGTCCGGCCCCAGATTCTGAACTGTCCCATATAAACTATAAATAAAGGCAGCACTGGAGCCGATAAAGATGAGAACATCCATATTTGGGATTCCATTCTTCAAGGAATTGAATGCACTTTTTCCGAAATGAATACATCCGAGAAGATAAACCGGAATACATAGTCCTAACTGAATCAATGGATTGTGAAGCCAATGGAAAGGCAGAAACATGTGTGAGAAGAGGGGAATGGTAAAAATGAGACTGAAGTAGAATTTATTTTCAACTTTTTCGTAAAATTTCTCCTGAATAGGGATACTTTCCTCACTTACTTTATAACCTAAGCCTTCTATATCCTTGATAATCAAAGGGGTTTCTGAAGGCTTATTTGTTTTGAATTTTACCTCATCATTCGCAAAATCCACATAGATGTCCTGCAGTCCCTTTTTTTCTAATAATTTATGGACAGATAGTGCACAGTTATTGCAATGCATACCACTAACCTGAAGCTCAATCAATTCTTCTTTTTCCATAATACGTTTTTTAGAGGCTGTACACAAATTTAATATTTAAGAATACTAAATCTATTGGCTCATTGTATAATGTTCTAAATATGACAGAACAGCAGATCGGAATTGAAACTTAAAGGAGAGAAAAGCATAATTTGAACCAAGCCTGCTGATTATCAGTGTAGAAATTTAATATAAAAAATTTGCAATATCTCCCGAAATGCTTAGTTTTGCACCAATATAAACGGTGGCTGTAGCTCAGTTGGTTAGAGTATTGGTTTGTGGTGCCGAGGGTCGTGGGTTCGAGCCCCATCAGCCACCCCTTAAAGAGAGGTCTTAGTTAAAAGCTAAGGCCTTTTTTATTGTTTTTGCTCTCCCGATGGCTATAGGGATGTGGTGCCGGGGGTCGTGGTCCCGATTTTATCGTGATCATTTTATTGGGACGAGCCCCATCAGCCACCACTTAAAGAGAGCTGTTGTGTGGATACATCTATTTATAAGATATTGAACATCTATCAGATACAAAAGACTATTAATTTATAGTTAAAAAAACTATCGTAGCGGGGAAATATATCTACATATTGGGGTATATTATCTTCAATCTGGGAATCCCATACCCGTTAATTCATTGATTTTAAGCATTTGGCATTGAACCCCAAATGGCATATAAATTGTCTTATGTGTTCGCCCCCCAAAGGGCATGTTTTTCATAGGTAGATGTAGGGTCGAATACTTGTATTCGGCCCTTTTTTATACTATCAAATTTTTGGTAAGGGGTAGGGGAAGGCAGAGCCAGAAAGATATCTGCTTGAGTCAAATATTTGATTTGGAATTTTCATCCCCAAATCCTAACATAATATGATTTTGATGTACCTATAAAACCTTACACCAGACATCTGATAACTCATCAGATACTTCCGATAGCCATCATCTGATCCATGTTTGGATTGGGACTGCCACCGCGGACTTCGAGGGTGACTGCAAAGGCCTGAGCGTTTTTAACAGATTTCATTTTCTTCATTCCGGTACTATCGGCTTCTGAATCAAAAACTCCAAGATCTACCGGTTTACCATCAACCATAGCCCATAATTGATATTGGTGTTCTTTATCGTTGGAAGGCATTTTTAGGGATGAAAGATCAATCATAACTTCTTCATCCTCCGGATTAAAGGCAACCAGCATACTTGCTGCTGGAGCCTTAGCTGAGCCCTTGAGTGTCACAAGCTTATAGGCTGCCTGGTTTTGATAAAAGTGCAGGGCATTACGGGTATCCCTTAATTCTTCATCAATATAATTTACCTGATTTGAAAAACGCTGATTTCCGGACTGGAGGACCGCAATTTGGGTATATGAATCATTAAGTTTATCATTCAGGTTAATCAGTAAAATAATACTGATAAATAGAAGGGCAAGGGATGCTGCGAAGGCATACTTATAAAATTGCCCTGATTTTGGTGCTGCAGTATGTAACGGACGTATTTCAGCTTCTGCAGTTTCAAGGGAACTTAAAACTTTATTACGTAAGGATTCAGAAGGTTTGATCGCATTTGAAATTGCATAATTTAACAATGCAGATTCAATTTCAATCAGCTCTGCTTTAATCTCAGGATATTTTACTGCGTTTTTTTCAACTTCAAGCCTCTCTTCAATGCTTAAATCACCAAGAACGTACTGTTCAAGGATGCCGCTTTCCAAATATGATTTGAGGTTTTTCACTTAATTAAATACCTTTCTTAAACTCATTATCCCGTTCCTTAATCTGGTTTTGACCGTTCCTAATGGAATATCAAGTTCTTCTGAGACTTCAGCATGAGTAAATCCCCTGAAATAAACCATGTCAAGAATTATTTTCTGTTCGGGCTTCAATTTAGCAACAAGTTCTTTTAATCCCATTGTCTCCGGATTTAAGGAATTATCCGATTGCATTTCTAATGATAATACGTTATTTTCTATGTCTTCGGTTTTCGAACTGTTACGAAAATCTTTCGAACGGGTTTTATCTATTGAAATATTTCTTGCAATATTAACCATCCAGGTGAATAATCTGCCCTTAGAGGCATCATAAGAAGAAAAGGAATTCCAGATCCTGACAAATGTTTCCTGCAGCAAATCTTCTGCTATCTCTTCGTGCTGAACGATTCTAAAAATTATACCGTAGAGAGAAGAAGAGTACATATCATACAAAGCTTCAGCTCCGGCTTTTTCCCTGTTACGGAGAGCCATCACCAATTCATCTTCAGATAAGGATATTTTCGTTCTAGGGCTCAAGGTTCAGTTATGTTCACCACAGCTTAAAGCTGTACGACAAATATAAAAAAACAATATCCCCGGATTGGCTCCGGGGATATTTTGACATTTAACTGATTAATTACTTTGGTAAAACAACAGAGTCAATCACATGTATAACTCCATTTTTTTGATTGACATCGGCAATACTTACTGTTGAAGTACCGCCATTCTCATCTTTTAAGACGACATTTTTACCATTCATCATCGCTGATAACTTTCCTCCGCTTACTGTCGTAAATTGGGCGGTTCCTTTACCTGCTTTGATTGCTTTCATAATGTCCGCAGCCGAATATTTGCCTGAAACTACGTGATAGGTAAGAATTTTAGTAAGCATAGCCTTATTCTCAGGTTTAACAAGTGTGCCAACCGTTCCTTCCGGAAGTTTGTTAAAGGCTTCATTTGTTGGGGCAAACACCGTAAATGGGCCGTCGCTTTTCAATGTTTCTACAAGTCCGGCAGCCTTTACCGCCGCTACCAATGTGGTATGGTCTTTTGAGTTTACCGCATTGTCAACAATGTCTTTACTTGGGTACATCTCAGCACCACCTACCATCTTTGTTCCTTGTGCAAAACCAGTTGTGCTGATTGCAGAAGCTACTAATGCAACAGCCAGAATTATTATTTTTTTCATTTGTCTTTTGTTATTTGGCCTGAATTACGAAGTGTTTTTAAGCTTGGATTTCTATATTCTGTTTTTTTATTTAAAGACTTGTTTTAGAGCTTATTAAATATTTTGTACAATTAATGAACGGATACTTTTTTTTAAATAAATCTTATGGATTGGATTTGAAATCCATTTTTTAATGATTAATTTCGGGTACGTACACGATTCTTATTTATCACTATATAAATGGCTGAACATGATTAACCGATTATTTAAAACATTTTTATTTCTGGCATTTATAATGCCTGCAGGCGTTATAGGACAACAGAGAGCTGAAAGCCAGGAGGCGCTTGTTGCTATAGTAGCTCCTTTGATGAAGATGTCTCTGACTGATGTGAAGAATCTGGTACCACCGGGATCGGGCATTTTCTTTATCGGTTGTCCGAATTGCAATGGGGGCGCACAGGAGATGGGAATATTAAACTGGGAGCCTGGAATGGGAGACCAGGTAAAGTGCAAGTTTTGTAGCATGACCTTTCCAAATGAAAAATATCCTCATAATGGAGAAAAAGTGATTATAGCACCAAGCGGCGCAAAACAGGTTTATCGTTATCATCAAAACTCGGGTGGGACGCAATATTATTATGAAGCACATGCCTGGTTTGAACGCTGGAAATGGATTCAGCAAATGGCCGTACAACTGTCTCAGTTATGGTTGCAGACAAAAGATTCTGCTTATGGCGACAGGGCAGCGTTGATTGCGGGGCGTTTTGCACAGCTATTTCCTGATTATGCGATACGTTACGATTATCCAAGTGCGCCCAAAAAGTTTTTTCCTGCAAATCAGAAATGGCCTTACGAAGGCCTGGTGCCTTACCGTGGAGCCAAATGGAATTGGTGGGCATATGGTGATATACCGGTTCAGATTGCCATAACTTATGAGAATTTGCAGGAAGGGGCTTATGACTGGAGTAGAATGGATTCGCATACAGGTAAGCAAACTGATCAAAGAATTGTTAAAGATCTTTTGATTTCGGGTTATGAATTTACTGCTGCTAATCCTGAGATTTATACCAATATGTCGCCCGGGATGTACAGGGATATGGTGAGGGTAGGCCGTATACTTAACCGGCCGGACATTGTTCATGATGGAGTCAATCGCTTCAGGGAATTCTTAAAACTCGGTTTTTTTGCTGATGGCTGGTGGAAAGAAGGTACTGTTTCTTATCATGATCAAACAATCGGCGGACTGGAGAGTGTGGCGAAGGCAGCAAAGGGATATTCAGATCCTGCGGACTGGAAAGGCGAGCGTTTTGAGAATCTTGATCTCACGAATGCAATGCCCTTTTATAAAAGTGCTTTAAATGTCAGCCGGCAGGCAGTATTCCCCAATGGCCATAAATTGCCTCTCAATGATACCTGGGCAAACAGGGCAAAGCCCGAAAAGACTGATGGTTCTGCTGTTTCGCGGCTATGGCCATCGCTAGGAAATGCAGCCCTGGCTGCCGGTTTCGGAAAAGATCAAACCATGCTCAATGTAAACTGGAGTGGAAATTATGGGCATTCCCACTATGATAATGCATCCATAATCCTGTTTGCAAATGGTGCTGAGTTGCTTTCAGATATTGGTTATACGCATTCGAAGTATCGTGGCTGGACATTACACACAGCATCACACAATACCGTTGTCATAGACCAGAAAGTACAGGATCAGGGAACCTTGGTAAAACCTGTCACAGGTCGCCTGATGTATTATGATGATCAAAACCCACAGGTTAAGGTTGTCGATCTTGATGCTTCTCCGGCTTATTCTACATCCACTGAATACAGGAGGAGGCTGATATTCGTTCATGCAGCTGAAGGAATGGATTATGTGATCGACCGTTTTGATGTCGCAGGAGGGGAGACGCATGACTGGTTTTTGCATGGAATGTGTGAAGAAGAAGGAAAACTGGAAACCAGTATTTCAATGGACAGGGATGTTAAAACCCTGGTGCCTGAATGGGGAGGGACAGCTGTACCCATGAACCAGTATGATTCAGACATGACAGGGAAGAAAATACATGCTTATTCCTATATGAAAGATATAAAGGCTGGGAGGGCAAGCAAACCATGGACTGCTACCTGGAATTATAAAAACTCGGGCTTACGTACTCATCATATTCCCCAAAAGGATACAGAGATATTCAGTTTTCGTGCTCCATCGGTCAGGCTTGCCGCTGAAGATGACAATAAACTTGATAATTTCATGCGTCTTGGAATTATGCAAAGGCATAGTGCTAATAAATCAAGTTTTGTGGCCATTCATGAACCATTTCAAAGTAAGCCATGGATAAAATCAGTTCGTGCAGATGGAGATACCTATTTGATTGATTATGAATTAAATGGCAAAAATATTCAGGACAAGATTACATTGCAGGGAGATAAAATCAGTTTAATCTCAAATGCCGGTTGGAAGTATACCAAAGGAAGATCCCAATCGGGATTACTGAAAGGTATTCAAAATTTTGCAGGTAAGTGGAATCTGGAACTGGATTCTGATTACTCAGATGTTTCTCATGTTCGCCTGGATTTTCCGGATGGATCAAGTTTGTATTTCCCCGCTAGTCATATTTCAGCGAAGGTGATACAGCTGGAAAATGACCCGGGTTTTTCAATGGATAGTGCAGGAAAAATTCGTTTCTATACTTTTCCCCATAATGAATATTCAGAAGCAGTGCGTTATACGGTTTTCAGTAAATCCGGTAATTGATTCTTCTTTAATTAATCTGTTGCTAAATTTTAACCAACATATCGGATGTTTCGTCGGCTTGGAATAAATATAATTTGGATTTTGAGATTTTATATCTAATTTTCGGGTACGTTACCGTGATGTAAATTTATTGGTACCCGGAAAGATTTTTTTTAATTAATACGTACTCTTGTAATTGGAAGGTATTATTCTGTAGATAAGCCGGAAGATTAAATTAAATCTTATTTTTAAAGCCAGGCTTTCTCAATTTATTCAGGAAAGTAATGTAAAAAATTATCATATCAAATATAATCAAGCAGGGATGAAGACTAATTTCAATGGCCGCTCAGCCATATTATTATTACCATTTATATTTTTAGCAGGAAGCAGTATGGCTCAGCGTTATCCGGGGCCATTAAGTCCGGAGGAGTCAATGAAGAAACTTAATGTGGCTAAAGGTTATAAAGTTTCCTTATTTGCATCTGAACCTCATGTTTTTGACCCGGTTTCGCTCGAATTTGATGAGCAGGGGAACGCTTATGTAATTGAAATGCCTGATTATCCTTATGAGGTTGAACCTGGCAAAGGTCATGGCCGTATCAGGATACTGAAGGATACAAATGGTGATGGTAAAATTGATCAGTCTATCATATTTGCCGAAAATGTAACCGAAGCAACCAGTATGCTGCCGTGGAAGGGCGGACTAATCGTTACTGCGGCTCCCAATATTCTTTATCTGAAAGATACCAATGGAGATGGCAAATCAGATATCAGGGAAATTTTGTTTTCGGGATTTTTTCAGAATAATTCTGAGGCTCAGGTAACCAGTTTGAAATTGGGAATTGATAACTGGATTTATGCAAATAATCGAGGTCAGAGTGGTAAAGTAATTTATAGTAAATCGCCTGATGCCAAACCGGTTGAGGTTAGGGGTGCAGATTTTCGTTTCAGACTGGACAGGGATGTTTTCGAACTTGAAACAGGTCCGGGACAATTTGGACAAACCATTGATGACTGGGGCCATCGTTTCTTTACAGAGAACTCAATTCACTTACAGCAGGCAGTAATTCCCTGGAGATATACCCACAGACACCCATTCATGCCAAGCAGTAAGTTTAATGTAACCATAACTGATCATGAAGAGATTATGTTTCAGGAAATCCCGCCTGCCTACTGGAGATCGGAAAGAAGTGCCCGTAGAAACAGAGCGTTTAAGGAAGCAAATCTCAATAGAATAGAATGGGCTGAAGATCACTTTACCGGTGCATCAGGAGGTACTATTTATAATGGTGACGCCCTGCCGCAGGAATTTTATGGTAATATATTTACAACTGATGTATCCGGCAGCCTGATCCACAGAGATATCTTAAGTCCCGGTGAAACAAGTCCGGTTTTAGTCGCAAAACGTGCTGAATCTGAAAAGAACAGAGAATTTATCTACTCAACTGATACCTGGTTCCGTCCGGTAACCTTCTCTGTTGGCCCTGATGGATATTTATATATCCTGGATTATTACAGGCAGCATATAGAAACACCGGTTTCAATTCCCGATGATCTGAAGGCTGAAATGGATTTTATGGCTGGCAGTGATATGGGTAGGATTTATCGCCTGATGCCAGAAAATGGTAATTATCAGGGCGTAAAAGTGGATTTGAAAAATGCCACCGGTTTACAACTGGTAGATTATCTGTCGCACAAAAACGGCTGGTATCGTAGTAATGCACAGCGTTTGATCCTTGAGCGTCAGGATAAAACCCTTGTTCCTGCTGTGATTTCATTGTTTTCAAACAGTCCGGATGCAAGAACAAGACTTCATGCACTTTATGTACTTGAAGGGTTGAATGCCCTTACTGAAGCAATCGTTAAAAAAGCCTTAACAGACTCTGAGTCCGGTGTCAGGGAAAATGGCCTTATCCTTGCAGAAAGATATCCAAAGACCCTTAAACTGTTAATTCCAATGGTTAATGATCCGTCTCAACGTGTTGCCTTACAGGCTGCACTTAGTCTGGGACAGTTTAAAGGAAAGAAAGTGATTGAAGCTTTGGCTGAGGTGATCAGGAAAAACGGACAGAATGATTGGTTCAGAAGCGCTGTTATAAGCTCAGAGGCCGGCTCTTCAGTGGAGATATTAAATTCACTAATTAAGGATGGTGCATTTTTCAGCAAAGAAGAAAGCTGGAAACTTAGTTTTATTCAGGATCTATCCAACATAATTGGAGCAAGGTATTATAAGGAACAGTTTTCCGCATATCTAAACACGCTTTCTTCCCCGACATTATCTGCCGCAAAAGTGCAGCAAGCCGCATTAAAGGGACTTAAAGCAGGATTAAATAAAAATGAGTCTACAAAAGAACTTGCCGGGCAATTGAATGCAGGCTCTGTAGAAGAAGTGAAAGAAGGATTTCAGTTACTAAGAAAGAATTAGTTTATTCCGCGTTATTATTGACAGGTAGAAATTAGAAAGATGGAAGATCAAAAATATTCAAGAAGAAAGTTTATTGGCAAGTATATCCTAGCAGGTTCAATTGCAATTGGGACAGGAATAGTGTTAGCCGGCAGTTCATTTCGCAGCATGGCTAAAGAAGGGGGGTCAAACCAGCAGCCAAAAACTCCTCAGCCTGCACAAAAAAATCCTTGTGATGATCTTACCGGAGTTAGTGCAGATGAAGTTGCGAAACGTAAAAAGCTGGCTTATGTAAACAAAACACCAATTCCGGATAGTCATTGCAGTAACTGCGCACTTTATCTTCCGCCGGCTAAGGATAAACCTTGCGGTGGCTGTATGTTGTTTAAAGGGCCGGTTCGCACCGATGGATATTGTGCTTATTGGGCCCCGATTAATAATTAGGGGGTGTAGAGTGCTGAGTACTGAGTATTGGGTATCAGGATAATTACGGTTCATTCCAGGAACCTTTTTGTTAGGAATAAGGAACAATGATTAAAGAATAATGGCTATTACCTGTTTTGCATCATATTTCTGAGATCCGAAGTCTGACATCTGACAACAAATAACTGACAACTAACAACTAAACATGAAAGCTCTGATCTTCCTTTTTTTCTTATCCCTGGGTTTTTCTGCATCTGCTCAGAAAAGTCAGCACATTAAATATGCAGCTTCTTCTGATTTACCGGGAGCCTCGGATGCTGTAATTGTGGATGAGGTACCCCTTGTCCATACCACACAATTTCTGCCTTTGGATAATTCGGGTAAAATTGTTGGTTCCGGAGATATAAATGCCCAGATCAATCAGGTTTTTTTAAATATCTTTTCTTCTTTAAAACAGACTGGTTCAAGTCCTGATCAAATTGTCAAACTGAATATCTATGTCAGAAACTCGGACCTGATTCCTGCAGTTCAGGTACAGATTAATAAACGCTTCAAATCAGGAAAGCGTCCGGCCTTAAGTTTTGTTGCCGGTGAACTTTCTCATTCTGATGCCTTAATCTCCATGGATGCCATTGCCGTTTCAGCTAAAATCCAATCAGGAGGGGTTAATTATTTGATGCCCGGAAATTTATCCTCAGCTTCGGGAGTAGCGCAGGCTGCAATTTTACCAGCGGGCCCGGTAGTTTATGTTTCGGGTCAGGCGGTTAAAGGCGGACTTGCAGAAGCAACATCAGGGACCTTGGCACAGCTTCAGGCTACACTTGTCTCCTTAGGTTTGGATAAAAAGGATATTGTACAGATTAAATCTTTTATCAGGCCAATGTCTGATCTGAAAGTAGTGGAGGAGGAGTTCGCTAAATTCTTTAAAGGGAATATCGTTCCTCCAATGGTCAATGTTGAATGGACAAGTAAAGATCCTGTCATTGAAATAGAACTGATTGCTTCATCCCTGAATTCAGCATCTAAAACAAATCAGCAACTGGATTTTATTACCCCTCCCGGAATGACAGCTTCACCGGTTTACTGTAAGGTTTCCCGGATTAATTATGGCAAAAAGGTCTATATATCAGGCTTATACGGACAGATTTCAGGGAATGCAGACTCTGAACTGACATCCATATTTTCGTCAATGGCTAACATATTGAAAAATACCGGCAGCGATTTCAGACATCTCGTCAAAGCAACCTATTATGTTAGCAAAGATGATCATAGTGCCAAATTAAATGAAATTCGGCCAAAATATTATGATCCTTTGCGTCCGCCAGCGGCCTCAAAAGCGATGGTAAAGGATGTTGGTAAGCCTGAAGCGGGTATTTCTATTGATATGATTGGGCTTGTGATCAGATAGATTATTTCTTTTTAAACAAACAGTTACCTGGATAATTCCGGATGTTATCTATTGTTTTAATAAAAATAATTTATATATTCGGGTACGTAAACGTAAAGCAATACTTAATATTTTCCAGATAGAAGGCAGGTATTAGTGCAAGCAGATTTCTTAGAGTATGTAGGGTATAGCTCTTCTAATTGAAATCGCTGAAATCTTACACCCTGGTCAAAAATTGAATTGAAAAACAATAGCCATGAAAAATAAAGACACCGATTCATCGAGACGTAAGTTTTTAAAGCAGAGCACTCTGGCTGGAGCAGGCACTGTTCTGACTATGGGTATAACACCCTCACTGCTGGCCGGTGATTTAGATAGCTCAGCAAAACCAGCAATTTTGGGCGGACCATCAGCCTGGGATAAAGCCAAATGGATTAAATGGCCTATCTGGAATCCGGAAACAGATGAGAAAAGAGTGCTTGAAGTACTTCGAAGTGGAATCTGGTCGAGAGCAAAAGTGGTCGATGAGTTTGAAGCAGCCTGGGCGAAGATAAACGATGTAAAACGTTGTTTGGTTGTAAATAATGGAACAAACGCATTAATAGTAGCATTAAACCAACTCGATATAAAAGGTGGTGATGAGGTTCTTGTTCCACCTTATACCTTTATTTCAACAGTTCAGGCAATTATTATGAATGGGGCTATGCCGGTGTTTGTAGATATTGACCCTGAAACTTATCAGATTGATCCATCGAAAATAGAAGCTAAAATAACATCCCGTACTAAAGCAATTTTGCCGGTACATATTTTAGGAATGCCCGCAGATATGCCAAGAATTATGGCTATAGCCAAAAAGCATAACCTGTTTGTTGTTGAAGATGCGTGTCAGGCTCCACTTACCGAAGTTAACAATCAAAAGGTTGGAACTATTGGGAATGCCGGATGTTATAGTTTCCAAAACTCCAAGAATATTGCTATCGGTGAAGGTGGAGCAATTGTGAGTAACGATATAAACTTTATGGATCGTTGTGTTTCTTTCCAGAATCTAGGCTTGCCATACGGTACTGCAGTTGGAACTTTCAATGCAGGAAGCATCAGGATTGGAACAAAGGTTCGTTTTACTGAATATCAGGCCGCCATAGGCTTAGCTCAGCTGCAAAGATTTGATGCCCAGACAACAGTGCGCGAAGAAAATGCAAAGTATTTAAAATCTAAAATTCAGGATATTCCGGGCATAGTACCTTATAAATTGTATGATTGTGCAACCCGGGTTTCTTTCCATTTGTTTTCTTTCAGATATAAGAAAGAGGACTTTAAAGGCATGTCCAGAAATTCATTTTTGCAGGCGTTGCGTGCTGAAGGAGTGCCTTGTTCAGGAGGGTATACACCTTTGAACAAGCAGGAATTTCTAAAAGATGCTTTCGCATCAAAGAATTTTAAAAGGATGTATCATAAGGATATGCTCGATTATAATAAATATATGGAGCAAAATCAATGCCCTGAGAATGACCTTTTATGTACCGAAATGGTATGGTTTACTCAAAACCTGCTTCTTGGTAGCAGGGAAGATATGGATTCAATTGCTTATGCCATCAGCAAGATACAGGCTAGTGCAGAATCAGTAAAAAAATCATTGGAAAAATAATTATTTAAAAATCATAGAGGCCAATGGTCTTGTTGGAAATATTTTGATACATAATACTATTGCATGGACAAATTAGACGGAATTCGTGAGTTGAATCAATTAAAAGCGGATACATATTTAAATGGATTTGATGGACTGAATCACTTGACCGCCACTACTTATAATTCAGGATTTCAAGAGGCACACGACACTTACAATGCATTATCAGCTGCTAGTGATGGAAATATTTATTATGTATTATCATCAGACCAGATCCATGTAGGAGGTAAAATGTACCTGTATAATCCAAAGACTGATCAAACAGAATTTCTTGCAGATCTTACTGAGATATGTGGCGAAAAGGATCAGAAGTACATCCCGCAGGGGAAAAGTCATACCAGGTTCTTTGAAAGAAATGGGAAGCTTTACTTCTCAACTCATGTGGGTTATTATGAACTCATCAATGGAATGGACCGGCTTCCGGTTAATCCACCCTCCGGATATAAATTATATCCTGGCGGACATATTCTCTCTTATGACCTGCAAACAAGAGCGTTTGAAAACCTTGCTTTAGTTCCAAATGGAGAAGGTGTGGTTTCCATGACAGCGGATCGGGACCGGGGGCATATTTTTGGTATATCCTGGCCTAAAGGTAATTTTATACATTACGATATTGATAAAAATGAATTAAAAGACCTGGGTCGCACATCCGGAAATGGAGAAGGAGGGGAGCCTGGTGATGATTTCCGTTCATTGTGCCGCTCATTGGTGGTAGATCCTTCAGACGGTACTGTTTATTTTTCTACTTCAGAGGGTGATATTTTTAGTTATAACCCTGAAGTGGGGCAAATCAATAAACTTGAAAATGTAAACCTCAGGCTTGATTATTTCGGAAAATACGATCCCACAAGACCTGGAAGTATGGGTTACAACTGGAGGAAAATTTTCTGGTATAAACCAGAAGGTTTAGCTTATGGAGTTCATGGGAATTCTGGATATTTATTCCGTTTCGATCCCAAAAAGCCTAATATTGAGCTTGTCAGACGTATTACTTCAGAACCTTCAGCTAAAAGCGGAATGTTCGATCAGTTTAGTTATGGGTATCTTGGTTTCCAGCTTGGCCCTGATGGGAAGACTATTTATTACCTGACGGGTGGCCCGGTCTATATTGACGGGAAGCGTGTTGCAGGTCAGGCTGAAATTGCTAAAGGTGCTGCAAAGGGCCTTGAAAATCTGCATTTAATCACTTATAACATACCAGAAGGAAAGTATCAGGATCATGGCCCAATCTTTTACCCAAATGGTGATCGCCCTTTATATGTGAATTCAATTGCCGTTGGCGGGGGAGGTGAAGTTTATGCCCTTGCAAGGATTACAGAAAATGAAATTACACGGACTGACCTTATAAAAATTGCTGATCCTTTTAAATGATAGATACGATTATCCTTATTAAAGCAGTTTCAAAATAGCTTAATTTTATATTAGAATTTTATATTTATTTATATATTAGTGTACGTAACCGTTCCTTAGTTTTCTCTTGTTGCAGCACCAGAAAATGAATCTGTTTTAACATTGTTTATTTCAATATCGATTACTTTTTAAAAACTTTAGCAATTCATTTTTAGAAGCATTACTGTATTAATTTAGTGCTGTTTTTTTATAACTAGTTATTATTAAACCACTTAAAGATTTTTAAAGATTTTTGAAAACCAGAATACCAATTTTAATATTTTCCATGTTTTCGGGTACGCACCCGTTAATTTTATTTGCCTATTTATTTACTATTAATTATAAACTATGCTAAAAATTTACATGATGAAGTTTAAAAAACAAAGGTATTATCCCTCCGGAGTAGGGATAATAATGCTGCTGATGCTTTTCCTCAGTTTTTCTGAGCAGGTTTTTTCACAGCAATTAAAAACTATTACCGGTACAGTACTGGAAGCGGGGCAGCCATTGCCGGGGGTGACAGTACGGGTTAAAGGTACCACCAGAGGTACCACAACTCTGGCAAACGGTAAATATAGTATTCAGGCTGCAAGCAATGAAACACTTGTATTTGCATTTCTTGGTATGGAAACCAAAGAAGTTGTTGTGGGTAATCGTACGACAGTCGATGTAACTTTACTTATTTCAAGCTCTTCACTAAACGAAGTGGTTGTGATTGGTTATGGTACTGTTGCAAAGCCCGATCTTACAGGTTCTGTAGGAGTTGTTCCAATGGATGATATGATGAAAGCTCCTGTAGGTACTTTCGCTGAAGCCTTAGCCGGACGTGTAGCAGGTGTAAAGGTAAATGCAGCCGATGGTCAGCCGGGTGGTGGTATCAATATCGTAATCAGGGGAGCCGGTTCTTTAACCCAAAGTACATCTCCTTTATACGTTATTGATGGATTCCCTGTAGAAGATCCGGATCCGGCCTCTATCAATCCTGAGGAAATCGAATCAATGACCATATTAAAGGATGCTTCTTCAACAGCGATTTATGGATCAAGAGCTGCAAACGGAGTAATCCTGATACAAACAAAAAGGGGAGCAGTTGGAAAACCAACTATAAATTTCTCAAGTTCTTATGGGATTCAATCAGTTCCTACCCCGATGGATTTAATGAGTCCTTATGAATTTATTAAATACCAGACTGAATTAAACCCGAACACTGCAACAACAAGGGCGTTTTTTGCCAATGGTAAAACACTTGAGGATTACAGAAACGTTGAAGGGATTAATTTTCAGGATTATGTGTTAAGACAAGGAACAGTTCAAAATTATAATCTTGCCTTAAGGGGTGGTACCGAGCAGACTAAATATTCTATATCAGGATCTTTATTCGATCAGGCTGGTTCAATTATTAATACCGGTTTTAATCGTTATTCAGGAAGGGTAACACTTGACCAAACAATCAGTAAAAAGATTAAAGCAGGTGTTACGGCAAATTACAGTGGAATCAAGCAAAATGGTCAGATTATCAATCAGGGAGCAGTTACTCAAGGTAACCCTACTGCATTTGCTCTTGCCAGAACCTGGTTATACCGTCCAATCACACCAAATCCAAACGATGACCTTCTGGCAGATGCAGTGGATGATGAAGCTATGAATGCTTCAGATTTCAGGGTCAACCCATTTATTGATTTGCAAAATCAATACTCTTATAACATTACCAATCTGGTTGAAGGAAATGGTTATGTAAGCTATGATATCAATAAGGATTTGACATTAAAGTCAACTGCGGGTATTCGGCATAATAAATTGACTCTGGAGCGTTTTTACAATTCTAAAACAGCTCAGGGAGGACCAAGTCCGAATAACGTAAATGGAGTTAATGGTTCAATTGATAACATTTTCTCAAATAGCTTCTCAAATGAAACTACTTTGAATTACAAGAAAACATTCAAGAAAGATCACACCATTACCGGACTGGGCTTATTTGCAGTTAATAGCATAAATTCAAATAGAAAGGCATATGGCGGCAGGTTATTGCCAAACGAAAATCTTGGAATGGATGGTTTGGATGAAGGACTAGCCTATAATCAGATTTCAAATTCAAGCCGTAATACCATGGCCTCTTATGCCGGCCGATTGGATTATAACTATAAATCCAAATACATCGTTACCGGTACATTCAGGGCTGATGGTTCATCTAAATTTATTAATCACTGGGGATATTTCCCTGGGGCAGCACTGGCCTGGAATATGCATAAGGAAGGTTTCTTTACCAAGATTTTTCCAGGTATTTCAACTTCCAAGCTGAGAACCAGCTATGGTAGTAATGGTAATAACAGGGTAGGAGATTTTGATACTTATGCACGTTTAGTACAAAACATCAATGGTTATTCATTTAACAATTCAACTCCTATTGCTTCAAATTATGTTTCTGCAGTGGGTAACCCTGACCTTCAATGGGAAAAAGTGAATACTATTGATTTGGGATATGAAATTGGTGTTTTAAAAGACAGGATTACTTTTGAAGTTGATTTGTACCGTAAAACAACTGAGGATCTGTTACTTAACGCAATTTTGCCTCCATCAACCGGATTTACCTCTGCCGTAAAAAATATTGGTAAATTGAGAAATGATGGTCTTGAATTGACCTTAAACACGGTGAATGTTCAGTCAAAGAACTTCATTTGGGAGAGTAATTTCAATATCAGCTTCAATAGAAACAAAGTAATGGAGCTTACCCGTGGTCAGCGTTCACTGAATAGTAACTCTGAATACGTGTCTCAGTTTAATAAACCATTGTATGTTGCTGAAGTTGGTAAACCGGCAGGTATGATGATTGGATTTATCTGGGAAGGTAATTACCAGTATGAAGATTTTGATAATCCTTCACCGGGTGTTTATATCCTGAAGCCAAATGTTCCAACAAATGGAGCTGTTCGTAATACCATTCTGCCTGGAGATATCAAATATAGGGATATGAATGGGGATGGTATCATGAACGACGCTGATTTAACTTTTATTGGAAGAGGTCAGCCAATTCATACTGGAGGTTTCTCAAATAACTTCACTTATAAGGCATTCAATCTGAACGTATTCTTCCAATGGTCTTATGGAAATGATATCTATAATGCCAATAGACTGATAATGGAAGGTAACAGTAATGGTTGGGCAAATATTAACCAGTTTGCAAGCTATTCAAATCGCTGGTCGCCTGAAAACCCAACCAATGAAAATTACCGTACCCGCGGACAGGGTCCAATAGGTTTCCATTCTTCAAGAGTTGTGGAAGATGGTTCATTCCTGAGGATGAAGACAGTTTCTTTAAATTATAACTTACCGGCAAAATTAATTAAGACCGCCTATTTGAGTAGTTTAAGTGTAAATGTTTCTGCCCAGAACCTGATTACATGGACAAATTATTCTGGAATGGATCCTGAAGTTTCTACCCGTAATAATACTTTAACTCCTGGTTTTGACTATTCATCCTATCCAAGATCACCGACAATTGCCTTTGGTATTAAAGCAGGATTTTAACGAAATTAATTGAAAGAAAATGAAAATTAAACAATATATACTCGCAACACTGTTCTTAATGAGTTTAGGCTCATGTAAGAAATATCTGGCGACAGAACCAACGGATTTCCTGAACCCGGATAATTATTATCAGACTGAAGCTCAATTACAATTTGCCCGTGCAGGGGTCTATGATCATCTGGGTGCAGGCGGCTTACACGGTACTTATGCAAGTTACTTACTGGCATGGACCGGAGACGAAGGTTATATGAACAGAGCTACATTGACAACCGGACCGTGGAACTATTTTTATTCTTCTGCAGATCAATACAATGCAGGTCTATGGAATAACCTTTGGTCAGGAATTAATAAGGCTAATGTTTTGATCAAAAATGTGGATAAGAATACCGCTATCGCTAAAGAAAAACGAGATGCCATCAGAGGGGAGTGCTTATTCTTAAGAGGATACTATTACTTTACATTGGTACAATATTTTGGGGGAGTTCCTTTGAAACTTGAACCAACTTCATCCGTAATTGATGTGGATATGGCAAGAACATCTGCAAAGGATGTTTACGTGCAAATCCTGAAAGATATGGAAGATGCAGAGAAACTGGTTCCAAGCATCAAAACCTTAGGTTATGGAGGAGCAATCAGCAAGTCGGCTGTACGTGGTTTGCTGGCAAGAGTGAATTTGCATATGGCAGGTGAGCCTGTTAAAGATAAAACCAGATATGCAGAAGCTAGTAAATGGGCTAAAATGGTTATTGATGATGCAGAAGCTGGTCACTCATTAAACCCAAGCTATCCTGATATTTTCATGAAACTTGCCGGTGATAAATATGATATCAAGGAGAGCATATGGGAAGTTGAATTTTATGGTAATCGTACCGATCAGTACGTTGAAACCGGAAATATTGGCTGGATCAATGGTCCTGCAGCTGGTGCAGCCTCTTCAACAGGAAGAGCAGATGCTTACATGAATATTACTTCTGAATTCTATAATAAATTTCAGCCTGGCGATAACCGTAAATGGTTCAGTATTGCACATTTTACCTATACTGCAGCAGGTGCAAAAACAATGAGTTCATTACCTGTAGATGAAAATGCAAAGAATAATTTAAAGCCTGGTAAATGGAGAAGAGAATACGAGACTTTATTGCCAAAGAGTCCAACAACTACTCCGATCAATATGGTTCTACTAAGGTATTCTGACATTTTATTAATGTATGCAGAAGCTGAGAATGAATTAAAGGGACCAACAGCAGATGCTGTTGAAGCGTTCAATAAGGTTAGAAGAAGAGCCTGGTCTACAGGTATCAAAACTATTACTGTTACAAACGGAGGTTCAGGTTATACTACAGCTCCAACTGTTACTTTCAGTGGTGCTGGCGGCGCTACTGCAACAGCCACTATTTCTGGAGGAAGGGTTACTGCCATAAATCTTGACCGTGATCCTCTGGCAGTTACTTTCTTTAACGAGGGGAAATACACAACAGCTCCAACAATTACCATCAGTGGTGGTGGAGGCTCAGGAGCAACTGCAACTGCTGCTATCAATTTAGCAACAGATGGAAATATTAATCCAGCCTCAAAAGAAGCATTCCTTGCAGCAATTCAGGATGAAAGAATGAGAGAATTTAACTTTGAAAATACTAGAAAGGCTGATTTGCTACGTTGGGGCATATTCCTGAAAGTTCATCAGGATATGGGTAATAAATTACAACAGCAAAGTCCGGGACAGTATTTTGTGAAATATTATTCAAATGTGAGTTCCCGTGATCTTTTGATGCCAATTCCAATCAATGAGATGTCCTCAAACTTAAAAATGACTCAGAATCCGGGTTGGGAATAATTTAATTTAAAATAGAAATTATGAAACTAAAAATATATAGTATCCTCGCAGCGGCGCTCGTAATGGCGTCCTGTGAAAAACCAACAATTGAAGCAGACGCACCGGCATTCGATGTAATTGCAGAAAAAACTACCTATAAAGCTGGTGAATCAGTAAAATTTATGATTACTGGGGGTGAGGCACAGTCAATTTCCTTTTATTCTGGAGAACTTTTGAAAGACTATGCCTCCAGAACAGGCAGAGTTGCTGATGTAGCCGGAGCAGGTGCAACTCTTTCTTTTACAAGCAGCGTACAGGTAGGAACTCAGGCTAACCAGGTATCACTTCTTGCTTCAACAAACTTTAACGGGGATTATGGCAGCGTTGCCAAGCTGAAAGCAGCAACCTGGGTAGATATTACAAGCAGGTTCAAACTCGGAACAAGCGCGACCCTTTTAGCTTCCGGGACAGTTGATGTATCTGATCTTATTTTAGCAGGTAAACCAATCTATTTTGCTTTTCGCTATAATACCAAGAAACAAGCAACCAATGGTATTGCCCGTCAGTGGTTCATTCAGTCTTTTACTTTAAGCAGTAAAAAATTGCTTGATAACACATTGGCATTAACGATTGCAGATCAGGCTAGTACCGGATTTAGAATTGTGGATGATCTGAAAGATAAAGCTCCTGCTTTATCTTCGATTACTGCTACCAGGTTGACTCTTCAGGGAAATACTTATCTGACTTCAACATTGCCACAGTTTGACCCTAATAATCCAATTTTCGATCCCAAGAACCCTATTTATAACCCACAGGATCCTGCTTATCAGCCAACAGCGGTCTTTAAGCCATTTGTACCATTTGATCCTGCAAGTCCGAACAATGATCCTGAAAGTGAGCATTGGGCTGTAAGTAAAGCTATAAGTATTGATAAGGTAGATCTTGGACCCGATTGGTCAACAGCTATCAAAGGTTTAACTAATCCTGTTTTAACAGAGTACCGTTATATCTATCCAAAGGCTGGCACATATAAAGCTACTTTTGTTGCAGCTAATGGTAATATTGATCAGCAAAAAATAGTCACCAAGGAGATCACAATTACTATAACTCCTTAATTTATTAAAATTCAGATAAAAGGATTAATCCGTAAATACGGGTTAATCCTTTTATTTTTATAATACATCCCGATATTTTATAATCATAGGATATGGTTTTGATCCCAAAATTTCTTTTAATCCTGTTTCTTACTTTTAGTTTTTTACCAGGTCAGGTGTGGCAGGTATTTAATTATTACAATGAATCTGCAAGTCTGCAGCCTAAAAGCAATCCTTCTCATGAAAAGAAAAGGCAGCAGATCTTAAGAAATATGGAGAAAGTAATGGGAAAACTTCCTGATCGTACTGATTTACCACCCTTTGATATCAAGATTAGCGATAGCCTAAAAGAAGATAGATATACACGCTATACGCTCAGTTTTGTTGTTGCCGAAAATGAACGACTACCAGTTTATTTGTATGTGCCGAAACAAAGGGGTTCAACTCAAAGGATTCCTGCAATGCTTGTTTTACATGGTACCAGTGCACTTGGAAAAGGGGTTGTTGATGGCCAGGGTCCCTTGCCCAACCGGGCACATGCCCGTGAACTTGCAGAACGTGGCTATGTTGTAATTGCACCTGATTATCCAAGTTTTGGTGATTTAAAGGATCATAACTTTGACACCGACAGATATGAATCAGCCACAATGCAGGCTATATTTAATCATATGCGTTGTGTTGATCTGCTGCAAAGCAGACCTGATGTGGATCCTGAAAATATTGGTGTCATCGGTCATTCATTAGGCGGACATAATGCAATGTTTGTTGCCGCATTTGATACCCGTTTAAAGGTAGCTGTTTCAAGCAGTGGCTGGACACAGTTCGAATACTATAATATTGGTGAAGAAGGCTCTAAGAAATATGGTGGAAGACTTGGTCCCTGGGCACAAACAAGGTATATGCCCTTGATACGTACAAAATATAAACTTAATGCAAAACTGATTCCCTTTAATTTCAATGATATTATAAGTGCCATCGCTCCAAGAGGTTTTTTCTCAGTGTCGCCGTTAAAGGATTCTAATTTTGATGTGAACGGTGTGATTGAGGGTATTTCACTGGCTGAAAAGGTTTACAGGAATTTGGGAGCAGCCGGAAATCTACAGGTGCGCTATCCGGATAGTGGTCATGACTTCCCGGTTGAAAATCGCAAAGAAGTTTATGGCTTTTTAGACAGGACACTTGGACATACTCCGCTATATGCTCCGGTAAAGTAATTCGTTTCTAATTTTTTGATTATATATTTATTAAAAATAATTTCCATCCTATGATAGAATCGAAAAGTCGACTGATTGAAGGTTTTAAACCTTTGTTTTTATTTCTTTTTTTGCTTTTTCCGGCACTGGCAATTTCTCAGGAAACTATTGTTCCATTAAATCATCAAAAGTATAGAAGCGAAGTTTTGCTGAATATGCAAAAGGTAATGGGTGAATTGCCGAAGCGAACAGCTTTAAAAAAATCTGATATTCAGGTAATTGACAGCGTTAAGGAGCAGAGTTATATTCGTTATAACATACTATTTACTGTTGAAAAAAATGAGACTCTTCCCCTGTATCTGTACATTCCAATACAAACCGGTCCTGCAAAAAAATTACCTGCAATGCTGGTTTTACATGAGACTGACCCATTGGGAAGAAAGGCTGTTGACGGACAGGGAAATAAAGCCAATCGTTCTCATGCCCGGGAGCTTGCACAACGGGGATACATTGTGATCGCACCTGATTTTCCAAGCTTCGGTGATACTAAAGATTATAATTTCGATACTGATCGATACAAATCAGGCACAATGAAAGGTATTTTTAATCATATGCGTTGTATTGATTTGCTTCAAAGCCGGGCTGATGTTGATGGCGAAAAGATTGGAGTGTTAGGGCATTCTCTTGGTGGGCATAATTCTATATTCCTTGCAGCAATGGATGAGCGAATAAAAGTCGCTGTCAGCAGTTGCGGATGGACACAGCTTGATTATTACAATATTGGGCCTGAGGCTGAAAAGAAGTACGACGGAAGACTTGGTCCATGGGCTCAAACCCGCTATATGCCATTATTGAGAACGAAGTATAATCTTGATAATAAAAAAGTTCCTTTCGACTTTAATTTTATGATTTCGGCTATAGCTCCAAGAGCATTCTTTTCAGTTTCTCCTAACAGAGATGCAAACTTTGATTATAAAGGAGTACAGGCAGGAATTGCATTGGTTGAACCAGTTTACCGCAAGCTCAATTCATTGGATAAACTGCAGGTACGATATCCAGATGATGAGCACGATTTTCCTCTCGAAAACCGTAAAGAAGCCTATGCTTTTATTGATAAAATACTTGGTCATACACCCAGATATAATGAATTCAAATAATATAATCAGCTTTCGGAATGCACAAAAAAAAATACTCAAGACGTGAATTTATAGTCAAAAATTCAATGGCGGGACTCGGTGCTGCCCTTACCATGGGATTTGTTCCTTCCCTGATTGCAAATACTCTGGGTCATACTGATGTATTGGATTTAAGAAATGCTGCAGAACCCATTATTGATATTCATCAGCATACAGATTATAGCGGCAGGTCAAATGATTTGCTGATCCCTCATCAGCGTGCCATGGGAGTTACTAAAACAATTCTTTTGCCTGCCGGTCGTCCGCTTAGTTACGGCTCAACCTATTATGGTTATAGCAATGGACTGCAGGCTAAAGCAAGTGGCAATGAAGTATGCTACCAATTTGCCAAAGCACATTCTAATGAATTTATTTTCGGGGCGAACGAAGTGCCGGATATGCCGGGTGCAGTAGAAGAGATTGAAAAATATCTGAAACTTGGTGCTCCTGTTATCGGGGAGCTCAAATTCGGACTCGATTGTGATTCTCCGGCAATGCAAAGTATTTATGAGCTGGCTCAGTCTTATAATGTTCCTGTTCTGATGCACTGGCAGCATAATATGTATAACAGAGGCATTGAACGTTTTCACACTATGCTGAAGAAATACCCCAAAGTGAACTTTATTGGTCATGCGCAAACCTGGTGGGCAGATATCGATAAGAATCATTTCGATCAGAATATTCTGTATCCTAAAGGAAATGTCACGAGGGGCGGACTTACAGATCGTTTGCTTACTGAGTATCCAAATATGTTTGGTGATTTTTCAGCAGGTTCCGGATTAGGATCGCTGACCAGAGATGAGGATCATGCCCGTGGATTTTTAGAACGTCATCAGGATAAGTTACTTTTTGGAAGCGACTGTTCTGATTCTTTGGGTACCGGAATATCCTGCCTTGGGGCTAATATTATACCCGCTATCCGTAAACTGGCTCCAAATAAGGCGATCGAACGGAAAATCCTGTACGGGAATGCAAAAAAATTATTCAAACTATCATAAGCATCAATTTATTATTCAATCTTAAATATCTTAAACCTTTCAGAATGAAAATCTCAATCATTAATCTGCTTTTAGTTCTATGGGCATTCATTAATCCGGTTCAGGCACAAAATACTGCAACTCATGAATGGAAAGCCGGTGTTGGTAAAGCTGATATTACCCCTAAAATGGCCATGCCTATGGCAGGTTTTGCTTCCCGTACCCACTCTTCAGAAGGTACTTTACATCCAATCTGGGCAAAAGCTCTGGCTCTCGAAGATTCAAAAGGAAAAAAGGCTGTGATGGTCAGTTCTGATCTTTTGGGCTTCCCTAAAGATGTTTCCGACCGGATCAGAGACCGGATAAAATCGAAATATGGATTAGATCGCGCTCAGATTTTACTGAACAGTTCCCATACCCATTCAGGGCCTGTAATTGGGGATGCGCTTATGGATATTTACGTACTTGATAATCAGCAGATTGAAAGTATTAAGCAATACACCAAAATTCTCGAGGATCAGATTGTAAATATGGTAGGGGATGCTCTTAAGGATATGGAACCGGCAGGGCTATATGCTCAGAACGGAGTAACACGTTTTCAGGTAAATCGACGTAACAATGCAGCTAATTTACTGACTCAGCTTACGGAACTTCAGGGTCCAAATGATTATGCTGTACCGGTGATTAAGGTTTTGAATGCAAAAGGCGATATCAAAGCTATTGCTTTTGGATATGCCTGTCATCCTACAGTTTTAAGCGGTTATGATTGGTCAGGTGATTATCCCGGATTTACCCAGATTGAGCTTGAACAGGCTTATCCAGGTGCCACTGCATTGTTTTTTCAAAGTGCAGGTGCCGATCAGAATCCTTTACCAAGACATACTGTTCCTTTGGCTAAGCAATACGGAAAAGAACTGGCAGCTGCAGTTGAGCGGGTACTGGAAGAAGACATGAGAAAATTGCCTTCAGGATTGATTACAAGCTATTCTGAATTGGATCTTCCGCTTTCCACTCCGCCAACTGAGGCAGAGTACACAAAATTCATTAGCTCCACCACGGTGCCTTACCAAAAGAGATGGGCTGAACGTATGCGGGGCAAGATCAGATCAGGGGAAAAATTAATAAGCTCCTACCCATATCCTGTTCAGGTATGGTCGATAGGAGATCAGCCAGTTGTTAGCCTTGGAGGTGAACTTTTGGTTGAATATGCTATTAAAATTAAACAAATGCTGGGTGCTGATGCATTTGTTTATGGATATTCAAACGATGTTATGGCCTATATTCCTTCATCTCTTGTACTTAAAGAAGGCTCATATGAAGGAGAATCTCACACTGTTTATGGTCTGCCTTCCAAATGGCAGGTAGGTATAGAAACAAGGATCCTGAATGAGGTTATAAAATTATCAGAGAAGAACGGGCTGATAAAAAATAAATAATCCTGTATTGATTTCATCCTGATTAAAATTCAGGATGAAATCCCTTATATTTACGTGTACGTAAACGGTAAATTTAATGAATAGAATTCTACTGCTTTTAGCCCTTATTTGTATCTCTTTCACTTCAATAGCTGATCCCGGAAAAGGATGGATCAGTCTCTTTGACGGGAAGAGTCTGGACGGCTGGCACCACTTTAATAATACCAAAGAAATAAAAAACTGGAAAATAGAAAATGGCTCGCTGGTATGTTTGGGAGCAAAAGGCCCCAGCGGATCAGGAGATATTATTACCGATCGCTCATTCCGTAATTTTGAGCTAAGATGGGAATGGAAAGTAGACAAAGGAAGCAATAGCGGTGTTTTCTACCATATTGTAGAGGACCCAAAATACAAAAGAGCCATAGAGACTTCCCCGGAATATCAGATTATTGATGACCTGAATTTTCCTGCTAAACTGGAAGAGTCACAAAAAGCCGGTGCTGATTATGCAATGTATTCCCCGGCTGAAAATAAGATCCTTAAACCGGTAGGTGAATGGAATACTTCCAGGATTATCTTTAATAATGGGCGTGTAGAACATTGGCTTAACGGGATCCGGATTGTTAAATTCAAGGCATGGACTAAAGCCTGGCATAAGCTAAGATCTGAAGGAAAATGGAAAGAATATCCGGATTATGGATTATTTAAAGAGGGCAAGATTGGACTTCAGGACCATGGGAATAAGGCTTACTTTAGGGATATTCAAATAAGGGAATTATAAGAAAATTGAACGTTAAAATAGGATTTATGAAGAACGAACAGACATTCTCATTTGTTAGGAATACATTTCTGATGCTTGGAGCCACTATTTTGATTGGAGCTAACAGTTGCGGGAATAAAGAGCTGGCGGGGGATTTGAAAGAGGATAAAATACGAATTATCACGCTCGATCCGGGACATTTTCATGCTGCATTACTGCAAAAATCCATGTATGAAGAAATCGATTCTGTGGTGCATATCTATGCCCCTGACGGATCTGAATTAGATAATCATATGAAACTGGTGGATAGTTATAACTCAAGAGAAGATAATCCAACAGCATGGAAGCATGAAATTTACCGTGGTCCTGATTACCTTGAAAAAATGTTTAATGAGAAAGTTGGAAATGTGGTAATTATTTCGGGTAATAATAAATTAAAGACGAATTACATCAGCCGGGCAATTGATTCAGGGATGAACGTTCTTGCAGATAAGCCATTGGCTATTGATCAGTCCGGGTTCAGGTCACTTGAAAATGCGTTTGCAAAAGCAAAGGAGAAAAATGTCGTTCTATACGATATCATGACAGAACGTTATAATATTTATTATGTTCTTCAACGGGCACTAAGTCAGGATACTGCATTTTTTGGCTCTTTGGAAAAGGGGACACCTGATAATCCTGCAGTAATGCAGGAAAGTGTTCACCATTTTTATAAAAATGTGTCAGGTAAACCTTTGGTAAGACCTGCCTGGTTCTTCGATGTGGAACAGGAGGGGCGTGGACTGGTAGATATTACAACCCACATGGTAGACCTTATTCAATGGGAATGTTTTCCTGATGTTGTTCTGGATTATAAGAAAGATATCAATATAATTTCAGCAAAAGAATGGGCTACTCCAATCAACCTGGAACAGTTTAAGAAATCTACTAAAAAGGATCAGTTCCCTGATTATCTTCAGAAATACATCAAAAATGGGATATTGAATGTAATGTCAAATGGTGAAATGAATTATTCAATTAAGGGTGTTCATGCGCGTGTAGGAATAAAATGGAATTATGAAGCACCCGAAGGTTCTGGAGATACACATTTTGCAAAAATGCGGGGAACTAAAGCCAATATATTGATCAGACAGGGTAAGGAACAGAATTATAAGCCGGTGGTTTATCTTGAATCATTGAATTCAGGTCCAAATTCAGAAAAGCAACTTATGGATGCAATTGGAAGGTTACAAACTTTATATCCTGGCATTGCAGTGAAGAAAGCAGGTAAGGAATGGGAGTTAATCATACCTGAAAAGCTTAAAGTACCTCATGAAGAACATTTTGCAGAAGTTGTAAAAAAATACCTGACTTATTTAAAAGGTGCAGAACTTCCTGCCTGGGAAGTACCCAATATGCTTGCAAAATACTATACAACCACAAAGGCAGCAGAAATGGCTGGAAATAAATAAATTTGGAATATTATCAGGGTTTAATGGAGCTGCAGGGCTTTATTAAGATAGAATGCAGGTTGCAAAAATAGTTTTGTATTTTTCAGCACTGGCAGAAGCATAAACCCTGTACCTGATCATCATCCTGTAAGATGATCGTGTTAATGATTTTTTTAATTAAGATTTAAAATGACTGATTTAGAAGTATTAGAACAAGAATTATTAAAGCCCACAGATGCTTTGATCAATGATATTACAAAGATCGATGGTGACATAATTCTATTGGGTGTTGGCGGGAAAATGGGGCCAAGTATGGCGAAGTTGGCTCGCAGAGCCATTGCACAGGCGGGAATTGAAAAAAAAATAATTGGAATTTCACGTTTCTCAGAGGCAGGCACACGTGAAGAACTTGAAGCAGATGGTATTGAAACGATCTCTGCCGATTTGTTGAATGAAAAGGACCTTGCTGCTTTACCTGATGCACCCAATATAATTTACCTTGCCGGTACCAAATTCGGAACTACGGGAAAAGAACCTTTTACATGGGCGATGAATTCATATCTTCCTGGTCGTGTAGCTGAACGCTATAAAAACTCGCGTATAGTAGCCTTTTCAACTGGGAATGTTTACCCTTTTACACCAATAGGCACTGGAGGTCTTTCTGAAGATCATGTTCCGGCACCGGTTGGAGAATACGGTCAGTCATGTTTAGGCAGAGAACGTATTTTTCAATATTTCTCAGAAAGGTATCAGATTCCAACCTTGATTTACCGTTTAAACTATGCTATTGACCTTCGTTATGGCGTTTTGCTCGAAATAGCAAAGTCTGTAAATGAAGGAAGAGCAATTGATCTGACAACCGGAAGTGTGAATGTGATCTGGCAGGGTGATGCCAATGAGATTGCAATTCGTTCATTACTGCATTGTGAGGTACCGGCAAATATTTTGAATGTAACCGGTCCGGAGACTTTATCAGTTAAATGGTTAGCAGAACAATTTGGGATTCTAATGGACAAAGAACCATTGTTTGTGAATGATCCTCAGCCTAATGCATTGTTGAATAATGCATCCAAAGCGCATAAGCTATTCGGTTACCCAAGAGTAACTGTTCGTAACATGATTGAAATGACTGTTTCATGGCTGCAGGGCGGTGGTAAAATGATTAATAAGCCCACTCATTTTCAGGAAAGAAAGGGTCAGTTTTAATTGAATTTGAAAAAAATTAAATAGAAATATGTCTACCAAAACTTTAGATCCGGCGCTTAAAAGTTTACTGCACAGTGGAACTGTTTTGCCTGCAATTCCTTTGGCTTTAAACTCCTCCAGGCAGTTTGATGAGGCCCGTCAGAGAGGTCTTGCCAGATATTATGTTGCAACCGGGGCCGGTGGTCTTGCTGTTGCAGTGCATTCAACACAGTTCGAGATCAGGGATCCGGAAATTAACCTGTTTGAAACCGTTTTGAGGGTTGTGTCAGACGAGATCGATAATTCAAAACCTGGACGACCATTTATCAAAATTGCCGGAATTTGCGGACCAACAGCTCAGGCAGTTAAGGAAGCTGAAACTGCATTGAAATATGGTTTTGATCTCGGATTACTCAGTATGGGCGGACTTCAATCCTGGACTGAGAAAGCCATTCTTCAGCGGGTACGTGATGTGGCAGATGTTATGCCTGTTATAGGATTTTATCTTCAGCCTTCTGTTGGCGGGCGTATCTTTACTTATGAATTCTGGCAGGAATTTGCTGAAATCAGAAACATAGAGGCAATTAAGGTCGCCGCTTTTAATCGTTATCAGACCCTGGATGTAGTCAGAGCGGTATGTGCATCCTCAAGATGCAATGAAATTGATTTATACACCGGTAATGATGATAATATTATACCTGATCTTCTGACTAAGTACAGCTTTACTATTAATGGTAAAAGGGTAGAAAAGGAGTTCGTGGGTGGCTTGCTAGGCCATTGGGCAGTGTGGACCAGGGCGGCTGTTAAATTACTTGAAGAAATAAAAGCCTGTAAAGCCAATGGTAATCATGGGATTTCGGAATTGCTGACAAAAGGAATTGAAGTAACCGATATGAATGCCGCAATCTTTGATCCTGCAAATAATTTTCATGGGTGTATTCCGGGTATTCATGAAGTTTTACGCAGACAGGGTTTACTTGAAGGCCGTTGGTGCCTGAATCCAAAGGAAGAATTATCACCTGGCCAAATGGAAGAAATTGATCGGGTATGTAAGGCTTATCCACATCTTATTGATGATCAGTTTGTTAAAGAGCTATTACTTTCATAACTTATAATTAAATAACTATTTCCTTAATTACTGATTTTTAATATTTCCAAGATGGACAGAAGAAGATTTGTTAAAAGTGCCGGCGTTCTGGCTGCCTTAAGTTCTATGAATCTCTCTGATCTTCGCGCTGCTGATTTAAAATTGATTAAAATTATCAAGACCCAGGCGGGTTTTGAACGCGAAAAGTTAATTCGCCCATTCGGGTTTAAGGGTGGGTTTCTGACTGAACTATGGCAGGTAGCATCAAGAATGCAATCTGAATCGGGTATTTCACGAATCGGAATAGCTACACAAAGTGTCCTTTATGGTGATGCAGATTTATTTTCGCGTCATTCAGAAACTGATGGGAATGCATTGATGTACGATTTAGTCATTAAGGCTCTT
Source organism: uncultured Sphingobacterium sp. (assembly GCA_964616525.1). GTDB lineage: Bacteria > Bacteroidota > Bacteroidia > Sphingobacteriales > Sphingobacteriaceae > Daejeonella. Next base: position 46,139 of record CAZTRY010000002.1, on the reverse strand, counting down.
GAACATGTCAAAAAGACTCCATTCAGAACGCCTCCCGAATTATTGGATAAAATTCTGCCTGCGGTGATTCAGGATGGAAAAAAAATTACAGGAAAGCAGGATCTGAACATCAATTTTGTTTATAATGCATTGGTTGGGGTGGATAATGCTGCCTGGCTTACCTATGCTGCTGAGAATAAGTTCAGCAGTTTTGAGTCAATGATTCCTGATCAATATAAAAAGGCCTTATCTAACAGGAATAAAAAAATTGCGATCATGTACCAAATCCCATATGGCATGCCTATGGAAGATTTGAGAAATGCTGTAAAGCAAGGATATTTTGTTTTTAAGATCAAATCCGGTGCTCCGGGTTCACAAGCTGAGATGATTCAGGCTGATATAGAAAGAATGAGCCTGATTCATGAAACACTTAAGAATTTCCGGACGGAACAAACCGAAAATGGGAAATTGATCTATACAATCGATGCCAATGCCCGCTATGAGAAAAAGGAAACTCTTTTGAAATATCTGGACCATGCCCGTAAAATTGGCGCCTTTGACCAGATTTTGTTAATTGAAGAACCACTGAATGAAAATAATGAAGAAAGTGTGGCTGATATTGACCTAAGAATAGGCGCTGATGAAAGTGTTCATGATGAACAGTCTGCTATAAAGCGACTTGATCAGGGCTATAAGGTTATGGTATTGAAAGGGATTGCAAAAACGCTCAGTCTCTCAATAAAAATTGCCAAACTCGCTGCCGATAGAAATGTCCCCTGTATGTGTGCCGATTTAACAGTGAATCCTATCCTGATTGACTGGAATAAAAATCTGGCAGCTCATCTTGCTCCCTTTCCGGTTATCAACATGGGTATGATGGAAACTAACGGAGATATGAACTATGTTAACTGGAAAAATATGGTTAATTACCATCCTGCTGCACACGCTTCCTGGATGATTCCAAAAAACGGGGTTTTTGAACTTAGTCCTGACTTTTATGATAGAAGCGGAGGGATATTTGATAACTCAGCTCATTATCAGTCCATGTTTTAATTTATATATCTGTAATTTTTGCATTGATGAGGTCTGATAAAAAGATATTTTCCTTGATACTGGCCTTTCTGTCAATGGTCCATCTGTACGCGCAGAATAATACAGAAACAACAAGAACCATAAAAATTGATGTACTGGTTGGCCTTCAATTTGATCTGGTGAGATTTAATGTGAAGCCGGGAGAAAAACTAAATCTGATATTCAGTAATAGTGATGACATGAGTCATAATCTGCTCATCACAAAACCCGGAGCAAGGCTTGAAGTTGTAAATGAGGCACTTAAATTAGGTCAGAAAGGTCCTGAATTGGACTATATTCCAGCTTCGTCTTCTGTGTTGTGGGCTATTCCTGTTGTCAGTCCGAATCAAACCAGAACCTTGAGTTTTACGGCACCTAAACAGGAAGGAGTGTACCCATATGTATGTACAATCCCGGGACATGGCTTTATCATGTTCGGTGCAATGTATGTAAGCACAGATGGTTTGATGCCTCAACTAAAAGATGATCCCAATATTCCACCTAACCGGAGAACCGGGGAAAATTCTATATCTGGAGACCTGCATTCAAATCATCAGGATAAAGGAGAGGAGCAGGTAGCAAAAGTCAAGGCTTTGCATCCTTACACCCCTGTATCCCCCTATTTTTACCGGGTTTTTATTGATGGGGCAAGTCCTGCAGCAATTGCTGTTAGTCTCCCCGGCGATTTATCTTATTGCTGGGATGCCGGTACCTGTAGGTTACGTTTCGCATGGAGCGGTGGCTTCCTCGATAATTCTGAACTCTGGAAAGGTAAAGGCGATGTATCGGCAAAAGTTGTTGGAAATATATTTTTCAGAGATAAAACTCCATTTCCACTATCATTTAGTACCGATAACAAGGCCCCAAAATTAGATTACAAAGGATATAAATTCATTAATCGATATCCTGAATTTCATTACACAATTAACGGAATTGATGTTTATGAACTGATTATACCCAAGGCAGATGGCAGTGGCCTGATCAGAACTTTTAGGATTCCAAATATTAAAAGCGCTGTCTGGTTCAATACCGATGCCTTCGATGGGATAAAATATGAGACTTCTGTGGGCTTGTGGGAAGGAAACAGATTGAAATTAACCTCAAAAGAGGCTAAAAAATTCAGCATTACCATGAGTATGAAGGAAGGGGGACTCTTATGAAATACAGGGTGATTTCTATTTACCTGACAGGAATATTGCTTTTTACTGTTCTGGATTCTCTTTTGGCACAAAAAGCAAATGAATCTTACAGGGTTGAAACCATCAAAATGCCTGATGGATTAACAAGTGAGACAGGTGCTGTTGAATTTTTACCTGATGGCCGTCTGGTTGCATCTTTTACCAGAGGGGAAGTGATGACCTACAATACCTTAACTAAGGAGTGGAAATTATTTGCTGAAGGTCTGCACGATCCATTAGGAATTTTGGTAATCAGTAATTCCGAGTTACTAATCATGCAACGTCCTGAATTGACAAGGGTAAAAGATACTGATGGAGATGATATTGCAGATCTTTATGAAAAGGTTACAGATGATTTCGGTCTTTCAGGTAATTATCATGAATTCAATTATGGACCGGTTAAGGATAAGGACGGAAATTTGTTTATCGCACTGAATTCTTCATCAGGTGGGGGAAATATCAGGTCAGAAGTACGTGGTCAAATAAATCCTCTTGGACGTGAGAGTGGCAGCAAAGGGCAGATGTTTTCGAATTTACCTTACAGGGGATGGGTGATGAAATTAAGGAAAGATGGCAAATTGCAGCCTTATGCCTCAGGTTTACGCTCTCCAAATGGAATTGGATTTGATCTGAACGGTAATTTGTTTGTAACCGATAACCAGGGTGACTGGATTGGTACCAGTCCTTTGCATCATGTACAGGAAGGAAAGTTCTATGGCCACCCAGGAAGTCTGGTTTGGCAAAAGGGATGGAATCGGGGTAATCCATTTTTACTTCCGGTTCCGGTATTGGATAGTATGCGAACCAGAGGCGCTGTGTTATTTCCGCATGGTATTATCGCAAATTCACCAACCCAGCCGGTTTGCGATAATACTTCAGGTAAATTTGGTCCATTTTCAGGGCAGTTCATCATCGGTGAGATGAACAAGGAGCGTATTGTTAGGGTAATGCTTGAGCAGGTCGGAGGTGAATTTCAGGGTGCTTGTATTCCCTTTTTAGACGAAAATGGTCTTCGTAAAGGAAATAACCGACTGGTCTTTGCACCGGATGGCAGTTTATGGATTGGTCAAAACTCTCATGGATGGCTGGGAGATCAGGGGATCCAGCGGATTGTTTTCACCGGCAAAACCCCCGCAGATATTTATAGCATGAATCTAACCGAAAAAGGCTTTGATCTGACCTTTACTCAGCCTCTGGAGGTATCCACCGCTACAAATCCTGAAAATTTTAAATTTCGGCACTACTATTATAAATACCATAATAAGTACGGATCCGACCAGTTTGATATTCAAAATGTTCCTGTTACAGGTATCGAAATTTCTGAAGACCGAAAAAAAGTATCCCTGACACTGGCAACATTAAAGCCGGGCTATGTTTATGAGTTGAATTTGGGGGATATTAAAACTTCAACAGGTGATACATTGAATAATAAACTGATATGTTATACTCTGAATAAGCTTAAATCTTCTTCATTCTAAAATATTGCACCGGGAAATCATATGACCGAAAGTCAGAATTTTAACCGAATTAAGATGAGAAAAGAAATCACAGTCGTGTTGCTTGGGCTATCCCTGATATTCTCTTTGCCTAACAGTTCAGCCGCAGATTATAATTCTATAGAGCCGCAGGGCAATTCCCGATTTCATCTTCATGATACGCTTAAAAGCAGTTTAAAGTACATTAGTACCAATTTTGAAAATGCCTCACAGCTGGATTGGGAAGTAGACTCGCAGGGTATTGTTAATGTGAGTCTTATTTATGACCATGAACGCTCATCCCCTAATCGGGCGAATGGGCACTGGCATTTTAAACTTGAGGCAGATTCAGGCACTGTGGTAACACTAATCCTGGAAAATTTTGAGAATGTATGGAATGGGATGAAGGGTGTTCCTGTTTCAGAAAAAACGAACTGTCTGATCTCAGTGGATGGTAAAAACTGGACGGTTATTCCGTCTGACTTTATTTCAGGAAATCGCTTAAAGATTGAAGTTCCAATGAAAAGTGATCACATGTATGTAGCTAGTGTTGAACCATACAGAATCAGTGATCTCGATAAACTGTTAATGGAGATTAAGGATAACCCGCAGATTGAAATTCTGAATGTGGGTAATACAGTTGAAGGTCGTCCTCTAGAAATCATTAGAATTGGAAACCCGGATGCCCCCTTTAGTGTATTTCTTAGGGCAAGGGCACATTCCTGGGAACCGGGTGGGAATTGGGTAGTTCAGGGTTTGATCAGGACGCTGCTCAAAAAGGATGCTGCGCATTTTTTGAAGCGCTATTGTATATATATTATGCCTATGGCTAATAAAGATGGGGTAGCCCGGGGAAGAACACGCTTCAATACCAATGGAAAAGATCTCAACAGGGAGTGGGATCGTACAGCAGACCGGAGTCTAACTCCTGAAAAATATGCGTTTGAGAACTGGCTGCAAATGATGATCAGCAAAGGTAAGAAGCCCCAATTGGCAATTGACCTTCATAATGATCAGGGGGGTAATATTCATGTTAACCTTCCTTCTTCAACGAATGGCCAGTATATATCCAACATGAAAAGAATTGAAAGTTTATTGTACAAACATACCTGGTTTACCGAAGGGCCATCTCATGTAAAAAATCCCGGTTCATTCGGTGAGGGGCTGGCAAAACGCTTTGGAATAGATGCTTTTGTCTACGAACTTAATTATGAATGGGCGGCGGGTTTGAAGAAAGCCCCTATGGGTAAAGACTGGGAACTCCTTGGGAAACAGCTTGCAGAGGTTTTCTATCTTTATTTTGATAAGACCAATTAACTTGTATTACTAATTAATGTTTTAGGTGTAATGCATTGAAATTCATTTATTTATAAATAATATCGGAATGTTGAAATATCTTATCCGTGGAGTTTTAGCTTTCATTTTTTGCTATTCTGGCATAGAAATAATTGGCTCAGAATTGCCATCAGTTTATTTGTCTGACTCCACAGATGTAAAAGCTATTATACCCCGAAATCTTCAACGAAGCACTTCATTAAATGAAATACAGATCATTGTTCCTGAGGAGCAGAAATGGAAAGATCTGGCAATTGATTTACAGAGTTTTATCAGACAAATGACAGGAAGATTACCTGAAATTGGAGTTGCTGATCCTGCAAAGTTTGTGAATGGATGGTCTGGAAATACAATCATATTAGGCAATCTTAGTAATAATAAGCTGGCAGCACGTCTTTATGGTTTGCGGTTTTCTTATGCTGATGCGATTTATCCTGGAAAATCCGGATATCAATTACTGACCTTAATTGATCCTTTCGGTATGGGTGGAAACACGATCCTGATTTCATCATCTGATGTTGAAGGTGCAAAGCTTGCCATAGCCCGCTTAAAGACTCTTTTGCAGCCTGTTGAGTATACTCAAATACCCTGGCTGTTTGAATCAAAATTATCGGAGGAAACTATTACATATTTCAGACCCAATATTAAATCGGTGGATGAAATGCTTTCAAAATTAAAGCCTGTCATAAATAACGAGTTAATCGCTGATTACTTATTAAATGTTCTAGCCGGTATAAAGTTATATGGAGAATACTTTCAACTCACAGCTAATACAGAGTACGGGCAGGTTTACTATAAGTTATTGAAGGGCTTTGCCCAGTTTGTCAACCAGCATCCTTCTGAAGCCAGTTATCAATTGAATGTGCGAAAGAACATGTGGATTCAGGGTGAAAAAGTATTTCAGAACTGGAGTGTTCTTGAAGCGTCCCCAATATTCACTGATTCAGACCGCAAGCAGATTCTTGCTGCATTTTACCTTCTATGTAAGGCGAATTATATGGATAATTACCTGCAAAGAGCTCCGGAATCAGCCCCCCGGTGGAATCATGAGATATTTCCGGCACTTTCATTAGTTGGATCCAGTCAATACTTTGAGAAGTATTACACTTTACCTGAAATTGCTCAGTGGATAAGTAGAGGAGAGCGGATTTTTGCCGGAAATACATCCTATATCAGCCTTGATGAAGGTTCTGATTATCTGGCGCATCTCCCTGTTGCTAATATTGATTATGCAATGCTTACAGGTAATCAGAAGTTTATTCATCAAAGCCTCAGACCAAGTGCAAACTTGCATTCAATGATGATTGATAATTTAGGAACACTGGCAGGAGGTGGTGATACTTATCCTTTTGGCATGAGCAGTGCATACTCCTGGGGGCATTCCCAATTGCTGAATGCAGCATCCTGGTATTATAATGATCCGGTTTATAATTTTCTTTTAGACAGGACCCGTACAGGTCCGTTTACCGGTCAGAAAATGCCGGATCTTATCTATCCAATCCATCGCTATATCGCAAATTTGAAGACTACGGAGCAGCCTGACAATAATTTATACCCCAAGGTTCAGGCTCAGGAAATTGAAAAGGGTGTTTATGATGATTTGCTGAATCAGATTGATAATAATGTTCCGGAATTTCAAAAAAACACGGAAAACGATAAAACGGAAAGTCAAAAAACGGATAAGATTACTGTGGAGCAGAATGACACTTTTCACAAACTTACATTCAGGTCGGGTTTTGGGTTAAATGACAATTACCTAATCCTGGATGGATTTTCTGCAGGTAAACATGGACATCAGGATGGAAATGCAATTTTAAATTACAGTTCAAAGGGAAGATTGTTTCTGAATGATCGGGATTATATACAGAATACACCTGAATATCACTCTGGTTTAGTAATTGTGAAGAATGGTAAACAGGTGAAAAAACCCCCTTTAGTAAAACTTGACTGGGTAGCTGATCTTAATGGTACCGGAATTAGTAGCAGTATTGTGCCTGCCTACAACGGTGCGGACTGGAAACGTATGATAATCAGCCCTGAAGGTAAATTCTTTATTATTTATGATGATGTTAAAATCAATGAATCAGGAAGTTTTGTGTTTAAGAATCAGTGGCAATCACTGGGTACTCCCAAAATAGACAAGAACAGGTTTTTGGTTGAGCAAAATGGAGTTAATATGCAGCTTCAGAGTTTAAGTCCCGCAGATCTTAGACTTAAAGATATATACGGTCACTTTATTAAATACTGGAAAACAGTTTATCCATATCCCTATGCAGATAAGGAAACTGTTTTAACCGAGGCAATCAATGAAAAGGAGTATAGGAAAGGTGATCAGACCGGTTTTATTAACGTTTTGTCAAGTCATTCTTCAGATGCTGAGCTTGTTCATTCTGTCAATATTGGGAAAAATGCATTTGAAATACATTCCGGAAATCAAAAATGGCTTGCAATTAAAAATGGTCTTAATAGCTCAGTATTCTCCAGTAACGGAATGTTTCACTTGATTGGGGAAAATGAGCTGATTGCTGCCTCTGCAACAAAAATTAAGATTGGGAATCAGGAATTAAATTTTAAAGAAGCAATTTTCTTTAAATGGGATAAGCGAACTGGTAAATGGATAACATTCAACTTGTTAAAGAACAAAGTTAAGTACGGGCAATCAGGGGAAACTCTGAATCAGACAGCAATCGATTCCGGAAAAGTCCAGTGGAAATTTGATCTTCAAAGCCAGATTAGAAAAGAGCTTGTTTCCGTTCCCGCTGTTAAGCCAACTATCAGTCAAAGTCTAATCAGACCCTTAACGGTCAATAGCTCTGAAAGAATATATTCCATGAATGAGCGGATTAGCAGTTCATTTTCTGCAGACCTGAACGGCGATAATGATGAAGATATATTACTGGGTGGAATAAACGGGACCGTGAATGCGATAGATTCTAAAGGAAATAGTCTTTGGAGATTTTCAGCAAATGGCAGAATTAATGAAGTGAGTATTCAATATGCCGGAAATATCCCGCTGATACTACTTGCAACTGAGAACTGGTATGTATATGCACTGGATATCCGTGGTAATCAGTTATGGCAGTATAAATTCCCTGATGATCAGGCACATCGTGAATATAAAGGGAATCTCATTGGCATAACAAATGTCAGGCTGGCCTACAAAAACGGCAAAGGCCAGCAGCCTGTTATCATGGTCGGATCTCAGTTCAGATATATTTATGAACTGGATCTGAATGGAAAATTAATTAATGAAACTGCCCTGTATTTCTATGGTATTGAGGATATGGAATATGCTGACCTGGATGCTGATGGTAAGGAAGAAGGAGTTTTTGCACTTGAGTATTATTATTATACGCTAATAAAGGATAATGAACTGATCACAGGCAAAACCGGAGGTCCTGGTTGGAAAATTGCCCATGTTTTAAATAAAGGATCTGAAGTTGTAAAACCAACTGTGCTTTTGGGAACAAAGCAAAGTGAAATCAGGATGATTGGTTTTAATAAAAAAATTAAGGAATACTGGATTACCAATGTAGGAGGGGAGGTGAATGATATTCGGCACGGCGATTTTAATAAGGATGGGAAATTGGAAATCCTTGCCGGAACTGAAGGGTATCAATTCTATGTCCTTGATATGGATGGGAACGCTATTTTTTATAAAACACTGAATGACAGAGTTTTAAAAGTTGATGCTGGCATAAAATCCGGTATTGTGTTCTATCTGGCGGCAACTGCTGGAGGGCAACTTAATAAAATCAATGAGAAAGGACAAATAGTTGATATCATTCAATTCCCTTCTGAAATTTTAGATATTCATGTTGCAGAAAATGGTTCCCTGACCCAAATAGTTCTGGAAAATGGTGATTTGTACAGGTTAAATTGAGTCATTCCATATTGAAGAGATATCTAATATTATTTTCCGGGCTATTTATTCAAAAATGAATATCAAATCTCATATTTCCAGTATAATCTGAACTCATGATAATATTTAAAAATCAAATAGAATCATACCTGTTATTCAGCAATTGATCTCCGGATATTTATTAATTGAACTCAGTTTTGTTAAGGAATAATACTTTTAGTCTTTCTATTACTATCTTTTGACTGATGCTGGATAGCTTTCATTTTTTCTGCAAGCCTCAGGCCAAGGGTACTAGCTGATTTGGAATCAAAATGCGTACCGTCCCCATTATGTTTTAATCCTTCTGAACTTGCAAGCGCTGTAAATGGTATTAAAGCAGGAACCTTTTTTAGTTCCTTATTAATGTTGTCGTAAATTTCTCTGTAATACCCAAGTTCGCCTATTACAAATGGAAGATCCTGATTTCCAATTTCATTTCGTACTCGAAGTATTAAGGAATTAAGCTGATTTATATAAACTGATGATTTTTCCGGGCTGCTGTTTCCCTCGCCCTGATGCCATAGAATACCTTTAATTATTCCTGCTTTCATGGCTTCCTTAATTCGTATAAGGGCATCATCATAAGGATGGGTATTCGTAGCCTTATTGTATGCATTTGGCTCCCAATCTTCAATGGGTGTACCACCTACAGCACAGGGTACAAGTCCGATTCTGATTTTTTTCTTTGCATCTTCTATCATACTAAGTCCGAAAGCCATACCTGGTCCAACGCCAACAATATTGGGTTTGTCGAAATGCAATGGATGCTTTGCCATTACCCAATTATTGTTTTTGTTTAGCATAAGCAGACGGGTGTTCTGTTCGTTTTTATACTCCTCTGTAATTGCACCCCGACCAGCCATATTTGACTGACCCATTAAAATGTAAATATGAAAATTAGGATCAGGCTTGGTCTGAGAGTATCCCAAAACCGCTGATATCATAAAAACGATACTGAAATAAATTTTATATATGGCCATGCTTTCTGTTGGTTAAAGATATAAATGGACTAAAATAATGCTAAAGGAAATCAGATTGAATGAATAAAATCCTGGAATTTTTAAAGGTTAAAACCATTTATCTTGACTTGCCGATCTCAAATTCATTCAGGGCACTTTGAACACTTCCATGTTTCAATAAAAGTTCTTTAGCGATGCTATACTCTTTTATACCTGTGTTATGCATCAGCATTTTAACAGCACGGTCAGTAATCTTATCATTAATCAACTTCACATTAACCATCTGATTGTCTAAAACGCGGCCGAGTTTAATCATTGTACAGGTACTAATTATATCAAAAATCATTTTCTGTGCTGTTCCACATTTCATACGGGTACTTCCTGAAACAAATTCAGGTCCGGTAATAACTTCTACCGGAATATCCGACTGTTCTGCAATAGGAGATCCGGGATTGCTTACTATGCAGGCAGTAGTAATTCCCTCTTGCCTGCATTGCTTTAATCCGGACAATACGAAAGGAGTAGTACCACTGGCTGAAATACCAATTACTATATCCTTTGGGGATACTTTTTGCTCCTGAAGCATTTGCCATGCCGCGTTAACATCATCTTCTTTTTCTTCCAAAGCTTCTATCAGATGTTCCTTTCCACCGGCAAGAATTACATTGAAAAGCTCTGGAGCAACCCCATAGGTTGTCGGAAGTTCGATTACATCAAGAACAGATAAGCGCCCACCACTACCTGCGCCAACATAAAACAATCTTCCGCCTTGTTCAATCCTGGATACAATTGTACTAATCAGGGTATTCAGCTGCGGCAAAGCCTTTTCAATTGCCAATGCAACAGTTTTATCTTCATTATTCAGGTTCGAGGTAAGTTCTTCTACAGACATCTTCTCTAAATTCCTGTATTTTGATGCTTCTTCAGTAATTCTAATCATAGTAATTTTAGGGAGCTTTCCGGCTTTCTTTTGATTTTAAATCTCTTTTATACTTTCAATATTACGAATATTTAAATGAACATCTTTTGTTCTATAAATGCGATCACTTCACATATATTCTCCTCGGTTACCCTTTGTTTATTCGTTTTGATCAGTATAAAATGGAAATTTAATTTAAGCAAAACCGTGTACGTAAACGTATAAAAATCTTAACTTGGAATATTGAATGTAATTTCTGTAAAAAACTCTTATGTCAGAATATATTAATCGCAGAAAATTTGTTGCCAGAACAGCATTATCGGCTGCCGGACTTTTAGTATCTGAGCAGATTATGGGAGGTTCCGTCTCTGCTAATTCAGAACATACCCAAAGTTTGGATAAACCAATCTCATCCTACAATCTAATGAAGGACGTGATGAAATACCGGAAACTTGATTCACATGTACATGCACACCTCTTTGATGGCGGTCCGGAAGGAAACGTGTCCTTTGCTGACCGTTTGGGAATTGATAAAATGTACATTTCTCTTCCGGCTTACAACGGAGAAGGTACACCTAAAGAATTCCGATCCTACAATAATTTAATGCTGGAATGCATGAAACAATATCCCGACCGTTTGATCGGGCAGTTTACCCTGAATGCTATTTTTCAAAAAGAGTCGATGGAAGAAATAAATCGATGTGTGGACATGGGGATGGTAGGATTAAAGGTATATACTCAGTTAAAAATCAATGATCCATTGTTTTATCCAATCATTGAAAAGATGATTGACTTAAAGATGATTATTCACATGCATGCTTATACCCAGCTTGGGCTTGGTGGTTATAGAAAGAAATATAATACAGGGATCAGGCCAAATACTTCAATACCGGAAGATTTCGTAGAAATCGCTCAGAAGTACCCAGAAGCAATGTTTCAGTATGCTCATATTGGGGGAGGAGGCGATTGGGAATATGCCTGTAAATTGTTTGCAAACCATCCCAATATTTATGTAGATACCTCAGGGAGTAATAATGCTGAGAACATGATTGATTTTGCGGTTAAATGTTTGGGAGAAGACCGCCTGTTCTTTGGATCTGATAATTGCTATTACCAGAGCGTGGGAAAGATTCTGGCTTCAAATCTTACTGAAAATCAGAAGAAAAAGGTCTTTTTTGATAATTACAACACTGTTTTAAAAAAATCAGGAAGAAATGTTGATTGATATAAACGCATACGTTGGTCACTGGCCATTTATGCAACTCAAGTATAATACCGTTGATGCCTTACATGAACGAATGAATAAATTTGGCGTGGATATTTCGGTAATCAGTAATCTGAATGGGATTTTTTATAAAAATACACAGTCGGCAAATGAAGAGTTATTTGAAGAGATCAAATCAAAAGCTAAATTCCGTGACCGTTTTATTCCATTTGCAGTCATTAACCCGATTTATGCAGGCTGGCGCGACGATCTGGATGTGTGCATTAACAAATTTGGATTTAAAGGAGTTAGAATATATCCTAATTACCATGATTTCGAGATCCTCGATCCTGCATGTATTGAACTTGTAAAACGGGTTCGTGACTATGGCTTACCGGTAGCTTTTAATTACCGGATGGTCGATAGCAGGCAGCGTTCCTGGATCGATACGGCTTATGTTAAGGATAATCTGATCAAGGAGTGGAACCTCAAGAATATACTGCCGATGATAAAAGCTGTTCCCGATGCAAAATACATGATTCTGAACTTTGCAAATGCAGCAACTCTTAATGCTGAGGAAAAGGCGCTGATTAAGAAAACGAATTTAATATTCGACACTTCGGGCAGAACCATAACCAATATGTCTGATTTTCTGAAAAACTATGGAACCGAAAAGTTTGCATTTGGCACTCATTCACCCATTCTGGATTATTTGACCGGATTGCTGCGAATAGAATCATTGAGTCAGGCCGAAGCTGATGATACAATTAAGGAAATGCTAAGGTCTGGAAATTCTAAAAAAATGTTAGATATATAGTTGTTTATCAAATATATATAGTTGTTAACTAAATTAATTATTTATACAATATCTTCCTGAAAATTAAAATCTTATGAGAGTTATTTATTTGATTCTAATCTTAATTTCAGTTCACGTGAGTCCGCTTGTGCGTGCTCAGGAAAAGGTTGCAGACTGGGTCATGGAGACGCCCAATGCCGCCTGGCAGGCGAGGGATTCGCAGGGGGAGCTGGTTTATAAAAATAAGCTCTGGATTTTTGGAGGCTGGTTTAATTCACAAGAAGCACCACCACGCGATGTCTGGAGCTCTTCTGATGGAATAAGCTGGAAATTGCATACCAATTCAGCTCCATGGATACACAGTGATCTGTCGATGTCTATTACCTTCAAAAATAAAATGTTTATGATGGGGGGCTGGTATAATGGACGTTTGAAAGGTCATTCTGCAAGCAATAAGGTCTGGACCTCCAGAAATGGGCTTGACTGGAAACTTGAAACCAATCAGGCAGCATGGTCACCTAGAATAGCCTCGGCGGTAGTTGAATTTAAGGGCAAACTTTGGTTACTGGGAGGTACTGAGAACTACTATTTTGGAGACCAAAACAGCCTTAAAAATGACGTATGGTATTCGTCCAATGGTAGGGACTGGAAACTGGCTACAGCAAATGCAGGCTGGTCGCCAAGAGCATATCATCAGGCTGCCGTTTTGAATGGGAAAATTTATGTTTTTGGAGGTGGAAATTATGTTCCGGAGTATCACGCCAAAAATGATGTCTGGAGTTCTGAAGATGGTATTAACTGGACAAAACTCACCGATGCTGCACCATGGCATGAGCGTTTATGGTTTTCATCAGTAGTTTATCGTGACCGGATATGGGTGATGGCCGGATGGTCAAATAATCCATATAAAAATCATTCGGATGTTTGGACTAGCAAAGATGGAATTACGTGGGAAGAGTTTAAATCAAAAAATGTATGGAAAGGCCGTCATGAGCAATCAGCCTTTATCTTTCAGGATAAAATATGGATTGCAGGCGGAATGACACCTCCATTGGTTAATGATGTTTGGTCATTAAAACTCCCGCAGGGAAGGAAGCTAAAAGCTAAAAGTCGAAAGCTAAAAGAAACTAACTGATCAGTACTATGATTATCTGATTTTCAATGAACTAATAAATCTCTGACAACAGACAACAATTAACTGGCAACTATTTAGGCTTTTCTGGAAAATCCACTGATAATTTCATTTGAGGTGACCGTGTACTGACCATACATCTCGAAAAACAGCAAGGCTCCATTAGTCTGGAGCAAACCTGCCTGAGTCTCTCTGGATTCCATTCCGGTTGTGCAATCACGGATTACACTCACCTGGTAACCACGATAATTCATCTGTAAAGCACCGTAATCTCTGGTAATCAGACAGGCATTTGTATTAAAACCGGCAAAGAACAGGAACAGTATCCCTTTCTGTTTGCAGTAGCGATGCAGTTCCTCTCCGTATGCTATTACTGCCTCATTATTCATAGGAACAACTTTTGGGTGAAAGGTTAGGGGTGTGAGAGCATTCCTTTCTGCTTCTTTTGGAGTAAAAGGACGTCTGTATGCATTATATGGGCCACTTAAATTGCGAAATTCTTTAGGTGGCCAGCTATCGGGAACAGGTTTTAGTTCGGCCTCAGTCATCAGTTTAACCCAGTTTTGATGTGTTTTTGCAACCTGAGGTGACGGACAATGGATTACTTCCATTCCATATTCCCTGCAAGTCTTTAATAAAGGAACATATTTTTCATTAATTATCTCTTCGGCCCTTTCTTCGGGCTCCTTCAGGTAATGCCGCTGCCATACATCAAGTAAAACCAGTGCGCATTGAGAAACCGGGATATTCCAGTCGAGATTTGCCTGTTTAGTATTAAGCTCAAGCCATTCATCACCCTCATCCACAATCCAGTTATGAAATCTCGGTTTAACATGAAGTTTTTCATTGCTGATGGAATGCTCAGAAGTATTCAAACCTTCTTCAGCAATAACAGGAATCGTTATTCCAATTCCTAATGCGGTACCTAGTCCTCCCAATGAGCTTTTTTTAATAAAATCACGTCTTGAAGTGTCTTTTGCAGCCATAATTCTTAATGATAGATTGGAATTTAATACATTTCGCTGATATTATAATTCCCGACTTATTTTAATACGGATGAAATGGGCTTTATTTTGCGTTCCCACCTTAATAGTTCGGCAGTAAATGCCAGATTTTCCTCGCCTCTGTTCAAATATGTTTTTCGGATCTCATGATAAACTGCAGGATTTGCAGCTGCCAGTTCCAGCCATCCGTGTAGAATAGGGAAGTACGCTGCATGGTCACCCCCTTTACCATCAACTGCCCTTCGAATCCCGCTTCTGTCGGGCAGAATCACATTCTTCAACAGGGTATTTGAAAATCTCTGAAGATCCTCTTTAGTAAATACTAAACCGGCACGATTGGCGGCAGTTACCATGGCAATATCAAGTACACCATGTGAACTGTCCTCCACATTTGCTGCACCCTTATAAATCATAACATTTGAAGAAAGCATGTCTTCCGGTTTCCAACCAACGGTAGTCATTGGTTCATACCAATAGGTCCATACATAAAGGTCTGAATCCTGATTATATTGCAAGCGATTTTTCAGTAGCCTAGACATCTTTTCAGATCGTTCGAGATATTCTTTTTTACCGGTCAAACGATATAATGCAAGTTGTGAGCTGGAATGCATGCCCAGGAAATTAATAGGCTGTCCTACATTATCAGCCGGAAATGATTCTCCTCTTTCGCAGGTTAAATAATAACCCTCACCCTGATTGGGACCATTTCTCCATAAGCGGGCTGATGCATCAGCATAAGACTCTTCTGCTGCTTTTATAAAGCGTTCAGCTGCGGGTCTTAGCTCAGCTAAATTGCTCTTTTGCCTTGTTAATTCTGCGAATCTGAGCAGAGGGTGATAAATGATCCCCAAATATCCTGTATAAGCAAGTGTTATAGGTTCTAAGCTTATACTTTGTGCAATGGGTAGGTTTGATCCGGTAACCTTAACTCTGATGAGGTTTGATTTTACATCTGAAAAATCACCGCCCCGGGTTGAATATGGTGAAAGTGGATCATTAACTATTTTTTCAATGAATCTTTCATCATCAGGATTCATACTCAGGTTGGAAAATGTTTCAGTCCGCTTAAAAAAAGTGTTGCTTAATTTTAATCCGAAACTGTTTGATTTTGAATCAGGAACAAGCTCGATTTTAGTCAGGTTATTGTTTGAGGAAGGGGTGGAGCGTATACTGATCGTTGTTTTTCCTATGGCATCCAACAATGCACCTTTTGCAACAACATATTTCAATCCCATACTCCACGCCGGACGACTATATCCGGATCCATCTTTTACACCCTTACGGTCATCGCGATGGGTCAGCATCCGATCCCCTCGGCGTATAACTTCTTTCAGATAAGCCGGGTCATAAGTAGCTTCATACATATCAACCAGTGTTTCAAGGGTAGCAGCTTCACCCCAGGCCAAAGCGCTGCCATCAGGTCTTGCATCCCATGGATCTGCTTTTGAAAGCTTAGAGATCAGAAAATCTGCTCTGGCTCTTGATATTTCAATTGAATCAATAGCTGAGCCTGGGTTTATTTTAACTTCTGTATTTGTCCAGTTTCCGAAAGATCTGAATGAAATGATTAGCAGGAGAGAAATGATGAATATATTTTTCATGCCGGGCATTTTTATATTGATTTAAAAGCTAATATTTTTTACAGATCTGATTCACGGGTACGTTAACGAATATATTAAAAAAATGAAATGTTTCCAATAATTTGATTTGAAAAGCCAGTGATAAGAGTTATTATTGTGTAAGAGATACACTTTAATACATTTTTGAAATTTGTTATGAAACGATCATGATTTTGCCAAAATCCGCATGGCTTATGGTTTCTGAATTATGATAGCGTCATCGCCTTTAAAAATCAATAAAAGACCAGATGAAAAAGCGAGTGAATGAACTTACAGGAGTAAAAGAAATTGCAAGAAGGGCAAAAGTTTCAATTGCTACTGTCGACCGTGTACTTCATAACAGAAAAGGGGTTTCCAAACAAACCAAAGAAAAGATTCTCGGAATAATTGAGGAATTAAATTATGAGCCTAACCTGCTTGCTCAAAGGCTTGCTTCAAGGAAAATCCTTCGTTTAGCCACCCTGATACCTGGGATTTCAAAGGAAACAAGTTTTTGGGATGCCCCATTGAAAGGAATAGAGCAGGCAGATAAGGAAATCAAGCAGTTTGGAATCATAGTTGATAAATATTTCTACGATCAGAATAAGATTGAATCTTTTGTAGAGCAAACAAAGATTATTCTTGAAAACAATCCTGATGGTATTTTACTTGCACCTTCCTTTATCGAAGAGTCAGTAAAGTTTACGGATAAATGCAGGGAATTGAATATTCCTTATGTTTTGATTGATTCAGACCTTCCCAATGGTGGCAGTCTGAGTTATATCGGTCCTAACCTTTATCACAGTGGCTATCTTGCAGCTCATTTGGTGAGTTATCTGATCAAAAACGGCGAAAAAATACTTATTGTAAATATTTCGAGGGAGATAGATAATCATCATCATCTTTTGAAAAAGGAAGAAGGATTCAGGGCTTATTTCGACAAGCATAAAATACCAGATAATATTGTGAAAATTGATATCAGGGATACCGACCTAAAATCAATTGAAAACTATTTGGGTAATATATTTACTGAACATAAGGATATCAGGATCGTTTTTGTAACTAATTCAAGGGTCTCTAAAGTTGCTCATTTTATTGATAGTTCAAAAAAGGATGTGATTCTGATTGGATATGATTTTTTGAAAGAGAATATCGAGTATATGGATAAAGAGATCATCGACTTTTTAGTTTGTCAGAAACCGAAGCAGCAGGGATACAGGGGGCTCATATCACTTTATC
This sequence comes from uncultured Sphingobacterium sp., assembly GCA_964616525.1. Classification (GTDB taxonomy): domain Bacteria; phylum Bacteroidota; class Bacteroidia; order Sphingobacteriales; family Sphingobacteriaceae; genus Daejeonella. The sequence continues at coordinate 28,349 of CAZTRY010000002.1, read as the reverse complement.
AACACCTTGCTTTCTCTTCTCCCGTGGAAAAGATTTATTTTATGCCGATTGATATTCTGACTAAAGAGAATAGTGCTTTCTACAGAAATTAAATTTCCTTTAACACTTTTTCAGCCGCCAGGAGAATTAAAGGAATGGGAAGGAACGGGAAAAGATGCAGATTCTTTATCATTTAATAATTACATCGATTTTTCATAAACTGTGAAATTGATCCAAAATATCAGATTTAACCATGAAAATTAACTTTAAAACCACTTGCACCTTTCTTTTTTGTTTCAGTATCCTTTTCCTGAACATGAAGGTTTCTGTATTTGCAGCAGATTTCTTTCCGCACACTGTTCAGGGCCAACTGAAACTGGCGACATTTGATGTAGACGCAACACCGCCGGTTGGCAGTAGTTTAACATATGATCCGATGATCAATAGCTGGGATCTGGGTTTGAGGGCAAAGGGTATTGTGATCTTGGGTGGCGGCGAACCCATAGTTATGTGTTCGGTTGACTGGATTGGAATTGCAAATGATAGTCAGGATGAATTTAAACGCATTATGGCTGAAGCGGCAGGTACTATTCCTTCGAGGGTTGTGGTTCATGCAATTCATCAACATGATGCACCAACTTCAGATTTTGGTGCCGAGAATATGCTTAAAACGGCAGGTTTGAGTACTCTTGCGTTTGAAGGGAGCTATGCAAGGGATCTGATTCAGCGCCTGGGTCAGGCTATTAGTAAATCAATTGTTAAGGCTGTTCCTTTTACTCATATCGGAACAGGACAGGCAGAGGTTTATAAAGTGGCTTCAAACCGCCGCATCCTTGGTCCGGATGGAAAAGTTAAGTATACCCGTACATCTGCTACCAAAGATTCTATTGTTCGTGCAGCTCCCGAAGGACTAATTGATCCGATGGTCTCCCTGATTAGTTTTTGGAATAATGATAAACCATTAGCTGTGTTAAGTTATTATGCCTCCCATCCACAAAGTTATTACCGTACCGGTATTTCCAACCCTGATTTTCCCGGTATTGCACGTTTTATGCGTCAGCTTGCTGTACCTGATGCGCTTCATATACACTTTAATGGAGCTGGAGGTAATCTTACGGCCGGAAAATATAATGATGGTGCTAAGGAAAACAGGCTGATACTGGCAGAGCGTCTGGCAGATGGTATGAAACGAGCCTGGGATAATACCAAACGTGAGCCGGTAAGTCCGGCTTCTGTCAACTGGAATATTGAACCAGTCGCATTAAAGCCTGCCGCAGGGATAGAGAATCTTGAAGCAGCGATGAAAACGCAGACTTCAGTTTTTTTATCAAACAATCTCTCTAAACTGGTTTGGCTAAAACGTTTGGAAGCAGGTAAAAAAATCGATATTTCATTGCTCAGTTTAGGAAAAGCCCGTATTCTTCATCTTCCCGGCGAACCATTTGTAGAGTACCAACTTGCCGCTAAAGCAGAACGTCCTGATCTGTTTGTAGCAGTGGCAGGGTATGGTGATTATGGCTTAGGTTATATTGGCAATGCAATAGCTTATTCACAGGGTGGTTATGAGACTGGTCAGGCATCGGGTGTAACTGCTGATGCAGAAGAAATCTTAATGAAAGCAATACATAAATTGTTGTCAGGAAAAACCAGGTAAGCATTTAAGGCATGGTCCTGTTTGTTAGGTAATCTGATTTTTCAAATAAATTCGGTTACGTACACGCTTATTTTTATATTAGGGTATATTTTAGCACAATAGCTTTATTAAGCTGATTATTACTTTCAGTCTTATATTCATCCCAGAATTCTGGATAAACATATTTTTATGAAATTCAATGACTTAAGCAGAAGGAATTTTATTTCTGCAGTGACCACCACTACTGTTGCAACTGCTTTCTCCAATGTAATTCCTGCCTTTGGAAATACCCCCCGAAATACCGGGAAACTTGCGATTCATGGAGGTACACCGGTAAGAATAAAGGTCTGGCCTAAATGGCCTGCAATGATAGCCGATGAAAAACTTATTGAGTCGGTTGTGAAAACAACAAAAAGTGGGATCTGGAGTCGAATTCAATCGCCAACAGGAACTGTGGCAACATTTGAGAAGGAATATGCCCGTTTGATGGGAACTCAACTTTGTATCGGTACCGGTTCAGGAACTCAGGCTTTGGCAACTTCGGTTGAAGCCATGGATTTTGGTCCCGGAGATGAAATTATTACTTCGCCCTACAGTGATTTTGGTACTGTCTCTGCTATTTTAACAAGCCGTGCACTTCCAGTACTTGTAGATCTGGATAGAGATTCATTTCAGCTTGATCCTGATGAGATAGAAAAGAAGATAAACAAGAACACCAAAGCCATTATTCCTGTTCATATTATGGGTATGCCCTGCAATATGGAGCGTATTATGGCTATTGCAAGGAAGCATAACCTGAAAGTAATTGAGGATGCCTGTCAGGCAAATTTTGCAAAATTTCAGGGTAAGCAATTGGGGACTATTGGTGATTTGGGCTGTTTCAGTTTTCAGGCAAGCAAGCAGATCTCCTGCGGAGAAGGGGGTGCCATCATCGGTAATGATGAAGCTTTGATGGACAGATGTTTTACTGTTCAGAACCACGGCACCAACCGCAAAGGGTTTAATGTGACCATAGGGCCTAAATACCGCATGAACGAATTTGAAGGGGCGGTGCTGATGGGTCAGATTGCCGGAGCCAGAGCGCGTTTTGAAAAACGGAATGAAAATGCTGCATATCTGGATGCTAAACTCAAGGGTTTTCCCGGACTTGTTCCTCAGAAGAAGTATCCGGGAACCGAAAGTTCAGGCTATTATAAATATGCCATGAGCTATCGTAAAGAGCATTTTAACAATGCCGACAGAAGTAAATTTTTAAAGGCCCTGTCTGCAGAAGGGATTAATCTGAGTCCTTACATCGCTAGAGGTTTCCATGTGGAACCATGGGTTGATGAAATTATCGGACTAAGAGAATATAAAGCAATGTATTCGCCCAACCGTTTGAAACGCTTTAAGGAAGAAATGCAAATGCCAGTTTGTGATTTGGTCTGTAATGAAGAAATGGTAGTTCTGGAAGGAGTGGCATCTTTACTGGGAAGTACTCAGGATATGGATGATGTTATCAATGCGATTATGAAAGTTTATGAGAACAGAAATAAACTTTAATTTTCAGTAAATGTTTTGAAGATCCAAGTATACATATCAAGCTTATTATAGATTTTATGAGTAGCTACAACCGGAGAAATTTTATAAAGCTATCTGCATTGGCCGGCACCGGTCTAAGTATTTATGGAAACATAAGTTCACTTTATGGTAAACCTGCACTGATTACAGGTAAAAGAGTCGGTATTATTGGCTTGGATACCTCACATTCAGTAGCATTTACCAAAACCTTAAATGCTGAAGATGCTGCTGCAGTTTATAAAGGCTATAAAATTGTTGCGGCATATCCAAAAGGCAGTAATGATATAATTACCAGTGTCGAAAGAATTCCCGGGTATACTGAAGAAGTTAAAAAGATGGGGGTCGAAATAGTTAACTCCATAGCAGATCTTTTAAGGAAAGTAGATGTAGTATTATTGGAAACCAATGATGGACGTTTACATCTTGATCAGGCTTTGCAGGTGTTGAAAGCCCGTAAACCAGTATTCATTGATAAACCTATTGCAACATCCATGGAGGATGCAAAGGCCATATTTGCTGCGGCAAAACTATACAAAACTCCTGTGTTTTCCTCTTCGTCTTTACGGTTTATTACAGGTATGTCTGATATTAAATCCGGGAAAATTGGTAAAGTAATGGGTGCCGAAACGTTTAGTCCGGCAATTATAGAAAAGACTCATCCGGATTTATTTTGGTATGGTATTCATGGGGTTGAGCTATTATTTGCTATTATGGGTACTGGCTGTAAAAAAGTGACCAGAATACATACCAAAGACACTGATGTTTTAGTGGGTGTTTGGGAAGATGGTAGACTGGGAAGTTTTAGGGGCACGCGTAATGGGAATTATAATTACGGTGGGAAAATCGCTGCAAGTGATTTTGGTGGAACTGTTTTTGGTGAAAAAGCAAACCTTACTTTAGGCGAATTTAAGGGTTATGATCCTTTGCTTGAACAGATCATTGAGTTTTTTGAAACAGGAACAGCACCGGTGAATCCGGAAGAAACATTAGAAATAATCGCTTTTATGGAAGCTGCTGATGAAAGCAAGGATAAGGGAGGGACTCAGGTAGTTATAAACGTTCCAAATTAATGGATTCCATCACTCATATTGCCCTCGGTGCATGCATGGGTGAAGCCTTTGCCGGTAAACAATTAGGGAGAAAGGCAATGCTATGGGGTGCACTGGCGCAAAGTATCCCTGATATAGATTTTTTAGCCTCATTCTGGATGGATACCACATCCAATCTACTGGCTCACCGTGGATTTACCCATTCATTTCTCTTCTGCTTCATATCAGGACTAGTATTAGCATTAGTGGCAGAACGCTGGCACCGTCCTCACAATATTAGTTTATTAAAGTGGTTTTTGTTTTTCACTTCTCTGGTTTTTATTCACGATTTTATTGATGCTTTCAATAATTATGGGGTAGGTTGGTTCGAACCATTCAGCCATAAGCGCATTACTTTTAACGCGATTTATGTAGCGGATCCTTTCTTTTCAATCTGGCCCGGGATTGCTCTTGCAGCACTCCTTTTTATAAAGGCAGGGCAGGACAGGCAAAAGAAGATCTGGTGGAGGTTTGGTCTGGGAATGTGTACCTTATACCTTGTTTATTGTCTGGTGAATAAGGTTTATATCGACAGGGAAGTCAGGAGAATTCTGGAGGAAAAGAAAATCTCCTATACCCGGTATTTTACAACGCCAGCACCCTTACAGAACTGGCTATGGTATGTGGTGGCTGGTGATAATAAAGGATATCATGTGGGTTTTCGCTCCTTGTTTGACAGCAGCAAATCGATGGAGTTTCAGTATTTTTCAAGAAATGATTCACTCTTAAGTCCGGTTCTTGATCATTCAGATCTTCAAAGATTAATCCGCTTTTCACAAGAGTTTTATACAGTCGAGCATCACGGAGATAGTTTGGTTTTTAATGATTTACGTTTTGGTCAGATTGTAGGATGGTATAATCCCAGAGGGAAGTTCGTTTTTCATTATTATTTGCAGCATCCTGAAGACAATGAATTGCTTGTTCAGAGAGGACGATTTGATGGCTGGAACAGTAAAACAGCCAAAGCGCTTTTTGAAAGGGTTAAAGGGAATTAAACAGGATCCGGCTCTGTTTTTATATTGATCTTTTGATGATAGATGCTAAATATGAGTTTGGTCAGTTTTTTTATTGACATCTGTCAGGCTGTTCTTTCATCCTAAAAATTACTTTTGTAAGTAAGAGGTATTTTGTACCAAAATATTATATGTCATTAAGCTCAGATTTAAAATCATTTTTAACCCTGAATGGCGAATTATTCAGATTTACTCTGCGTTTTTTCAGGCATGGTTTGAATCCACCTTTTGAATTTTCTGAGTTTTTAAAGCAATGCTATGTGATTGGCTACAAGTCACTTCCATTAATTGGCCTCACAGCTTTTATCATGGGGCTGGTTTTAACCATGCAGCTTCGGCCATCTATGGCTGATTATGGTGTGGAAGCCCAATTGCCCGCAATTGTTGCTATTGCTGTTATAAGGGAGGTAGGTCCGGTTATTACTGCCCTGATATTTGCCGGTAAGATCGGAAGCAGCATAGGTGCTGAACTTGGATCAATGAAAGTTACTGAGCAGATTGATGCCATGGAAGTAAGTGGTACCAATCCTTTTAAGTACCTTGTTGTAACCAGGGTATTAGCCTGTACATTAATGTTGCCGGTTCTGGTTATGCTGGGTGACGCAGTTTCATTATACGGCGCCTATCTTGGAGTTAATATTCACTCAAATACAAGCTTTGTTTTATACTGGACACAGGTTTTTGATAATCTTGTATTTGGTGATGTTTTGCCTGCATTTACAAAAAGTTTCTTTTTTGGATTTGCTGTAGGAATTATTGGATGTTACAAAGGATACAATAGCAGTAAGGGTACAGAGGGGGTAGGACGCTCTGCCAATTCTGCAGTAGTTGTTTCTTCTGTAATTATTTTTGTGATCGATTTGCTGGCTGTTCAGGTTACTGATATTTTGGGTTATTAAATTTATGCACTCTGAATTAAAACTGGATATGAAATCTGATAAAGTAATGGTTATCAAAGGATTGTATAAATCATTTTCTGATAATCACGTCTTGAAAGATTTTAATCTTGACCTGATAAGGGGAGAAAGTGTGGTTGTCTTAGGAAAGTCGGGTTCAGGAAAATCAGTGCTGATCAAATGCATTATTGGTTTGATAAAGCCGGATAAGGGCAGTATTCGTGTTTTTGGTCATAATATTCCTGATCTAGATCACGACGAATTGGATCAGATCAGAGCGAAAGTGGGTTTTCTGTTCCAGAGTAATGCTTTATACGATTCGATGACTGTAAGGGAGAATCTGGAATTTCCGTTAAGAAGGCACTGGTTAGAAGTTAGCCAAAAAGAGGTCGATAAAATGGTTATTAGTGCCCTGGAAGATGTTGGACTTGCACATACTATTGATATGATGCCGGTGGAATTATCAGGAGGGATGAGGAAAAGGGTAGCATTAGCCAGAACATTGATTTTAAAACCAGAGATTATTCTTTATGATGAACCGACAACGGGTTTAGACACCATTACCAGTAAAGAAATCATTGAGCTGATGGTAGAAATACAACATAAATATAAAACCACATCATTGATAATTTCCCATGATATGAATTGTGTACGTATGGCTAGCGACCGGGTTGTGATGCTGATTGACGGGAAATGTTATGTGAGTGGAACTTTTGATGATATAATGCAATCAGTTGATCCAAAAGTGAAACTGTTTTTTGAATAGAATTATTATGGCGAAGAAAATTGTAAATAGCGTAAGACTTGGTGTTTTTGTCCTTAGTGGTTTAGCTTTTCTTATCCTCCTGCTCTTTATGATCGGGAGAAATAAAAGCCTCTTTGGGTCTACCTATTTGTTAAAAGCAAAATTTGAAAATGTACAGGGATTAATTTCAGGGAATAATGTACGCTATTCAGGAATTCAGGCTGGTACAGTTAAGAGTATAAAAATTGTAAATGATACCACTATTGAGGTATCTATGATGATTGATACAGATATGCAGGATATAATCCGTAAAGATGCGATCGCATCGATCGGAACAGATGGTATTGTTGGGAATAAGGTTATCAATATTGTTCCAGGTAAGGAACATGCAGAACTTGCACAGGAGGGGGATATTATTTTATCCAAAAAAGTGATTGATACCGATGAAATTCTCCAGAAACTTTCTAATACTAACAATGATATTTCAGAAATTGTTTCTGGATTAAAGCTTACTGTGCAGCGGGTTAATAACAGCACTGCGTTATGGGAATTACTTAATGATAAGACTCTCCCTAAAGAAATTCGTGAATCGGCTGTAAATCTTCGTTTAACTACATCCAGGGCTGGCATGATGGCGGATGATCTGCACACCATAATTGCTGATATGAAAGAAGGTAAAGGCTCTGTAGGGATGCTTTTAAAAGATACTGTATTCGCATATAATCTCAATGAAGCGGTACTTAAAATGAATAAAGTTGGTAGCCAGGCAGACCGATTAACCAATGATATTGGAGCTGTCATTAAAGGTATTCAGCAGGATGTAAATTCTGGTAAAGGTCCTGTAAATGCACTACTAAAGGACTCTATAATGGTAAAGAATCTTAATTTAAGTATTGATAATCTCCGGAAAGGGACTGACGGTTTCAATCAAAATATGGAAGCACTGAAAAGTAACTTTCTCTTGAGGGGTTATTTCAAAAGGCAGGAAAGGCAGAAAGAGGTAGAAAAACCTGATAATAAGTAATCTGAATTCAGACTCTATATTGTAAGTCTTGGATCTGATTGACCAATTTCTACGCTCTTATTTTAAAGGCAATTGGTATAGCTTATTTTTTGCTTTCATCCTGAAGCCGATAGCTTAATGTGAATATGAACTGCCTTAATGGTCTCACTTCAAATAAGTTAAACTGCCATGGATTTAGATAATTGACCTGGTTTGTAAAGTTCATCACATTTAACTGTGTGCCAAGCCTTTTAAATTTATAACCCAATGCAAGGTCCATGGTATATCCTGCAGGAATAAGCAGATTAGGGTCATTGGAAATACTTGAATAAAACTTGTCCTTATAAAACCAACCTAATCCGGCTGTTAGACCCTTAAGTGTTTTTTGAGACTCATAGTTTAGCCAGACATTTGAACTGTATCTGGGAGCATTTGGCAGTAAATTTCCGGATGGATAACCCGGATCATTCATAACCCTGGTAATTGTATAGGCTGCTCCGGCAGTGAGGGTAATGGATGAAGAAAGTCTACCGTCAATATCCACTTCCAATCCGCGGCTACGATGATGTCCCTCATAATAAACATCATATTCATCGTAGTTTGGATTGCTTGGATTCAGATAAACATAGCCATATGGATTGTGTTTATTGATTTCAAAGATGCTCAGACTTAATCCCAATTGATGATTTATAATATTTGATTTAATTCCAAAGTCCAATTGATTGCTGATAGTTGCTGGCGGACTTGCATATTTCAGGAAATTTTGTGCAAAAATATCAGGTGAATTTATCTCATAACCTTCTGACCAGGATCCATAGATGGAAGTCCATTGGCTTGTTTTATAAATCAGGCCAAGTCTTGGACTGATTACGCTTTTGCTGATGATATTATCTGTGTACCCCTCAAAGTCGGTGCCTGTAAGCAGATTTTGAAAATAATGGTTACCCTGACTTGTTTTGCCTGCTCTGACACCTGCTGATAACTGAATTTTTTCTTTAAAAAGCATCAATTGATCCTGAAGATAAATACCTCTTCTGGTAATTAATGAAACATAGGGCCTGTAAGGCTTTTCTGCCAGCGGTATTGCAGGAATGCGATTAACAATTGGGTGAAGCAAATTATTTGTGTCAAGCAGACTCAGTGCTCCCTCATTAGTATACCGGTATCTGGTGGATTGGTATTCAGCACCAATCAATAGCTTATGTTTAATGGCTCCGGTATAAAACTCGCCATAAGTTTCAATGGACACTGATCCATTATCTGAACGCTGATAATAGCCATATGCTCTTCTGGCAAAATATCCCTGCTGATCAGGCTGGTCAAACCACAAGCCCCATGGCCGGTTTTTAGTAAGACCATAAAAGCCGGATCCTTTTATCTTCCAGGTTTTCCCGAGATCATATTTTGCAGTTAAATTACTGTTCTGATCACTGTAGAGGTATTTTCTGCCGGAATCACCAAGGTATAACTGCGGACTTAAATTTCTTAATCCGCTGATTGTACCATCCGGTGAAACTAATCCGGCATCATCAACGGCTTCCGAATTTTTAAAAATGGTTTCTAGGCTTAATGACAATTTGTTATTTATATCCCAGCTAAAGGTTGGAGCAATAAGTGAACGCTTTGATGAAACCATATCCCTGAAGCTATTCATTTGTTCAAAGCTGGTATTCAGCCTGTATCTGAGCGATTTTCCTTTGTTAAGAGGTCCTGTTATATCCAGTGAAGGTCTTAACAAACCCCATGATCCAGTTTTAAAACTTAATTCGGTCATGAAGTCCGGCAAGGGTTTTTTTGTTACAAAATTGATCACTCCGCCTGGAGTTGCATCTCCAAATAGGATAGAGGATGGTCCCTTCAAAAATTCTACCTGTTCTATATTATCCGAATAATTATTCCCAAGATTCCAAATCATAAAACCATTCAACCTGTAATTTTGTGAATCATTCAGATCAAATCCACGGGCATTGAAAAATTGGGAAGAACCTGCACCACTATAGTTGCCGGTAAAGTTAAGACCGCTGATATTTCTGCTCAGAGTACTCAGATCGAATATAGCCTGTTGTCTGATTGTTTTTTGTCCTAAAACCGATATTGATTGAGGAATATCCTGTAATTCCATCAAGGTTTTAGTGGCAGTTGCACTTTTTAGCTTTAGGCTTGAAACAGTCACTTCCTGAAGTGCATATATATCATTTGAAAGACTTAAGGACAATTTAGTGCTTCTGCCGGCAATTAGAATGATGGTTCGGCTTTCAGAAACATAGCCAATAGATTTTATAATCAATGAATATTTTCCCGGTTCGGCTTTTAATAAATAATGCCCACTTTCATCAGTAATTGTTTCCTGATTTGTCCCTTCCAGAATGATTTGCACCCCCGGTATTCCAAAACCATTAGAATCTATAATTTTCCCGGAAATTATTGCTCTGTTTTCCTGAGCATTGGCATTGAAAATATAAAGAATTAGCGCAAGGGCGAATGAGATTGGTCTCATATAAATGTCAGGTATCTAAAAACCTGATTTTTGTTTTGAATTTAAAGAAATCAGATAATCAGGCGGATACTTTCTGTATTTTATTTCTGTAAATTTCTTTAAGTTGGTGGATAAGTAGTTTAATGTCAATAGGTTTCGTCAGGAACTCATTCATTCCTGCATTTAAACAAGCCTCCCGATCTTCATTAGTTGAGTTGGCTGTTAATGCAAGGATTGCAGGGGTCTTCCCATATAATTTCCTGATCATTCTTGTGCCTTCCAGTCCATCTACATTAGGCATTTGTATATCCATCAATATCAGATCATAGTGTTTAAGCTTCATCATCTTCAATGCCTCTAACCCGTCATTGGCCAGAGCAGGGGCATATCCTAAGTTCTTCAGTACCCTGAGGATAACTTTTTGATTCATTTGATTGTCTTCAGCCACAAGAATATCAAATGGGTGTTTTGATGCAAAATTCGAACTGATCAGTTTATCACTTTCAGTTATTATTCCTTCAGTTTCCTTTATACTATCTTCCAATTCATCTGCTTTGCTTACTCCAATTTTATAATTCAGGCTGAAGGTTACCTTAGTTCCAGCTCCCGGGCTACTGTTTATTTGAATTGTACCACCCATCATTTTAATCAATCGCTGACAGATCACCAATCCCAGCCCGGTACCACCATGTTGACGCGTAATTGAGGAGTCCAGTTGATGAAAAGCCTTAAATAGATTTGATTGCTGCTCTTCCGGAATTCCAATTCCGGTATCGCTTACTATAAATTTAAGATGACTGATACCCTCAGTTTCAGATTTATTTTCAAGAACATGAACAATGATTTCTCCTGATTCTGTAAACTTTACAGCATTTCCTATCAGGTTAATTAAGATTTGACGGGTCCTTATACTGTCTCCTATAACATGTTTAGGTACATTGTCATCAATTTTGTATCGCATGATAACCTTATCATTCCTAATTCCAGACTGAAATAAGTTGAATACGTCCTTAATGCATTTTTCGATAGTAAAATTATGCTCCTGCAATTCAATATTTCCGGATTCAATCTTTGAGAAATCAAGTACATCATTTATTATACTCAATAATGATTCCCCACTTTGTTTTATGGCTTTAGTATATTCAAGCTGCTCATGGTTTAGCCTTGTTTCAGAAAGGAGCGTAGCCATTCCAAGTACACCATTCATAGGCGTCCTTATTTCATGAGTCATGGTTGCTAAAAAAGTACTTTTAGCACGATTAGCACGTTCAGCTTCTTTTCTCATTTCTTCAGCAAGCAAACGTGCATTATATTCCTGATTCTTTTGTTCCAGCAGAATCTCTGTTTGTTTCTGAAGTTCCTGGTTTAGATTCTCTACATGATTACTTTGCTTTAATATTTCTGAGGTTCTTTCATTAACAAGTACTTCCAATTCTGATTTCTGCTTTCGTACGGTTCTCATTTTGAACCTGAAAAGCAGATAGATTAAACCGATTAAAATCAGAACTACTGACATTCTGAACCACCATGTCATCCAGAATGGGGGAGTAATATTGATTCGTAAACTCACACCTTCCTGATTCCAGATATTATTATTATTTGAAGCAATGACTCTGAATATATAGCTTCCCGGATCAAGATTTGTATAGGTAGCTTTTCGCTCTTTTCCTACATAATTCCAGTCTTTATCAAAGCCTTCGAGTTTATAGGCATAATTATTATTTTCCGGAACTGAGTAGTCGAGTGCTGCAAATGATAAGGTAAAAACAGATTGCGAATGTTCAAGCGTTATTTCATCTGCAAGTAGCAGGCTTTCTTTCAATGGGGAGTTCTCTTGTGCAATCGGCACCACCTTATTCAGTATTTCAAGAGAGGTGAGTACTACTTTTGGTTTATTTTTATTCAAATTAATTGCACTTGGGTCGATAATATTAAACCCGTTAATATTTCCAAAGGCAATTTCACCACTTTTCAATTTAGCACCCGAAGCCATATTAAACTCCTGGCTTTTCAAGCCATTATGTTTACCAAAATTTCGATAGATTTCCTTTTCAGGATCAAAACGGACAATACCACTGTTAGTACTGATCCAAATAAAACCCTTATCATCCTCTGTTATATAATTGATGGTATTATTAATCAGCCCATTATCCTCATTATAGGATTTAAATGAACCTGAGGCAGGGTTATATTTGTTCAGCCCCCTTTCCATAGTCCCAATCCATATATTACCCTTTCTGTCTTCACAGACAGTACTGATTATATTACTGCTTATCTTGCTGTTTGAGCTATTTAAATGGGAAAATCTCTCATTTTCAGGATTAAAAATACTCAGTCCGTTACTATACCCCGATATCCAGATCCTGCCTTTTTTATCTTCATACAAATATTGTATGCTGTTATCAGAAATAGTTGCCGGATTGTTATTATCCTGGGTGTATTTTTTAATTTTTTTACTTACAGGATCGAATACATTAACCCCTCCACCATCAGTACCAATCCAGATCCTCCCTTTCCTGTCTTCAAGTAAAGCATAAATTCCATTATTATTTATCGTAAAATCACCATTTCCGGCTTTATAGTGATTAAATAGCCTGGTCTTAAGATCAAAATAATCCAATCCGTTGGATGCTGTACCCACCCAAACTCCGGTATTGGCCTTGTTTACTAAAACCTGAGTGGTATAATCGCTTGCCAGACTGCCGGACTTAGTTATTTTGTGTTTATAGGTTTGTATTGCATTGCTCGAACGATCAAAATAATCCAGACCGGCATCTGTAGCCAGAAAAAGGTTGCCTTTATTGTCTTCGGCTATTCCTCTGATTATGTTTTTTGCAGAGGGTGTATTATCAGGAGAATACTTAAATGGCATAAAATAGGATAGATTTCTGTCATACTTTAAAACACCATGACTTGAAGTTCCTACCCATAAAATTCCAGAATTATCATTTAAGAGGGAATAAATTCCATCATCCGGAATTAAACCTGCAATTGGTTGATTCTCTGCGATACTTATTTTCTTTTTAAGTTTTGTGTCAAATAATTGAAGTGTTGTGTTTGATCCAATCCATAACTTGTTTTGGTTACCGGTTGCAAGAGTAAACACGGGATTGACCTTGTAGCTAGAATTCTTTTCCGGGTCAATAGCGAAGAGTGTAAATTCACCATTCTGCTTATCTATCAGGTTCAGCCCTTCGTAAGTTCCTACCCATAATTGCTTTTGATTGTCTTCAATAATTGTATTGATAAAATTATTGTTACGATGACCAGGGCGCTTATCAGAATACCTGGTCCATTTCCCGTTACCAGAATTAAGAAGATTTAATCCCTTATCTGTCCCAATCCATAAATTCCCTTCTGAATCTTCATAAATCGAAAGAATATTAGAACTGCTTAAGGTATTTATATCGGATGAATCGTGAAAAAAGTGTTGAAATTTGTTTGTATTTCCATTAAAGAGATTTAAGCCATTGCTTGTGCCTACCCAAATATTTCCTTTTTTATCTACTAAAACATGATTGACCTTATTGCTGCTTAATGATTCTTTTATCTTTGAATCATAGCTATAGGTAATAAAAGTCCGGTCAGATCTCCTGAATTTACTGATACCGTGAGTTCTCGTACCAATCCAGAGATTGCCATCCTTGTCTTCACTGATCGTCTGGATATAGTTTGAGGGTAGGGAATGCTTGTTATTATCCGAGTACTTATAGACGTCAAATTTAAATCCATCATATCGGTTCAGTCCATCCTGTGTTCCGAACCAAATGAAGCCAAACTTATCTTTATGGATGCTTAGAATAGTGTGCTGTGAAATATCATTGGTACTATTTAGCTTGCTCAGGTTGAACTTCGGTTTTTGGGAGAAAACCTTGATCGCCGAAAAGACAATTAAAAATAGTAATAAATAGTAGTTCTTCTTTCGCATTAGCCTAAGCAAACTCAATATCTATGCCTTAGCCTTCTGATTATTAGGACATTTGATAAGCTGGGTCAGTTTTAACCCGGGTTTAATAATATTTCGTATCTCAATGGGTACATTTTATTTTAATTATCAAACATGTCGTAGTTTGAAAAGGAAGTACTGTGTACTTTTTTCCCCATAATGTGTAAACTTATTCCCTTAGTTTACACACATAGGGCTGATTTTTGAAACCATCAATCCTCTTGCCTTTCTTAATCAGTTGGGGTTAAATTATATTCTGTTTCAGGATTTAAAGCAGGATTGATTAACTTCCATTAATAATTGAATAATCTCAGATCATTATAAATGGTACTTAATTATAGCACAGCTGAAAATGCAGTTAAAGAAATAAAAAGTGGACAGCGGGTTTTTGTTCATGGTAGTGCCTCAACTCCCAGGAGTCTGTTAAGAGCGTTTTTCTCCAGAAGCGGCGAATTAAAGAATGTTGAATTAGTGAGTATAACTACCCTGGGCGATGATCTGTTTAACAGACCTGATTTCGGTACCAGTTTTTTTATGAATTCGCTATTTGTTTCTCAAAATGTCAGAGAGATTGTTAACGGGGTTAATGGTGATTATATTCCTGTATTTCTGAGTGAAATACCGATTTTATTCGATAAAGGGATTCTGACTTTGGATGTAGCACTCATACATGTATCAGAGCCTGATAAACATGGTTTTTGTTCAATGGGAACATCTGTTGACATTGCCCGATCTGCAGTTAAAAATGCAAAGCATATTATTGCACAAGTAAATAGGCAAATGCCCAGAACTCATGGGGATGGAATTATTCATATCAGTGAAATACATACTCTGGTTAGTGTGGATGAAGCCTTACCGGAAGTGAATTATGGTAGCAGGGTTGATGAAACAGCCATGACTATTGGCAGATTTTGCGCTGAACTGATTGAAGACCGGTCAACTCTCCAAATGGGTATCGGTGCAATTCCTGATGCCGTACTTTCATGTCTTAAAAGTCATAAAGATCTCGGAATTCACACGGAAATGTTTTCAGATGGTGTAATTAATTTGGTGGAAAATGGTGTTATAACCAATAAATTCAAGAAAAAACATCGTGGAAAGATAGTTACGGGTTTTGCTATTGGTACCAGAAAATTATATGATTTTATTGATGATAACCCGCAGGTTGTATTCCTCGAGATTGATTATGTAAATGATACTAAGGTGATTCGTGCGAACCCCAAAGCAGTATCGATAAATTCAGCAATAGAGATTGACCTGACTGGTCAGGTGTGTGCAGATTCAATCGGAACCTATCAGTATTCGGGGGTAGGTGGACAAATAGATTTCATGAGGGGTGCTGCTCTATCGGATGGAGGAAAGCCAATCATTGCCCTGCCTTCTACTACAAAATCCGGTGAATCCAAGATAGTTCCTTTTCTGAAAGAAGGGGCGGGGGTAGTTACTACAAGAGCGCATGTACATTATGTTGTCACAGAATATGGTGTTGCCTATCTTTTTGGAAAGAATTTAAGACAAAGAGCGATGGCGCTGGCTGCGATTGCACATCCCATTCACAGGGAGTGGCTGGAAAAGGAAGTGATCAATAGGTTTGGAAAAGGATAATGCTGTTTTTTCTCATTTAACTTCAAAATACCTGACCAATGCAAATTGTTCCTTACAAGCTTATTTTCAATTCGATAGTACGCGCTATATTGTTTCCTTTTGGTTGAATAATTCAATTGTATTCCTATCTTAGAATATGAAAAGATCTTAATGCAGTATGAATAATATATGAACAAAAGAAATTTATTGATTTCCTTTCTTTTTCTAATTGTGTTATATGGTTTACATGCCTGTAATTTTAACACAGGGACTTCAAAAACTAGTGAACACATTCCTGATAAAATCAGCTATAATTTCGATATCAGGCCAATTTTATCAGATAAATGCTTTTCCTGCCATGGTCCCGATGCAAATAAGCGCGAAGCGGGTCTAAGGCTTGATATTGAAGAAAGTGCCTACAAGGCTTTGAAAGAAAATCCGGGTGCTCATGCTTTGGTACCGGGTAAGCCTGAACTTTCTGAGGTTTTCCTGCGGGTCTCAACAAAAGACACTGCAATTCTGATGCCTCCACCATCATCTAATCTGAAATTATCCTCTCATCAAATTAAGTTGATCGAAAAATGGATTGATCAGGGTGCAAAATATGAAACCCATTGGTCGTTCCTTAAACCAAATAAATCACCGCTTCCAGAGACTGGGGATGCTGAATGGGTTAAAAATGAAATTGATTATTTCATTCTAAGTAAATTGGAGCAAAGAGGTTTAAAACCAAATCCAGAGGCTGAAAAGGAATATTTATTGAAACGTTTAAGCCTGGATCTGACAGGTTTACCTCCAGGATTGGATCTAATGGATGCATTTCTTGCAGATAAGAGCCCTAATGCCTATGAGAAGATTGTAGATAAATTATTGCAAAGCCCGGCTTATGGCGAAAAAATGGCTCTTCACTGGCTGGATGTAGCCAGATATGCTGATTCTCATGGTTTTCAGGACGATAGTTACCGTTCTCAATGGCCATGGAGAGACTGGGTAATTTATTCGTTTAACAGGAATCTTCCTTATGATAAATTCATAACCTATCAGCTTGCCGGTGATTTGATTCCCAATGCTACAAAAGAGCAGATACTTGCGACAGGTTTTAACCGGAACCACAAAATTACCGAAGAGGGTGGTGTTGTTGATGAGGAATATCGTGTTTCATATGTGATTGACCGAACAAATACCTTTTCAAAGGCTCTGATAGGGGTTACTATGGAATGTGCTCAATGCCATGACCATAAGTATGATCCATTCTCCCAGAAGAATTATTATCAGCTTTATTCCTTTTTTAATAATGTGAAGGAAGTCGGAATAGAATCAACTGTTGGCGGACCGGAGACTTATGCCAAGAAACCGATGATTGAGATTAGTAACGAGGAAGTTAATAAGATCCTGAAATTTATCAATAAACGTGATACCAATAAATTGATTGTATCTGTTATGGGTGATCGGGATACCTTAAGAAAAACTTTTATTCTTGATCGTGGTGCTTATGATGCTCCCGGTGCAGAAGTGATGGCCGGCACTCCTGAATCCATCCTGGCTTTTGATACAAAATATCCTAAAAACAGGCTGGGACTTGCCCAATGGTTGTTTGATAAACGGAATCCGCTTACATCCAGAGTTTTTGTAAATCAACTATGGCAGGAAATTTTTGGACGTGGAATTGTAAAAACATCCGGTGACTTTGGGATGCAGGGTGAATTGCCTACACATCCTGAACTATTGGATTGGCTGGCTGTTGATTTCATGAACAATGGATGGAATATGAAACGTCTTGTTAAACAGATGGTTATGTCGGCGACCTATAGGCAATCGGCAGTAATCAGTCCTGAAAAGTTAAAAGAAGATCCGGAAAATATCTATCTTTCAAGAGCACCGCGTTACAGAATTAAAGCAGAACTTGTGAGGGATCTGGTTCTTTCAAGCAGCGGTTTATTGGTCAAAACTATTGGAGGGCCAAGCGTGAAGCCCTACCAGCCACCCGGGCTTTGGGAGAATGCCAGTTCAGGTCGGGGAATACTTAGAAATTATAAACAGGATCATGATAATGACCTTTACCGAAGGGGGATGTATACCTTTGTTAAGCGCACTGTTCCACCGCCAGTTATGGGGATTTTTGATGCAAGTAACCGGGATCAATGTGAAGTAAACAGATTGAAAACCAATACCCCGCTTCAGGCCCTGATCATGATGAATGATCCGACAGTACTAGAAGCATCCAGGGTTTTAGCTACAAAACTGGATAATACACCTGCAGAGATCAAAGAAAAGGTAATCAGGGCATTTCGTTTAATTGTTTGCAGGAGACCCAGTGATAAGGAAGTTGAAGTACTGACTTCCTATTATTCTGATCAGCTCAATGTGTTTAAGAAGCAAAAAAATCGGGCCGAAAGCCTTATTTCCATAGGAGAGTACCCAATACCTCAAAAACTGAATACAAGTTCCGTAGCTGCATGGATGCAGGTTATATCGGCACTATACAATCTTGAAGAAACTATTACTAAAACTTAATCATGCAAAAAGATTTTCTGGAACATGGATTAAACTTTAACCGGCGACGCTTTCTGTCGAGGCTCAGTCTTGGGCTTGGAAGTGCTGCCTTAGGTTCATTATTGGTGCCGGATCTATTTACCGGTGATTCTACAGATACCGGATTTGCTCCCGGTATTCCTCATTTTGCACCAAAAGCTAAGCGGGTGATTTATCTGTTTCAGAATGGTGCACCTTCACAGCTTGAACTGTTTGATTATAAACCAAAATTAAGGGACTTGTCGGGGCAGGATCTTCCATCTTCTGTGCGTGGTAATCAACGCCTTACAGGAATGACAGCCAATCAGAAATCCTTTCCTATGGTAGGTTCATTCGCGAATTTTAAGCAATATGGGGAGTCACGAAATTGGATAAGTGATATGCTTCCATATACCGCAAAAGTCGTAGACGATATTTGTATCATCAGATCGATGCATACAGAGGCTATCAATCATGATCCTGCATTAACCTTTTTTCAAACCGGTGCACAGCAGGGGAATCGGCCAAGTATGGGTTCCTGGTTAAGCTATGGCCTTGGAAGTGAGAATAAAAATCTCCCTTCTTTTACGGTATTACTTTCAAGAGGTAAAGGCAATAGTCAGGGTGTTTATTCTAAATTATGGGCTAGTGGTTTTCTAGACTCAATACATCAGGGAGTTCAATTCAGTAGCGGAGATGATCCAGTACTTTATTTAAATGACCCTGATGGGATGAATAAATTTGAACGCAGGAAATTTCTGGATCAGATCTCAAAAATAAACCAGCTGTCCTATGAGGAATTTGGTGATCCTGAGATCAGCACCAAAATTCAGCAGTATGAAATGGCTTACCGGATGCAAACAGCTGTTCCCGAAATTATGGACCTCTCTAAAGAGCCGGATGATATCATCAAATTATACGGTACTGATTCAATGACTCCCGGAACCTTTGCTGCCAATTGTTTGCTTGCACGTAAATTATCAGAAAATGGTGTTCGTTTTGTTCAACTCTACCACCAGGGATGGGATCATCATGGTAATCTGCCCTCAGAAATAGCCTCACAAGCCAAAGATGTGGATCAGGCCTCTGCGGCATTAATTATCGATTTGAAGCAAAGGGGATTACTGGATGAAACCCTGGTAATTTGGGGTGGGGAGTTTGGCCGCACAAATTACAGTCAGGGAAACTGGACTGTTGAAAACTATGGCCGGGATCATCACCCGAGATGCTTTAGCATCTGGATGGCCGGGGGTGGAATAAAGCCGGGTATTTCTTATGGTGAAACCGATGATCTGGGTTATAACATTGTGAAAGATCCTGTACATGTGCATGATTTTCAGGCTACTATCCTGAATCAACTGGGTTTGGACCATGAAAAATTAGTTTTTAAACATCTGGGTAGAAGATACCGTCTTACCGATGTTTCGGGTAAGGTTATCAATGATATTTTAGCTTAATAGGTCAATCTATGAATAGAAGGAAATTCGTTAAGAATACGGCAGCAATTACAACAGGTCTTTTAATTACCAGAGGCTTGTTCGCAAAGGATAAAGGACCTGTTTACGGCCATAATGGAATGCGTTATACCCTTGATACAAGCTGGGGGCAATTGGATTCGGCAAAATATCCGGTTAAAGATTGTCATGAAATGGTTCAGGATAAGAAGGGTAGGATAATCCTGCTTACCAATGAAACCAAAAATAATATACTGATTTATAATAAATCAGGCAAGCTTCTTGAGTCCTGGGGTAATGAATTTCCGGGTGGACATGGACTTACTTTAGCAGATGAAAATGGTTCACAATATCTATATATTACTGATACTGAAAAGCATCAGGTCTATAAAACAACCATGAGCGGTAAAATATTGATGACCATTGACGTACCAATGGAAGCCGGGATTTATAAGAATGCAAAAGAATTTGTCCCAACTGAAGTAGCTGTTGATAGCAATGGGGATTTCTTTGTTGCCGATGGGTATGGTGCTCAATATATCTTACACTATGATGCTTCAGGTAAACTAAAGGGCTATTTTGGTGGAAAAGGTACGGGCGATGAATCTCTGGACAATGCTCATGGAATAGTAATTGACCGTCGTTATTCCCAGCCAAGTTTATTGGTGACCGACAGGACACGGAATTGCTTCAAAAGATTCTCAATGGATGGTAAGCTTCAGGAAATTATCAGTTTGCCTGGAGCTTGTGTTTGTCGGCCTGTAATCAAAAATGACCACCTCTATGCAGCTGTCTTACGTTCCCCAAGTTTGGCAAATGCCGGATCAGGTTTTGTAACCGTTCTGAATAGGGAAAACAAAGTGGTCTCAAATTTAGGTGGAACAGAACCTATATATAATAAAGATGCCCAATTGCAGACAATGACTCAGGCAGAGAAAATCTTTGTTCACCCGCATGATGTTTGTGTTGATGACGATGAAAATCTTTATGTTGCACAATGGGCCTCCGGGAAAGTATATCCTTATAAATTTAAACGAGTCTAAAATCCAATTCCGGTATTTATATGAAAATCAATCTGAAAGCTTATTCGGGTAATATTTTACTGTTTCTTAATACTCTGATCCTTTTTTTATTGATTTTCGAAAATGAACTGCTCATCCCCCAATGGCTACAGCCTCTGGGTAGGATGCATCCAATGCTCTTGCATTTTCCTATCGTTTTGCTGCTTGTTTCTTTAGTCATGGAACTCTTCGAGTTTAAAATCAATGAGGATAACAGAGTTTTCTATAAAAGTATTACTGGCAGGATTATGTTCTCTGGAATTTTACTTGCTGCAATAACGGTTATCATGGGTATTTTCCTGTCCCTTGAAGAGTCTTATGAGGGCGGAGATGTTTTAAATTGGCATAAATGGTCGGGAGTTAGCGTTGTATTTTTGGCCTCTTTGTTTTTTGCTTTCAGGACTTCAGATTGGTATAAGAATATTGCTGCTAAAGCAGCTGCCATTGTACTAAGCTTATGTATCATCCTTACCGGGCATTATGGAGCTGTGCTCACACACGGTGAAAATTTCGTTCTCGAGCCTGTAACAAAAAGTCAGTTGGTGCCAATTGAGCGGGCATTAGTTTATGATCATGTTATTCAACCTATTTTTCAGGAGAAATGTGTAAGCTGCCACAGTGATGCGAAATTAAAGGGGAAATTAAAGCTGACAGATTCAATATCAATTATGAAAGGTGGAAAGACCGGAAAACTATTTGTTCCGGGAGACCCCAAGGTCAGTCTTTTATTGGAACGAATACATATGCCTCTGAGCAATAAAAAGCATATGCCTCCTTCTGGAAAACCGCAATTAAGTCCCGAGGAAGTAAGAATTCTTTTTCAATGGATTAAAGACCATCCTGATTTCAATCAAAAGGTTATTGATCTGCCTTTAAATGATTCCCTGCGAATTCTGGCATCTGCCCGACTGAAACCAGCTGATAAATTAGCGGATGAATATGATTTTGCAGCGGCAGATGAAGAAACAATTGAAGATTTAAATAATTATTATCGGATGGTTAGTCCGGTTTCAATGGAATCACCAGCTTTGGCTGTTAGTTTCTTCAGTAAAAGTGCCTATAGTTCCAAATCTCTTGAAGAATTGTCGGCGATTAAAGAGCAAGTTGTTTCACTCAGATTAAGCAGGATGCCTGTAAAAGATGAGGACCTGAATTTCATTTCCAAACTAAAAGAATTACGGAAGCTGGATTTGAATTTTACCGATATTAACGGTAGCGGATTAAAAGATTTGAGTGCTTTAAAGAAGCTAGAGGTTTTATCCTTATCGGGAACAAAAGTTAAAGTTCAACAGATACTTCCACTCATTTCCAATAAAAATTTACAGGAATTATCAGTTTGGAATACATCACTAACTGAAATGGATATAATTCAAATAAAGAAAATCAATAGTAGCCTGAATGTCATTACAGGATTTAAAGATGATGGGACAACCCTGATTCAGCTATCCAAACCCTTACTAAATAATGATTCAAGGGTGTTCCTGAGCCAGACAAATGTTCAACTAGCCCATCCTAGAAAAGATGTGATCATTCGCTATACACTTGATGGAAAAGATCCAGATAGCCTGACTTCACCAGTTTTCAAAAAGGATATCATGATTGCTGAAAATGCTGTAATAAAAGCTAAAGCTTATAAAGCCGGATGGAAAAGTAGTGAAATTAGCACATTTACCTTTTATAAATCAGCATTCAAACCTGATAATATTAGTTTATTGAGTATTTCTGATATCAGTTATAAAGGGAACGGAACTAAAACCTTAATTGATGGACAATTGGCAGAAGCTGATATCAATAATACAAACTGGCAGGGATTTAAGGAGAAGGATTTGCTTGTGATTCTGAATTTTAAAAAGCCTGTACAGATTAGTTCAGCTGTGCTGAGCTCCATAGTGAATGTTAATTCATCAGTATTTCCTCCAAGCCGAATTGAGGTTTATGGAGGATCAGATTTGAATAATTTGAAATTGTTGAATTTTCTGGATCCTAAAATGCCTGCCCAAAAGGATCCTCAGCAAGCAAATAAGTTTGAGGTTAAATTCAAACCTGCTTCAATAACCTATTTAAAAATTATTGCAAAGCCAGTTAAAAAACTGCCTTCATGGCATCCTGCTAAGGGTAAGCCAGCTCTTATTCTTTTTGATGAGATATTAATAAATTGATACGATTCTTAATACCCGGTTCTTAAACCTTATTAAGTTCTTTTAGAACAAAACATTTAAATATTTTCTATTTTTAAGCAGGAGAACCCGTTTTATGCATTTTTTTTCAATTCCTTATGTTAAACTTCTGTTTATCTGCTTTGCAATTTGTTTAGTTCAGGAACCCGGATTTGCGATAAATGTTAAAGATTTCGGTGCAAAAGGAGACGGTAAAACAGATGATACGAGAGCAATCACTATCGCCATATCTGGTGCTGCAGATGGTATTGTTGAATTTCCACGCGGCAATTACCGAATAACTAAAACTATAGAAATAGACCTTTCCCATCAGGGAACACTTGGTCTTTCGGGCCGCGGAGCAAGTGCAAACATCATCATGGCAGGAGAGGGACCTGCTTTTCGTTTCATAGGTTCACATGATAAGGGCTCAGCTTTACCTGCATCAGTTAAGCAAATAACCTGGGATAAGGAACGGATGCCATTGATCGATGCTCTTGAAATTATAGGAGATCATATTAATGCAGATGGAATAGAGCTCAGAAACACTTTTATGCCCACACTACGTGCTCTTCTGATCAGAAATGTGCGGACTGGTATACATTTGACTTCCCGGAATCGGAATGTTTTGATTGATGCTTGCCATGTGTATAATAACAGTGGTATTGGTATCTTTCTCGACCAGGTTAATATTCACCAGTTTATAATCAGTGACAGCCATATCAGTTATTGTAAAAAGGGGGGAATCAAGGTTGTTAACAGTGAAATTCGCAATTTTCAGATAACTGGAAATGACATTGAATATAATTGCGACCCTGAAGGATTACCCTCTGCAGATATTTTGGTGGATTGTACCCAGGGTGGAAGCGTTCGCGAAGGAACTATCTCTGGCAATACTATTCAGGCAATCCCCAGTCCGGGGGGAGCAAATATTCGATTTTTGGGTTTAAACAGTAATCCGGATAAGATTGGCTTATGGAGTATTACCGGTAATCATATCAGCAATCAGGAGTTAAATATTCATCTGGAAAATACCCGTGGTATAAGTATCACAGGGAATACCTTCATTCGTGGATATAATCGTCATTTGCTGATAAACAATGGTCGTAATCTGATAATAAACGGAAATGTGTTTGATCATAATGAAGATTATTTTCCTTCCCAGCCACCTGCATACGGTGGAATTTTACTCAGTCGCGGGGAGAACGTAATACTAAGTGATAACATCATTGATGGTTCAGGAAATGGAAATTCTGAAGAAGGGGGTGCTATTGTAGTAAAGGATAGCCGGGAAATAAGTATCAGTGCCTGCCATATCAAAAATCCTAATTTCAACGGAATTCAGATTCTGGGGAGCACAAATTCGCAGATAATGAATTGTATCATCAGCGAGAATGCTAAAAATAATGGGATGCAAAGAGGCATAATATTGAAGGGAGTATGTACTGGAACCCTGGTAAAGGATAATAGTATAGCCAAAGGGAAACTAGAAGGAATCAGCAATAAGGCAATTGGTGTAGTTCTGAAAGAGAATATTTCGATTGAATAAATTAAAAGATTTAAACTTCTAACTTAATTGTTTGTGCTAAACCTGAATAATTAGGATAATATAATTAGAATTTAATACCAAATTTTGAATGAATTTTAAAAATAAGCTGTTCTGCTATGTGTTAATCATGTTTGCCGGGCTGCAGGCATGTAATAATGATCAGCAAAGCAAAGCCCCTGAAATAAAAGATATTGCAGCCAATGATGACGTTGCACGCTACATGGAAGCCTTTAAAGGATTGGGTGCGCTAACCGATTCAACCCAGCCAACCGAACCTCAGAAAGCGCTTAGTAATTTTCGCATTCCTGATGACCTTAGCATGGATCTGGTTTTATCAGAACCGGATATAGTTCAGCCTGTTGAACTCAGTTTTGATCATCGTGGCCGGCTTTGGGTTGTGCAATATCATCAGTATCCATATCCACTAGGCTTAAAAGTGACCAGTGTCGATAATTTTCTAAGGGTACATTTTGACAAGTTACCGGTTGCTCCTCCCGGCGGACTCAAAGGAGCCGATAAGATCAGTATTTTTGAGGATACAGATGGAGATGGAACTTATGATAAATCTACTGATGCCATAAAAGGACTTAATATTGCAACCAGTGTTTTGACTGGTCGGGGGGAAATATGGGTTTTAAATCCTCCATATCTGCTTTCGTATGATGATCCTGATGCAGACGGAATTCCTGATAAAGAACCGGAAGTTCATTTAAGTGGTTTTGGACTGGAGGATACCCATGCTGTTGCGAATAGTTTGAGATGGGGCCCCGATGGATGGCTTTATGGTGCACAGGGAAGTACAACAACTGCCAATATCAGTTCAGCAGTGTCAAAAAACATTGCCTTTTCCGGGCAGGTGATCTGGAGATATAATATTGATACTAAAGTTTTCGAAGTTTTTGCAGAAGGTGGTGGAAATACCTTTAATGTAGAATTCGACAGTAAAGGAAGACTGTATTCCGGAAATAATGGTTCAGATCGTGGCCCTTACTATAAGCAGGGAGGATATTATCCAAGAAGTCTGGGTAAACATGGCCCTTACACAAATCCATATACTTTTGGAAATCTTGAAAATATGGAACTTTTGGGAGAAAAAGTACGCTTTACACATTCCCTGATCAGGTATGAGGGTGGCAGATTACCTGAAGTGTATGAGGGTAAAATGATAGCAATCAATCCACTCTTAAATTATGTTCAATTGGGCCGGTTTGAACCAAAGGGTTCTACTTTTAGAAATGTGGATGAGAGAAAGATTGTTGAAACAGATGATCATTGGTTCAGGCCTGTAAATATCAAGGCGGGACCTGATGGGGCAGTTTATATTGCCGATTGGTACGATAGCAGACTCTCGCATGTCGATCCGCGTGATACCTGGCATAAGAGTTCGGGTAGGATTTACCGGCTTCGTGCAAAAGATTCTAAGACTGCTTATCCAAATTTTGATCTGAGTAAATTAACAAATGCTCAGTTGATCAAACAGCTTGAAAACAGAAATAAATGGTTCCGTCAGCAGGCTTTGCTGCAGTTTGCCAATCGAAAAGATAAGTCAATTGTTCCAAGATTAACTTATATTTTAAAAACCGGCAATCCGGATCTTGCATTGGAAGCCCTATGGGCTATAAATGCGAGTGGAGGCTTTAATGATGAAATTGCAGGTATCGCTCTCAGTCATCCGGATCAATATGTTCGGGAATGGGCTGTACGTTTACTAGGAGACAGAAGAAAGGTTTCTCCTGCGATAGCTGCCCGGGTGGGGGCATTAGCAGCAAGTGAAAACAGCGTAATAGTTAGAAGTCAGTTGGCCGCTACTGCAAAAAGATTACCTGGATCATTTGCAATCCCAATATTAAAAAATCTGATTAAAAATCATGATGATTCGAATGATCCGGATATTCCCTTATTGATTTGGTGGGCTATGGAGTCCAAATCTGAGTCAGACAGGAATGGTATTGTATCCATTTTTGAGGATAAGATATTATGGCAAAATAAGCTGGTTCAGGATGTCTTATTGAAGCGATTAATGCAGCGATATATCAGTGCTTCGGGAGATGCAAATTATAGTGCCGCAGCAAAATTAATCGGTCTGGCACCTTCAAAAGCTTATGCTAAAATATTAATCAGCGGATTGAGGGAGGGGCTTCGGGGCAGAGATGTAATAGGTTTATCGGCAGAGCTGACCAAAGCTATTCAGCCTTATCAGGCCGAATTATTTGGTGCACCTCTTGCATTGGGTATCAGGCAGGGAAATCCCTCAGCGGTGAAAAAAGCACTTACAGTAATTGCTGATGATAATGCTGATTTTGATCATCGTTTGTCTTATATCGAAATTTTTGGGCAAACAAATCAAGCAGAATCTGTCCCGGTTTTATTAGGAATAATTGAAAACAGCAAGTCTAGCGGGGCAATGAAAGAGGCAGCCTTACAAGCCTTGCAACGTTATGATAGTGATGAAATTGGTTTGAGGGTGACCAAAGCATACCCTCAGTTCAGGGGCGATGCCGGGGTTCGGAATGCAGCTCTGGAATTGTTTGCTACCAGAATTGGCTGGGCCAATCAGTTATTTATTGCTATTGCAGAAACCAAAAGAATAAGTAAGGAAGATGTATCAGATCAGCTTGCCCGCAGGTTAAAACTATTAAATGATACCAAAATTAGTGCACTTGCCGATCGTTACTGGCCAAACGTGAAACTTTCAAGTTCTTCAGAAAAGAATGAAGCACTGGCTAAATATGCAAAATTGATTAAATCAGGTTCCGGAGATATAAAAAATGGCAGAGCTCTTTATCTGGCTAACTGTGGGTACTGTCACAAACTGTTTAATGAAGGAGGAAGCATTGGTCCGGATCTTACCGGTTATGAACGCAGTAATGTAAACTACTTTTTACTGAATATAATCGATCCAAATGCTGATATCAGGGAAGGCTATGGACTTCACAGGATTATCACAACAGACGGACGTACCATAGAAGGTAAGATTGCCGCCAGTAATGGCGACACCCATACCATCCAAACCCAAACTGGTAAGGAAATAATACTATCTCTGAAACAAATTAAAGAGATGAAAGCTTTACCTGTATCCATTATGCCTGAACGTATACTGGACCGTTTAAATGAACATGAGGTCAGGGATTTATTTGCCTATATTATGAAGAAGAATTAATAGTTCTTCTTCATAATATGGTGTATCCTTATTAAAACGGTATAGATCAACTATCCCGAAAATTCCAATACAAATGCCAGCGTATTCTAAAGTACCGAAAAGAATAGCTATCGCGTTCTGAATTGGCATTTCTGATTCAAAATGAGCTTATTATAAGATAAAAGCTGAAGGGTTATAGCAGAAAAATAAAAGCTAAAGCTGCTGAAGTAGGGGTAGCAGGATTAGCTTCGCTGATCCTGAATTGGGGGGCGTTACAAACTTAAGCCTTACGCTTCTCGTACCTCGAAGCTGGCTTTGTTGTTTTTACTATAATTATTTCATCTGGCAGGATTATCTACGCTGATCCTGGATAGGGGGGAGTTACAAACTCAAGCCTTACGCTTCTCGTACCTCGAAGCTGGCTTTGTTTTTTTACTCCGCCTTCTATCCACCTCTGGCGGATAAGGCTTCGTAAAACAACAAAGCCCTTCCTGCTATGCAGAAAAGGCTTTTCGTTTGTCGGGGTGGCAGGATTCGAACCTACGACCTCCTGGTC
>CAZTRY010000001.1:61838-96750 GCA_964616525.1 uncultured Sphingobacterium sp. | reverse complement strand
CCAATAAATTCAGTTTCTTCATCTTCATTTACAATAACCCAGTCGCCGGTATCAATTGCCGTTGCCGCTCTTGAACGTGCCTTTTGCTTCTGGAGTTCTGCTTCAAAGCCTTCCATATCGACTATCCAGCCCTTTTCACGAGCCATAAGTTCCGTCAGGTCAATTGGAAACCCAAAAGTATCATAAAGTTCAAATGCGAATTCTCCATTGATAATCTGAACATTGGTTTCGAAACGTTCAAAACGCTGGATTCCGGTTGCTAAAGTTCTTAAAAATGAAACCTCTTCTTCCAGAACCACCTTCTGAACAAAATCCTGCTGTTTTTTAAGTTCCGGAAATATCCCATCGAACTGATCGGCCAGAATTGGGACCAGTTTATTTAAAAATGGTTCCTTAAGATCAAGGAATGTATAGGCATATCTTACCGCTCTTCTGAGAATTCTCCTGACGACATAACCCGCCTTATTATTGGATGGCAAGGTACCATCGGCAATACAAAAACTAATCGCACGGATGTGATCAGACATCACACGCATAGCCACTGATGCACCCCAACCTTCTCCGCCCGGGACTGAATTTCCAACATAGGGCAGGCCTGATTTTTCTGAAATAAATTGAATCATAGGCTGAAAAACATCGGTATCATAATTGGATGTTTTATTCTGTATTACCCTAACCAGGCGTTCCAGTCCCATACCTGTATCCACATGCTGGCCTGGAAGTTTTTCAAGAGAACCATTCTTCAGGCGATTGAACTGCATGAAAACATTATTCCAGATTTCTATAACCTGCGGATCATCCTGATTGACTAGTTTGCTGCCATCTAATTTAAGTCGTTCTGCATCCGGGCGCATATCCACATGGATTTCTGAACATGGGCCGCATGGGCCAGTTTCACCCATCTCCCAGAAGTTATCCTTCTTATTACCAAGAAGGATACGGTCTTCAGAAACGTATTTTTTCCATATCTCATAGGCTTCATCGTCTTTTGGAAGTCCTTCACTGGCATCTCCCGCAAAAACACTAACGTATAACCTGTCTTTAGGTATTTTATACACTTCCGTTAAAAGTTCCCAGCTCCATGCAAGGGCCTCCTTTTTAAAATACCCACCTTCCGGATTTGCCGGATCACCAAAACTCCAGTTCCCGAGCATCTCGAACATCGTATGGTGGTAGGTATCTATTCCAACTTCTTCAAGGTCATTATGTTTACCTGAAACACGCAAACAACGCTGCGTATCAGCAACTCTGGGGTGTTTTATTCCTGCCTGACCGAGGAACAAATCTTTAAACTGATTCATCCCGGCATTTGTAAACATCAGTGTAGGATCATTCTTAACAACAATAGGTGCTGATGGTACAATTTGGTGGCCTTTGGCAGCAAAAAAATCTAAAAAGCCTTGTCTTATCTCTTTGGTGGTCATCCTGATTAGCTATTCTGCAAATATAATACAGATATGTGTTTTTTTGGGAGAGAATATGAAATAGGCTCCGGACAGCCGTCCTGAATATAATACATTAACATTGTTCAAAGCTTTCAAATTTTTACTTGCTTCAATTCAAAATTAGTAGTTTTACAAAAGCAAAATCATCGGTATGCCATACAAGGAGCGCGACATTACTAAATTATATTACAGCATGGGTGAAGTGACCCGTATGTTTGATGTAAATGCATCCCAGATTCGATTCTACGAACGCGAGTTTGAGATTCTCCAGCCCAAAAAGAACAAAAAAGGAAATCGTCTGTTCAGTGCCGATGATGTTGAGAACCTGAAGATAATTTTCAATCTGGTAAAAGAAAAGGGATATACCCTGCAGGGTGCTAAAGATTATCTTCGCAGCAATAAGGCAGAGGTCAAAGAGAACCAAAAGGTGATCGACTCTCTGGAGCGTCTTAAGCAATTCCTGCTTGAGGTAAAGGAACAACTTTAATGATATCCGATCCGGAAAAATCTGTATCAAATCCGTTAAGGATACTCTTTGTCATTAATCCAAAATCCGGGCATGGCGGTGAGAAAAACCTGAAAAATCTGATTACGGAAAGATCCGAATCCGAAAAATTTGATTTTCAAATCATTGTGATGAGCGGGGATGATAAAGAACGGATTTCAAATAGTATTACTCAATATAAGCCCGATATTGTTACCGCCGCAGGAGGTGATGGAACAATAAATTTATTGGCAGGCATCCTTGCAAATACAGAAATTCCACTTGCAATCATTCCCCAGGGTTCTGCAAACGGAATGGCAAAGGAACTTCACATTACCAGCAAAATTGACAGTGCTTTTGAGATTATTATCAAAAGAAAAATACAGGCAATTGATTTGATTAAAATCAATGACAGAGTATGTATCCACTTGGCTGATGTCGGCTTAAATGCCAGAGTTGTAAAACGTTTTGAGAATGATGCTAAAAGAGGCATTCTAACCTATGCTAAGTATCTTTTCAGAGAAATGTTTCTACTTAAAAAATATGTTTTCAATATTACCTACGATGGTAAAACAATAAAAAGAAAGGGGGTGTCCATGACTTTTGCCAATGCCTCACAATATGGTACCGGTGCCGTTATCAATCCTAAAGGGATATTAGATGATGGCAAATTTGAACTCGTAATCATCAAACCTTTTCCACGAATCAAGCTTTTGTCCATAACCTGGAAAATGTTTATGAATAAATTACATACTTCTGATTATGTTGAGATCATCAGCTGTGATAAAGCTTTAGTTTTGAGCAGCAGAAAAACCACACTTCAGATAGATGGTGAAGTTCTTGGCAAAGTCAAGAAAATAGCTATCGAATGTATGCCTAAGGCACTTCTGGTCATAATACCTTAATCTATTTTGTATTCATAAACCATTTTTCCCTTTTTATCATTCGCATCAATTACCCAGGCTGAAATATGAACTGAACCTTCATTTTCAAACCTTAGTTTAAAAAACCCTTTTGCCTTCATTCCAAATTTTAGATTTTTTCCTGTCTGCAATACATATTTAAGCTTTGATCCGGCACCGCTAACAATAAAATGATTCTGGTCTTTTGAAATATGCTGCAGATTATGTTCATGTCCGGAGGCATAAATAATACCCGGATAACTTTTAAATATCTCAATGAGGCGTTTTCTCAAATGCCGGTAACGGGGATGAGCTATGTCCTCTTTTGCTCCAAAATACTTTCTGTAAATGGGTAATAATGAACCCAGAACAGGCAGAGGAAAATAAGCCTTACGATGGTAAATAGTAAAGGGGAACAGGTGATGTCTTAACTTATAGCGACCTCCATGAATGGCATAACTATAAACGGGTGCATGTCCTGCAATGATAATTCTCTTACCTTTATTACTTTCAAGGATATTAATCAGATGCTTAAAAAATTCCTCTTCTGATTCTACCCTGCAGCCGCATTCTTGTCCAATAGGTCTGAAACCGGGCTGAAGCCACCATTGGGTATTGATCAATACAAGAGTAACATTGGGATTAACATTGATCTCTGTTGGACCAGGGCACCCTTTTGTAGGGTACATGACAGTTTTCCCAAAAAGCTTTTCCAGGTATTTCTCCTGTCTTATAATATAATCATAGCCTCCTTCTCTGCCCTTGTTCCAGTCGTGATTGCCCGAAATAAAGAGCACCTTGCCATGATAATCCTTTAAAGCTTCCTTATGCGCAATCAATGCATTCTCAGCATCCTTTCGTAAAATAGCCCCTTCCGGTGGCAGACCTTTAGGATAAATATTATCACCAAGAAAAATAACTGCTGAATGCTGGCCTTTATCGAAGTGCAAACGCATGGTTTCCAATACGTGGTCTGGTCCATGCCTGGCAACATTTCCTGTATCACCAATCAAAAAAATCTCGTAAGTCTTCTTCTCTCTTCCTCCGGATTGCATAAATGATGGTTTAATTTGGGATGTTACCAATTCAGCCTTTCCTTATTTAAAAAAGCTGAAATTCCTTTCTTGCAATCAGAAGATGAACGGGTTTCTACGTTCATCTTTATAGCTAAATCTAAACTATCATCCAATGAAAGATCCTGAACAGAATTAATAAGCGTTTTTCCAAGAGCCACCGAGTTCGCAGAAACTGATTGATTAAACTTCTCAGCATAGGATTGTACAGCTGCCGCTATTTCATCCTTCTGATAAATGAAATTGATCAATCCATAATCCGAAGCGGTTTGAGCATCAATAAGCTCTCCGCTAAGGAGTAACTCTTTTGCTCTTCCTTCACCAAGTCTTCTGAGCAAAAAGCAGGATACTAGGGCAGGAATAAACCCTATCCTGACTTCAGTATAACCAAATTTGGCTTCCGGCACAGAAAATATCAGATCACATACCGATATCAATCCACAACCTCCGGCAACAGCATGGCCTTCAACCTGGGCGATTACTAATTTTGGAGAACGGTAGATTATTAAAAAGAGTTCTTTCAATAAATTAGTATCCTTAAAATTATCCTCTTCCGTATTATTCTGCAAGTGCTTAAGATAATCCAAATCAGCACCGGCACTGAATACTTCTCCTCTGGCTTTAAGCACAATTACTTTAACATTTTCATCATGAATAGCAGCTTTAAATGCATTTGCCAGTGCAGATACCAAATCAGGATTTAAAGCATTTCGCTTTTCAGGTCGGTTAATCGTAATATTTGCTATCCTTTCTGATATATTATATTCCAGCAATTCCATCGTTGACTTCCAGTATTTATAATCGGTCCTGATTGATCAAAATTAACCGAAATTACTATAGCTTGATTATATAAGCAGGCGATTTCTTTAAAACATAAGTAGAAACATTGAGTTTAACTGATTCTGTGAGCCACAAATTAATCTTATACTCTGAATTGGTTGGATCTATCAGAATTTTTTTAAATTCTACGAAAGCATTAATATCGGCTAAGCTTTGAACCGGGTTATGGCTCAAAATAAGAATATCAACCCTTAATCTCTTGCCCGATTTCGGTAAACTGACTTTTCTGTCCCATCGCAAAATTCTGCACTTGCCAAATTGCATAAAATTAGAATCAGACCAGTAAGAACCGGCACTTACTGTACTATCAATATTGAACAAGGTGATTTCAGAACCTCCCCTGCTTTCCAGCGATGGCTTAATGGTATAAGAGAAAACCTTGTCTGCAGAATCAAAGTCTGCCAGAACTATACATTTAGCCCCATGTGAATAAGCAATAGCAGACTTGTTTCGAATACTGAAAAATATTAGCTCTTCCTTTCTGGAATTTAGAATCCGGTCGAATGAAATACTCATAAACAGAATCAGGCAGGAAGTTAAGGCCGTAAAAACAAAGATTTTTAACCTGAGCTCCGACCAGAGCAGGAATGCCAGAATCACTATACAAAGCAGAAAAAGCTGGAAGCCATTGATCCATATTCCCGAAATACCTGAAAAGGGAAGATCCTCTATCCTGAATAAAATATCATTTGTGAGATTGATCAATCCGCTTAAAAATTTCCCAAGGTGCAACAGGACACCTTCAAACGGAATGGCAAGCAACAAAATACCAGAATACATGATAATTGTTACCGGCAATATAATGAGCAGATTGCTAAGCAGAAAATAAACCGGAAATTGATGAAAATAAAACAAACTGAGCGGAAAAGTAGCTAACTGAGCAGCTATAGAAAGCGCACAGTAACTCCAGATATAATCGGCAAACTTATTTCTAAAAAAAAAGATCTGATATATTTTGGGATGAAAGTAGACCAGTCCGCAAACAGCCAGATAGGAAAGCTGAAATCCTGCATCGAAAAGATAATAAGGATAATATAAAAGCAGGAAAAATGCTGAGATTCCAATCAAATTATACGAGTTCTGACTCTTATTCAATGCTTTCCCGATGAGCACAAAGCTAATCATAAGTGCTGCTCTGCAAACAGGTGATGAAAAACCGCTTATCAGTGAATAGAACCAGATTGCAGTAATTATACATAGTATCCTTACTACAATAAGTGCCCTGTTTTTATCCATTGGCCTGAGCAAAAAAGATAAGACAAGAAAAACGATACCTACATGCATTCCGGATACTGAAAGGACATGCATCGTTCCGGTCTTTGAATAAGCTTCTATGACCTCCTTAGTGAGATCTGCCCGGTACCCTAAAATCAGAGTTGAAGCCAAAGCGGCTGCTTTCGGATCAGGTAAATAAGTATTGTATTTATTGATCAGCTTCTTTCTGAAAGAAAGTGCAAAAGATATAACAGGGTTACCGGCATCGCCTTTTAATACCTGAAATTGATTCCTTCCTACAAAAGATTGGAAATAAACCTGCCGGTTTTCCATAAATAGCTTATAGTTAAATTCTCCGGGATTGTATGGTGGCTCCAGCGTATGGTATATGGCAGGGATGAGTAAAATATCGCCATAATCAGGCAGATACTTCCTACCGGAATCTGCTTCCATTGTGATCAATATCTTACCACTACTTTTTCTATAAGTTTTTTCAATTAACAGACCTGTCACTTCCCCCTCAAAACGGAAATTCCCATTGGTTACAATAGGTTCATTCAATACCCTTAGCACTAAAAGGTCTGCTTTTAAGCTATTGAACCGAATTGGGTCAAAACGTTCTGATTTATATACTGTAAGGCCTAAACAGAGAATATACAGGAAAGAATGAATAATAAGACCGAAAATCCAGGCCCTCCTGTAAAGAGAAAAACGTTTGTACCCCAGTAATAGGAACAGGAAAATGAATAGCACAAAAAGACAGAGCACAAATCCCCATTTAATAAGGAAATAGTCTGCAAAAAATCTCCCGGAAACTATCCCCAGTATCATAGGAATCAGCAAACGAACAAATGGCACCTCTCCCCTGTAAAACATAATCAGAACTGAAACCGCAACTGCAATCTGATATCGGAACGCTTATTCCCATTAATCAGATCCCCTCCACTTCCTGTCGTTTCCTGATTTGCATAGCTGATTAAGGAATAGCGCAACCAGAGATCGGTTCTGCGTGATAGGGTATACCTGCCATTGATATAAAACCTGACCCCTTTCCCCTGATAAGCCGGTACAGAATATGAATACAATACATCATTCTCATAGGTATAAATCCTGGTATTGAATCCTGAAGTTTCAAAAATTGCAAAGCGGAGGTTACCTGATATTTTTGAACCCATAGGATCGTAAATAATATCCTGGAAGCTCATAAAACCAAATTCCGGATTCTGATTACCCTTTTGATAACGAACAATTTGCGCACGGTTTCGGATAGAAAAATCA
This sequence comes from uncultured Sphingobacterium sp., assembly GCA_964616525.1. GTDB lineage: Bacteria > Bacteroidota > Bacteroidia > Sphingobacteriales > Sphingobacteriaceae > Daejeonella. The sequence goes on along the minus strand of CAZTRY010000001.1, from coordinate 89,513 downwards.
TTACTGATTTTACAGGTCATTTCGACCCTTAAATCCTGCTTGTCCACAATATCCAATCCTGATCCATCCTCCTCAGCGTTCTCCTCCCTGGTCTGTTGCCTGAATCTGCCGATAAGTTTAAACAGCTTTCCGGGTGTATAGCTAATTTGCCCTAAGAGTTCATAACCGGAAGAAGGACCATCAACCTTGAATTTCAACCATGGGAACCTGAAAAAATCCGAGTAGGTATAAAGTTCCCAGGCCCGGTTTAACCGGATGGACAAACCCGAATAAAACCCGCGTTCATTAACAGCATTCGATGCTTCTGCCAGACCCTGATTAAAGAAAGAATGGTAATTTCTATCGTAATTCCTGTAAAGCATTACCAAAGAGACCGGGGGCGCAATACTGCTAACCAGGCCTTTCAAAAGCGCAAAACCTGAATTCAGGCTATGCGCAGCTTCTCCGAAAATATAGGTATTCCTAAAAGTGTAACTATAATTTAAACTAATGTTGTTAAGAGTTGAACCCTTGAAATTGTATTGCTGATACAGTGATTTCCCTTCTGCAAATGGAAGGCTGAAACGATTATGATATGCAGTAAATCCTGCACTCAAATCCCCTGTATTAAATTGAGCATTAGCACCATAAATGCGCTGTGAAAGTACATTTTTATTAAGAATTTCAGTTCTGGTGCGGTGTAAGCCACTTACCTGCATTGAACTGACCTCCAAACCAGATTCTGCCCTTCCGGCATCAATTCTTCTTCCTGAATAAAATGGTGTTACCGAAATTGCTTTGAATCTGAATGTTCCTGCAATCCCTCGCATGAATAAAGATTCATTTACTGAACTATAGGGTCTTAACCCAACATCCTGCTTGGCAATTGTACTCAGGTTTGCACCTTTACCAAATCCTGCTCCGGCCCAAATACCCAATCCCTGACCAAACTGCAAGGCATAATCTCCGGCTATTACTTTTCTGACAATGCCATTCCCTTTGTAAGAAATATTTGCCGAATAGAAATCAAACCCTTTGCCTCCCTTACCAAGGGTCAGAGATTCTCCGGCATCCTTCTCCATATTAAGTGAGGCAAATAATACATTCGAATAATTATAACGGTATCGGGTAAACATCCGCATCGCTGAACCTGCATAATTACTTTCACTTAAACCGGATGCTGAAAAACCAGATTGTTTCTCCAAAACGCGGCCAAACCTCAACATGAGGTCATGTTCAGCTTTATGTAAAAGCTTGTTAAAAGAAATAGATTTCAACTCCCCGGGTGGCAATACCACAATAAAATTCAAAAGCCAGCGAAATGTCTGAGGATCAAAACCCGGTAAACTCTGCAACTCCAAAACATCTATAAACAGACCATTTTCTTCACGGTGATTAATAATAGACCTGACCTGAACCGGTGAAATAAAAAATAGCTCCTGCAACTGTTCTTTATTGGCAATATTTAAATTGAGTGGCGATCTTCTGTAATGGTTCAAACGTTCCAAGATTTCTGAATAATCGTAATCTTCAGAAAGTTCCGGAGCGATTGATTCCAGTATTTGTTCAATCAAAATATCATGCTGAACCTGTGAATAAGCAATTTTGCAATGGATTAAGCAAAACAATATCAGCAGAGTAAGCCTTCTGTAGTCAGAATTCATAATTGAAAGATAAATTCGGAGAATACCCAAGTCTGGGATGCGATGATATGGCTGCGTCCAAAGAAAACTTTTTGTGTTTTAATCCAAATCCCCCGGTTTGTAAAAATGGATTTGCACTTAGTCCACCACGCAAATAAAACCGCCCGATAATTTGATATTCAATACCCATTCTAATATTCATCCCGAAATCAATCATCTTATCTACATCACTTATAAACAAAACCTTGTCACTAACCAGATAAGCCAGACCCACGGAAATCCCGGAAAAAATATTGGAGGCCGAAAGCTCAGTAATCCTGCTCCTTCCCGGATTGTAGATATAGCTTCCTAAACGTATCCTATTGTTCAGATTATATTGCATACCCGCCTCCACACTAATTGCATGTCCGCTACCATAAACAGGTATACTTACCTGATGATATTTAAGGGCAAGTGAAATCGAAAGGGCAGTAGAAAAACTTCTGGAAAGTGCAAGGCCTGCAGTTTGTTCAAGGTATTCAGTAATACCATAGCGTTGTAAGCTAATTCCCAAAACATGTTTCTTAACAGGTAACCCCAAAACTGCACTTTGGGTACTTAGCTCAGGATTCAGGTAATGCTGTTCATAACCCAATGCAAATATTGCGTGTTCAATACTTGCAGCACCAGCACTATTTTGCTGTAGTGCCCATACATCCTGTAATGCCGTACCTGCTGAACCCATAGCTTTAGACCTGGATCCCGGGTTATTTTGAGCATATAAAGGATGATGGAACAAAATACAAATCAGGCAGATGTATTTCATTTATATCAAATTAACCATAGAGGAAGGAAGGGGCAAATTGGATTATTAAACGGTCGATAGTAACAAAATCCGGAATTATTAGTCTCTTTGTCAAATCAATTATTAAGCATGAAAAGAACTATTTTAAATCTCGCAATGTTACTTATTGGAACATGCGCTTTTGCACAAAGCAACAAAATTGCTGAGGGCACCATTACTTACACGGTAGAATGGAAATTACCAGAGCAAATGCAGGCTATGGCCAGCAATTTCCCGACTGAGATCAAGGTTTACTTTAAAGGAGATTCATCCAGTTTAAAAACTGAATCTGCAATGTACAGTAGTACAAACATCCTTAATTTCAGCAAGGAATATGAGCGTCTGCTGTTGAATATACCTATGATGGGGAAAAAGTTTTCCGTAATTTTTAGTCCGGCAGATCAGGAAAGAATTGCTGCCAACATGCCCGAATTAAGTATAAAAGCCGGCACCGAAACGAAAAAAATTGCAGGTTATACCGCTCAAAAACATGAAGTTAATGAGAAAAAAAGCAATCAAAACTCTGAAGCATGGTTTACAAAGGAGGTTGAGATCACACCCAATTCATTAAGCCGCTTTTACGGTAAAGAGTACGGGTTTCCCGTAGAATTCACCTCCTTCATGAACGGGCTGAGCGTAAAAGCAGTAGTGAAAGAAGTCGCTGCCGGTCCGGTGCCTGCAGGTTCTTTCCATGCGACCAAAGATTACGAAGAAATCACTTTAGACCAGTTGATGCAAATGCAGGGAGGCAGGTAAAATTCTTCCTTATTTAAATGAAGGGTAAGTTTAAAGCTTTTTAACATTCGGCGTTTTTTATAACTTGCGCTGATGTTAAAAAGCTTTATTGTTTTTGGCCGGTATTTTCTGTTCTGGATTATTTTCTTCTTCCTCGAGCGGCTTATTTTTCTAATTTATTTTTCAGAAAGAATTTCATACCTGGGGATTACAGAAATAACCAGCACATTCTGGCATGCCTTGAGACTTGATAGCTCTATGGCTGCCTATATTTCGGCGATCCCCGCTATTTTTTACGTCATACTACTTTTTCTGCCTGCTGTCAAATTCCCAAAAATAATAGCTAAAACCTATGTTCTGTTTTTTATCATAGTATTTTCAATTGTTGGCATCAGTAATCTGAATCTGTACAGGGAATGGGGTTCCAAGATAAATTTCCGGGCGCTCGATATGGCGATTAGTTCTCCCCAAATAGCCATTGCCTCAACTTCATCTTCTCCGGTTTTGTTGATGTTCAGCATTTTATTTGCCTACATGCTATGCTCTGTTTATCTCAGTTCAAAATTCATTCTTTATAGAATTGCCGACAGGACTAAGTCAACAGGAACCAGACTGACAATAAGCATTTTAGTGTTAAGCACATTATTTCTGGCAATCAGGGGGGGATGGCAGCTTGCCCCAATCAACCAGAGTATGTCCTATTTCTCATCCGAACCAGTTTTAAATCATGCCGCCGTAAATACAGAATGGAATCTGATTCAGGACATTCTGAATAACAAATTTGGAAACGAGAATCCATATAAGTATTACCCTGATGATGAAGCGGAGAAGATTGTTGCAGAACTTTTCAAAAAACCCATTGAACCAACAGCTCAGATTTTGAATTCGGATCGTCCGAATATTGTATTAATCATAATTGAAAGTTTTACTGCCAGATTGGTTGAAGACCTTGGAGGCGAAAAAGGGGTTAGTCCGAATTTTAAAAATCTTGTTTCAAAAGGCATATTGTTTGAGAATATCTATGCTGCATCGGGAAGGACCGATAAAGGAGTAGTGGCAACATTAAGTGCCTTCCCTTCTCAAGCCATCCGAAGCATTATGAAACAGAATGACAAACAGGAACGGCTACCGGCAATCTCACAGGAGCTTATTGATAATGGTTATTCGAGCTCATTTTATTATGGAGGTGAAAGTGAATTCTTTAATATGAAATCCTACGTATTGAGCCATGGATATGAGAAAATGGTTGACCAGCATTCATTTGATAAAAAAGACATGAATTCGAAATGGGGCACTTACGATGATAAAGTTTTCTCAAAGAACCTGAATGAGCTGGATAATGCTAAGCAACCTTTTTTCTCTACAATCCTTACTCTAACTAACCACGAACCATTTGAACTTCCATCAGAACCTCATTTCAAGGGTGATGATGTGGATTCAAAATTCAGAAGCACAACATTTTATACTGATTCCTGCCTGGGTGCTTACCTCCACGAAGCCAAACAAAAAAGCTGGTATAAGAATACACTTTTTGTGATAATTGCCGACCATGGACACCGTATCCCGGGCAATCTGGCAGAACATGACCCGGATCGTTACCGCATTCCTCTTCTTTTCTTCGGGGATGTAATAAAGCAGGAATTCAAAGGAAGCAGGATCAATAAAATCGGAAACCAAACAGATCTTGCAGCAACTTTGCTTAATCAATTAAAAATTGACCCAAAACGCTATGTTTGGAGTAAAGATCTGCTGAACCCGGGTACGGCTGAGTTTGCCTTCTTCAATTGGGATAATGGTTTTGGATTTGCAAATAAAGAACAGATTATCTCATTTGATAATATTGGCAAGAACATTATTCTGAGAAAAAATCCATTAAACCAGCAGGCGGATAATGTTTTATCAGGCAAAGGAAAAGCCTATATGCAGGAGGTTTTCAGGCAATACCTTGACTATTAGCGATGATGTACATGAACTGGCAAAGTTTATCCTGATGAGCAGGTTGTCATTTAAATCTCTTCAGCTGTAATCATATTTTCGGGCATTCAAAATCGTTCCAGAGCCTCTTCAATTTTTAGATATACATAGTTCAGTTCTTCAGTATTAATACAGTAAGGTGGCAATACATATATTATATTACCAAGTGGCCGAAGAATAATTCCCTGATCCAAAAAAAAGTTATACAAATTATCCCTTAGATTATTAAAATAGGAAGTTTCCCCAGTACTATTCCATTCCAATGCAAGAATGGTTCCAGTCTGTCTGATATTTTTTAGCCTGGGATGATCCTTAATTTTATTCAGGAATCTATGATGACTTTGAGTGATCCGGTCAATATTACTGAGGGTTTTCTTATCAAGCAGGAGATCCATACTGGCCAGTGCTGCTGCGCATGCAACCGGATTTGCAGTGAATGAATGCCCATGAAATAAAGTCTTCAGTTTATCATCAGAAAGAAATGCATTATATATAGCTGAAGTACAGGTAGTTACACCTAGCGCCATTGTTCCGCCAGTCAATCCCTTTGAAAAACACATCAGATCAGCCTGTTCAGAGAGATAATCGGATGCAAACAACTTTCCGGTACGGCCAAAGCCAGTCATCACTTCATCAGCAATGGTCAATACTTCATTTTTCTTACAATGCAGGATCAGTTCGTCAAGGTATTGTGCTTCATACATTTGCATCCCACCTGCACCTTGTACCAGAGGCTCAAAAATAAAAGCGGCCAGGTTAGAGGCACAGTCTGAAATATAGCCTTTAAGCTTTTCAATATTTCCGGCATCAGGAATATCGATGAATTCGACATCAAACAACAATTTTTCAAATGGCTGGGTAAATGCACTCCTGGAACTGACTGCCATTGCTCCAAATGTATCCCCATGATAAGAATTATTGAAGGCCAGAACTTTGGTTCTTGGAGCACCAAGATTAGACAAGTACTGAAAACACATTTTCAAAGCCACTTCAACTGCAGTTGAGCCATTGTCAGAATAAAAGACTTTCGACTGACCTGATGGAAGAATGCTTAACAGGCGCTCTGCCAGTTCAATTGCACCGGGATGCGTAAATCCTGCAAAGATCACATGCTCAAGACGGAGAAGCTGCCCTGCAACTTTCTGTGCGATATAAGGGTGTGAATGTCCGTGAATATTAACCCACCAGGATGAAACCGCATCAATATACTTTTTGCCATCCTCAGCAATTAGGTATACCCCTTCTCCACTAACAATGGGTATTGGTGGAGTAGCATTCTGCATTTGAGTGTAGGGATGCCAGATCTTGTCCCTGTCGCGTTCAACTAAAGATTTATGGGCCATTTCTCTTTTAATAATTCTACAACCCGCTGGTCGGTTGGAAAAGTAACATCATGCGTACCTAATTCATGAAGATCCTTCCATCGGAAAGCCTGCAAAAGATCCCCTTCTTTACCAAAATCAAACGGGGTATCCCTAAAATCAAGCTGCAATTCTGAAATCGGATTTACTATATAATACACACTTATTACCTGACTGTCATTAAATGCCGACTGTATAAAAAAGTCAGTAGTATAGAAGTGTCCAATTACATCCACATCAAGATTACACTCTTCCATAAACTCTCTCCTCAAAGCATCTATCAAGCCTTCGCCATACTCAAGTCCGCCACCTGGGAATTTACTAAACCTGAAGCCATATTCCTCCTCATCACTCAGTAAAATTTGATTCTGATCATTGATCAGTAAGCCATAAACCCGAACATTAAAATTATACATCCTTCGTAAAATGTTTTTGATTTTTAGTTACATTTTCAGTTGTCCAAAGTATGTCAATGCTCTTTTCTTCTGATCTTACCTCACAGGCAGGCATTCTGCAATAATGACAACACTCTGGCATGCAGGGATCAGCATGAATAAAAAACTCCATACTGGAATTTGCTTTATGGTTAACCAGCTTATCTACTTCCGAAACTTCCTCATGAACCTTACTCAGGTTAAAATAATAAGGCAATGTAATATGACAGTCGATATGCAGATCAGGCCCATAACGCTGGGTACGAAGATTATGCATATCTATCCATGATTCTTTACGATGTTCATTCAGTATCTCTATAATCTCATCGGCAGTATCAAAATCCGATTCATCCATTAAACCTGACACGGATTTGCGAACAAGCTTATACCCACTGAAAATGATATAAAATCCAATCAGAATAGAGAGAATACTATCAAGAAATGTCAGACCTGTAATATAAATCAGAATTAATCCGGCAACGATCCCTACACTGGTATAGGCATCCGTCTGCAAATGCTTCCCGTCTGCATACAAGGTCAATGAATTAAGTTTCTTGCTTTGAACAACCAGATAATAACCTAAGCCATAATTGATCATTCCTGCTGCGGCAATAATTAATGTTCCATCCATAAGATCGCTGATCTCATGGGGATAAAATAGATTATAGGCCGATTTAAAACTTATCAGGATTCCCGCAATGATGATGAGTCCTCCCTCAATGAATACTGAAAAAAACTCAACTTTACCATGTCCGTATGGATGATTGGAATCACGGGGTTGAGATGTCACATAAATACTGTAAAATGCAAATAGGCCGGCCAGAATATTTACTATACTTTCGGCGGCATCGGTTAGAATGGAATTTGATGAAGTAATAAAATAGGCTGTAAATTTTGCGAGCATCAGTAAAATACCAATGACAATGGATATTAAAATAACTTTTTTTTGAGTTTGCAAAGCAGAGCCTATTTAACAGCAAATTTAAATAATACAACAGAGCAATTATTATAATTACCGAAATATAAGCTTCATTTATCTTTAATTTTTGCATTGGCTGGGCATGTTCATATATTTGCGCTAATTATGAGCACATTATCAAACCGAATTAACAACTTATCCGAGTCTGCCACCATTAAGATGGCAAAAATGGGCCGGGAATTAGCAGCAAAGGGAGTAGACGTAATCAGTCTTAGTTTAGGTGAAACAGACTTTTATACTCCTGACTTTGTTAAAGAAGCAGCCAAAGAGGCTATTGACAAGAACTTTTCTTATTACACTCCGGTAGCAGGCTATCCGGAATTACGTAAGGAAATTGCAGCAAAACTTAAGCGAGAAAATAACCTGGACTATGATTTTGACCAGGTCGTTGTATCAACAGGTGCTAAACAATCACTTGCCAATGCGATTCTTTGCGTAGTAAATCCAGGAGATGAAGTAATCATCCCTACACCTTATTGGGTATCATATTCTGAGCTTGTAAAACTGGCAGAGGGAGAATCTGTATTTATCAATACCACCCTGGAAAGTGATTTCAAGATTACTCCTGAAGAACTTGAGGCCGCAATCACTCCGAAAACAAAACTATTCATGTTTTCTTCACCCAACAATCCTACAGGCAGCGTTTATACCCGCGATGAGCTTGCAGGTTTAGTAAAGGTTTTTGAGAGACATCCCAATATTTATATCATATCCGATGAGATCTATGAGCATATTAATTTCCTGAATGCGCATGAATCTATTGCACAATTCCCCTCAGTAAAAGACCGTGTAATTATTATTAACGGACTGTCAAAAGCATATGCAATGACAGGTTGGAGAATCGGTTATTCAGTAAGCAATAAAGAGATTGCTGCTGCATGCGATAAACTCCAAAGCCAGATTACTTCCGGAACCTGTTCAATAACTCAAAAGGCAGGTATTGCAGCTTATGCCGGCGGACTTGATACCATAAATGAAATGAGAACTGTATTCAAAGAACGTCGTGACCTTGTCTATAGTTTGTTGAAAGATATTCCAGGATTGAAAGTTAACCTGCCAGGAGGCGCATTTTACTTCTTCCCTGAAGTTAGCACCTTCTTTGGAAAAACCACTCCGGATGGTGAAGTAATTAAAAATGCTGAAGATCTTTCACTTTATCTGTTAAATACCGGACACGTTGCTACTGTAAGCGGCGATTCTTTCGGTGATCCAAACTCTATCAGACTTTCATATGCAGCAGCAAATGACAAGCTGATTGAAGCAATGAAACGTATTAAAGCAGCTTTAGGTGCTTTGAAATAATATTTTGCTCTTAAGCCGGGTGGTTAATCACCCGGTTTTACACCCTTATCCCCAATGACAGATATCTTCGAAAAGTTCAACTCATTGAATGTTATGATCATTGGAGACGTAATGATGGACAGCTATATCTGGGGCAAGGTTGAACGAGTCTCACCAGAGGCGCCTGTTCCTGTTGTAAAGGTAAGTCATAGAGAAAACCGGCTTGGTGGAGCAGCTAATGTTGCGCTCAATGTTCAGTCGCTGGGTGGCAAGCCATACATTTGTGCAATCATCGGGAATGATAAGGATGGTGCAGAATTCAAATCACTTCTCAGAAATCAAAATCTTTCAGAACAGGGGATACTGGAGATCAGGAATCGCCCGACTACTGTTAAAACCAGGATCATCGCACACAATCAGCAAATAGTTCGGGTTGATGCTGAAACTGACGAGAATATCTCTGAAGCAGAGACAGAATTGATGATTGGAATCATCAAAAAAATTCTTGCAGAACAAAAAATTGATGCCATCATCTTTGAAGATTACGATAAGGGCCTCATTACAGAAAAATTAATCACTGAAACAGTAAATTTTGCAGAAAGCAGGGGAATAATTACTGTTGTAGACCCTAAAAAGCGGAATTTCCATTCCTATAAAGGTGTCCATCTGTTCAAACCCAATTTAAAAGAATTGGAAGATGGGCTAAAGACGGTGATAAATCCTTCAAAACCTGATCAGGTTGAAAATGCAATCAGTAAATTAAAATCACAGCTTGGAGCAAAAGCAGTAATGCTTACTCTCTCAGAGAAAGGTGTTTTTATTGATTCCAATCTGGGACAACGTCATATTCCGGCACATAAACGTGATATCGCCGATGTATCCGGCGCCGGGGATACAGTAATTGCAACGGCAGCCCTTTGTCTTGCAGCAGGCTTAGATGAATTTAAAGCCTCTGAGATAGCCAATCTGGCGGGGGGACTAGTATGTGAACACATAGGCGTAGTTCCAATTGACAAAGCCAGATTGCTTGAAGAAAGCAGGAAACTTTAACTGGTTGTTTGTGTTTGGTTGTTAGTTGTTAGAAATTTATTGGTGAAATGAGGATGTGTTGGTCATGGTCCCAATTTTTCATTCTCCACTTTCAACTCTCAATTCTCAACTCAAAAATCCTACTTACTCCTTATCGCCTCCACCGGATCAAGCCTTGAAGCATTGTAGGCCGGTATGAATCCGGAGATTAATCCGATGGCAGTTGAGAGAATTATGGTTAAAATAATCTTTCCAATATCTACAACGATAGTAAGTTCAAAGAATGTTTTAGATACAAATGCCAGAATAAAGACGATAATCAGTCCGATGAAACCTCCCATCAAACATAAAAGCACAGATTCTATCAGGAACTGAAGCATGATAAAATAGTTTTTAGCTCCAAGTGATTTCTGAATTCCGATGATATTAGTCCGCTCTTTTACAGAAACGAACATGATATTGGCAATACCAAATCCACCTACCAGAATTGAAAATCCACCTATGAATGCACCTGCGAAATCTATAATTCCGAAGAGCTGATCGAGCTGTGCAGTTAATATAGTGGTTTTATTCAGCGAAAAATCGTCGTCATCTGCCGGTGAAAGCCGGTGTATTGAACGCATTGTTCCTTTCAATTCACTTTCAAGTTCATTAACAGAAATATTTTCCCTGCCCTTTACTGTAATTTGTGGTCCGTAGCGTTCATCTTCAACCTTAATTACCCCCTTGGCAAAATTCAAAGGAATCAGAACGGTCTTATCTGCTGAAATACCCAGCATATCTTCACCTTCTTCTGTAAAAACCCCAATAATGGTCACTTTCCTTCCGAATACTGTAATTACCTTACCTATTGGGTCCTGATTGGGGAATAAGCCATCAGCTATGGAATAACCAATAATGGCAATTGGTCTTCCACTTTTTGACTCAGCATCTGTAAAATATCTGCCTGATTCAAAATCAAATTTCCAGACTTTATAATAATCATGAGATGCCGCAGCAATTTGTGCACCCTCAATGCTATTATTTTTGTACTTGATAGTACGATTTCCGACACTAATCTCGTATGAGATTCCTTCTGCATTCATCAGACGTTCAGTCAGTTTATCGTAATCACGCAAGCTTGGCTGCGGACGGCTGATATACTTCCACCAGGGAAAATCGGGGCCACCTACCCATGGCCATTTCTGAATATAGATTGTATTACTTCCCAGTTTTTCGACGCTGCTCTGGATATTATTCCGAAGGGTATCAACTGCCGAAAATACGCCAATAATCGTCATGATACCGATCGTTATTCCTAACAAGGATAAGATTGTCCTGAGCTTATTCTGACGGAGGGCTTCATATGCAAACAGAAAGCTCTCCTTTAAAAGTTTGAGAAATATCATATATCGGTTTAGACCAAATTTAATTAAAAACGTTACAGCTCTGCTATGATTTAATCGGCAATTATAATATCAGGAGAAAATCTCCAAACTAGGCATTAAATTTATAGTTTTATTTTGCTAAATTTGCGCGCTCGTAACCATTAAACATCATTATGAAATTATCTCAGTTCAAATTTGATTTACCTGATTCTTTAATCGCCCATAACCCTGTAGAAAATCGTGATGAGGCGCGTCTAATGGTCTTAGACAAGAAAACCGGAGCAATTGAACATAAAATATTCAAGGATATTTTAGGATATTTTGACGAGAAGGATGTGATGATCATTAACAATACCAAGGTTTTTCCTGCTCGTTTATATGGAAATAAAGAAAAAACCGGTGCTACTATCGAAGTTTTTCTCCTTCGTGAATTAAACCGTGAATTACGCCTTTGGGATGTTTTAGTTGATCCTGCCCGTAAAATCAGAGTAGGAAATAAATTATATTTCGGAGATGATGATTTGTTAGTGGCTGAAGTAGTGGACAATACAACTTCCCGCGGAAGGACAATCAGATTTTTATTTGATGGTACTGATGAAGAATTCCGCAGAAATATTGAGATTCTGGGTGAAACACCTCTTCCTAAATATATTAAACGCAAGGCTACTGCAGAAGATAAAGAACGCTACCAGACTATTTTTGCAAAAAATGAAGGTGCTGTTGCTGCTCCGACAGCCGGCTTACATTTCAGTCGTGAATTGATGAAGCGTCTTGAGCTTAAAGGAGTAGATTTTGCAGAAGTGACTCTTCATGTCGGCTTAGGAACATTCAGGTCTGTTGAAGTTGAAGATCTGACCAAGCACAAAATGGATTCAGAGCAATTCATCATCACCCAAAAAGATGCAGATATTGTCAATAAAGCAATACTTGAAAAACGCAAGGTTTGTGCCGTTGGTACTACCTCCATGCGCGCAATTGAATCTGCGGTTTCAGCAGGGAGAGAATTAAAAGCTGCAAACGACTGGACCAGTAAATTCATTTTCCCTCCATATGATTTCAGTATTGCAAATTGTATGATTACAAACTTTCATACTCCCGAATCAACATTATTGATGATGGTAGCAGCATTTGGTGGATATGAGCATGTAATGAAGGCCTATGAAGTTGCAGTAAAAGAGAAATACCGCTTTTACAGCTATGGAGATGCCATGCTTATCATCTAAAATTTCTTAGCCCCCAATCGTAAAAGCCCGATTTTTGATTTTGACGGTGTTTTCATATATTGAGTTGTGAAATACTTTGCAATCATTGTTGCTGGAGGTTCAGGCTCCAGAATGCTTTCGGAAATACCAAAACAGTTCATGCTGCTCAGAGGCCGACCTGTTTTAATGCATACCATTGAAGCATTCAATAAGTCCGACTACAATCCTGAAATTATTGTTGTGCTCAACGTCGATTTCCATCAATATTGGGAAAATCTCTGTGTACTGCACAACTTTTCTATCCCACACCGCCTCATAAAAGGAGGAATACATCGTTTTGAATCTGTTAAAAATGGAATCAAAGCAATAAAGTCGAAAGCAATCATTGCAATTCATGATGCGGTGAGGCCTCTCTTAAGCACCAGACTGATTGACCATTCATTTCAGAAGGCTGAGTCATCAGGAAATGCAGTTGCCGCAATAAAAAGCAGGGACTCTGTAAGACAGCAAAGCGGGAATCATACGATTCCTCTAAACAGGGAAGAAATATTTCTCATACAAACCCCACAGACTTTCAGCTCTGAAATTCTGAAAAAGGCGTATAAACAGGAATTCAGAAACGAATTTACAGATGATGCTTCGGTTGCAGAGCGTGCAGGAATAAAGATCAACCTCATTGAAGGGGAATACAGAAACTTTAAGATTACTTTCCCTGAAGATATCAGGTTAGCTGAAATCTATTTAAATCCCGGATTTTAACTTTATGCCTGTTCAATCCAGAACAGGCATAAAGATTAAATACTGATTATAAAGAACCACCCCTGATTACTCGAAGTAATACAGCTATAACTGCGATTACTAAAAGTACATGAATAAGGTTACCTCCAACTGGTGAAAAAAAGTAACCAAAAATCCAAAGAATGACCAGTATAACAGCAATCAGATAAAGCAAATTTCCCATGGTTTTAAATTTTAGTGAATAATTATTTATCACTAACTCTAAAACTGTACCATTTGTTCAGTATCAGAAATAAAACAGGAAATCGTGATTATTTTGAAGCACAAAAAAAGCCCTGAATTACAGGGCTCCTTTTAATATTCATCTTCGTTAAAGAAGAAATCATCTTTGGTTGGATAATCCGGCCAAATCTCTTCAATATTTTCATAGGGCTCACCATCGTCTTCCAGTGCCTGAAGATTTTCTATAACCTCAACTGGCGCGCCGGAACGAATCGCGTAATCAATAAGTTCGTCTTTAGTTGCCGGCCATGGTGCGTCTTCTAAATGTGACGCTAATTCTAATGTCCAATACATATTTCTTAGAATTTGATTTATACTAATTTTTGCAAAAATATAATAATTTAAATAAGAATATCAATTATTTTCAAACATGTTATTTACACACGTGGAAGCCATTGATTTTCAGGCACATTGATGTCGAAACACAGTTTTCTCGCGAGTACAAAAAGATAATCACTCAGCCGGTTAAGGTATACCACCACCTTATCGTCAACAAAACTCTCAGACTTAAGGTGTACAATTATCCGCTCTGCCCGTCTGCATACACATCTTGAAATATGGCAAAATGAAACTGCCTGACTTCCTCCGGGCAATATAAAATGCCTGAGTTCGGGAAGTACCGCATTCATAGCATCGATCTCTTTCTCCAGCAAGTCAATGTCAGATAAATGCAAATCCGGAATCTTCATCTTTGATTTTTCAGGGTCAGAAGCTAGAGATGCCCCAATTGTGAACAATCTGTCCTGAATTTCCTTCAATATGTCCCTATGAGCAGAATTAATATCATGATCCCTGATCATACCGATATATGAATTCAGCTCGTCAACAGTACCATAACTCTCAATCCGCAAATCATATTTAGGAACTCGTGTACCACCAATCAGTGATGTTAATCCCTCATCCCCTGTTTTTGTATAAATCTTCATCTGAATTCAATATTAATTGACGGTCCTAAGTTAATGGACTATTTGGTCACAATAAAGCTATAATATAGAATTATCGTTGCAAGAATTTATGAGGAATAAAATAGTTGAAAACAATTCCTAAATGAATATGACTTATAACTTAAAACCTACAACTTATAACTTACTGTATATTCTCAAAATCAGATCCTTTGCTCTTCATTTCAGCAAGGCGCGGGGACACCGATTTCACATTGGGATTTAAATAATCATTCTCAATCAGTCCATCACGCATACGAACAATTCTGTGGGCATGCTGTGCTATATCTTCTTCGTGAGTGACAAGTATAATTGTATTTCCCTTGGAATGAATTTCTTCCAGTAAGCCCATGATTTCGACTGAGGTTTTAGTATCAAGATTACCTGTTGGCTCATCTGCCAGAATAATGGAAGGATTATTTACCAGTGCACGGGCAACTGCCACCCGCTGACGCTGACCTCCGGAAAGTTCATTTGGTTTATGATGTACCCTGTTACCCAAACCTACACTTTCCAGGGTCTTTTGGGCCCGGTCTTCACGTTGTTCCCGCCCTACTCCTGCGTAAACCAGTGGAAGAGCAACATTCTCGAGGGAAGATGAACGGGGTAGTAAATTAAAGGTTTGAAACACAAAGCCGATTTCCTTATTTCTGATCTCTGCAAGTTCACTGTCACTCATTTCACTAACCTGATTTCCATTCAAGATATAGGTACCCTTGGTTGGAGTATCAAGGCAACCCAGAATATTCATCAAAGTTGATTTTCCGGAGCCAGAAGGGCCCATCAGGGCAACGAATTCACCCTTTTCAATGGTAAGACTTACTGATTTCAGGGCATGAATAGTTTCTGCACCGATGACATATTTCCTGCCGATATCTAAAAGAGTAATAAGAGAATCTTTGGCCATGTTTTTCTTTTTAGACTACCGGTATAAACCATTTGTTACAGCTATTTTCAAATTAGGCTTTATTGATCACTTTTGCTACCCTAAAGAACTTACCATCCTGCTTTGGCGCATTTTTCAGGGCCTCCTCCCTGCTAATCTCCTGTTTTACCAGATCTTCACGGAGGACATTTACCTCATCACTCATATAAACCAGCGGATCAACCCCATTGGTATCAACCTCATTGAGTTTGTCCATGAATGTCAGGATTTTATTCATATCATCCAGCAAACCCTGCTTTTCAACCTCCTGCACTTCAAGTCGGGCCAGATGGGCTACCTTATCAATCATTTCCAGGTCTATCTTCATTTCTCTAATTATATTTTAATTAAACTGACCAAATCGATCTTTTTCATTTTGGTTCTGCATTCTCATGAGCTAACAGAGAATCGTTTATTATGTTAAAAACTCTGTCCCTCAATTCTTCTGCATCTGCAGCCTTCATTTCCTTTGTCACGATGGGCGCATGAATACAAATATCGCAAATACCCGGGGTACTTCCATGCCGTTTGCCATCATCCCACATCAAATTCCAGTTATTTCGTATAGTTACAGGTAAAATTGATACTCCATTTTCGATAGCCAGTTTAAAAGGACCGTTTTTGAATGGTTGTAAAACAGGTGGATAATACTCGCTAATCATCCCTTCAGGAAAAATCACCAGATGTTTCCCTTCCTTTAAATTTTCATCAGCCTTTTTAAACGCTCTGAAAGCAGACATCTTACTATCCCGATTCAATGGAATATCAATTGTCCGGAAATAAATTCCTGTTATAAAATTCTTAAGCAGCTCCTCTTTGCCCATAAATACATAATTCCGCTTAGCCAGAAGAATCATTGCTGTTATATCAAGATTTGAAGTATGATTAGCACAGATAATATAATTTTTTGACCAATCAATTTTTTCTTCAAATGTATAGCGGAAGATAAATCCGGAAAATAATGAACTGAGATAACTAAAATACCATCTCAATCTGTTCATTGCATGAAATTTTACCGGCTTGCGCGAAAAAATGAATATTGCCGGATAAAGAGTAGAAAAAATCAGTGCAAGTGAAATCTGAAAATAATAAAGATGAATACTTTTAAACAGCCTTTTCATTAGCTCAAAAATAGAAAATTACATTGATGTTTTAAGGCCTGCCAAGGTTTTGAGCCTCCTCAGCAACAGTTCAGAAAAAATCCTTAATTTCGCGGCTTATGGAAACTGTTGTAAGTGGTATTCGCAGTACCGGTAAACTGCATTTAGGTAATTTCTACGGCGCTGTAAAAAACTTTGTACAGATGCAAAATGAATATAATTGCTATTTTTTTATAGCTGATTATCATTCACTGACTACCCATCCAACCCCCGAAGATTTGCATGGCAATGTGAAACAAGTACTTGTAGAATATCTTGCCGCTGGAATTGACCCTGAAAAGGCAACTATATATGTTCAATCTGATGTTCCTGAAATTGCTGAGCTTTACCTTTATCTTAACATGAACGCCTATTTGGGCGAACTTGAAAGAAGTACCTCTTTTAAAGATAAAGTTCGCGCACATCCCGATAACGTTAATGCAGGATTACTGACATACCCAGTACTGATGGCTGCAGATATTCTAATCCATAAAGCAACCAAGGTACCTGTTGGAAAAGACCAGGAACAGCACCTTGAGATGTCAAGAACCTTTGGAAATCGTTTCAACAGATTGTATAATTCAGAGTATTTCCCTGAACCTTTCGCCTTTAATTTCACTGAGAAACTCGTTAAAGTACCCGGCCTTGATGGTAAGGGGAAAATGGGCAAATCTGAAGGAGAAGGAAATGCTGTTTACTTATCCGACGAACCTGAAGTAATTCGTAAAAAAGTAATGCGGGCAGTTAGCGACGGGGGACCGACAGAAGAAAATCAGCAAAAACCAGAAGCTATTCAAAACCTGTTCGACCTGATGAAAATCGTTTCATCTGCCGATACTTATGATCATTTTGATTCCCTGTACAATCAGTGTGCAATTCGTTACGGTGATTTTAAAAAGCAGCTTGCCGAGGATATGATCCTTTCTACTGCTCCAATTCGTGAAAGAATCAACGAAATCGCCCGCGATGAGACTTATTTAAGGGAGGTTGCCCGCTTTGGTGCAATAAAGGCTCGCGAAAGTGCCGCTAAAACAATCAGAGAGGTGCGCCAGATCATTGGATTTAAAAATTTTTAAACTTTCTTGATTAAAAAAACAATTTGTATTTTATGTCACGCTTTGCGGCCATCGCTTTGCACTTACCATAATTATCATGCATATCGCTATCGTTGGAAATATCGGAGCAGGGAAAACTACTCTGACAGAATTGCTTGCCAAACATCTGAGTTATGAGGCGCAGTTCGAAGCTGTTGATAATAACCCCTATCTGGAAGATTTTTACAGTGATATGAAACGCTGGAGTTTTAATCTTCAGATCTATTTTTTGAACAGTCGTTTTCAACAAATTCTGGAACTTCAAAATGAAAACCGCAACATCATCCAGGATCGTACGATTTATGAGGATGCCTATATCTTTGCAGAAAACCTTCATGATATGGGTTTAATGACCTCCCGTGATTATGAAAACTACCGGGCAATTTTTGACAATATCACCTCTTTTATAAAACCACCAGATCTTCTGATTTATCTGAAAGCCTCAGTACCTACGCTGGTTAATAATATTCAGCGAAGAGGCAGAGAATATGAGGCAGGTATACGCCTTGATTATCTTTCAAAATTAAATGAGAAATACAAAAAATGGATCGATTCTTATACCAAGGGAAAACTTTTAATCCTCGATAAGGACAAACTGGATTTTGCCAATAAACCAGAGGATCTTGGCTTTGTTATTAATAGCATTGAGCGTGAAATAAACGGATTATTTTAATCCCCCCCCTGTAAATATTTTTTTTCTGATGAGGATACTCGGAGTCATCCCTGCCCGTTACGAATCCAGCCGCTTTCCCGGAAAGCCATTGATTGATATTGCAGGCAAAAGTATGATTGAGCGTGTCTACAGGCAATGTTTGAAATCGTCCTCACTCAGTAAAGTAATCGTAGCCACTGATGATCAGCGCATTTCAGATCATGTAAGTTCATTTGGCGGAAATGTCGTAATGACCTCCAATACGCACCAGAGTGGTACCGACCGCTGTGCTGAAGTCGCAAATAACCACCCTGAATTTGATGTTCTCATTAATATTCAGGGCGATGAACCAATGATTGACCCCAATCAAATAGACCTTTTATCTAAGTGCTTTGAAGATCCTCAAACCAATATTGCAACACTGGTTAAAAAAATCAGCACAAATGATGAGCTTTTTAATGAGAATACCCCCAAGGTAATACTCAATAAGAATAATGAAGCCATACTTTTTAGCAGAACAGCGATTCCATTTTTAAGAGGTAAAACCAGAGAGAGCTGGATTGAGCATTATACCTTTTATAAACACATTGGGATTTACGGATTCAGAACAAATATATTACAGGACCTTACTAAACTACCCTTATCCGGACTTGAAACCGCTGAAGCTCTGGAACAACTGCGATGGATTGAAAACGGATACCGGATTCATGCAGCAATCACTGATAGAGAAAGTCAGGCCGTAGATACCCCGGAAGATCTTGAAAAATTACTCAAATTGATCCAGTCCTGAGCATCCATCATTGAATTTTAAGGTACATTCAGCCTTCTGAATTATTTATTTAAATTGTCGGGACTTATAATCAAGGTTAATATGAAATACTTAATAGCCATTTGTTTCTTTATGATCAGTCATTCAGCAATAGCACAACTGGAAAAACGTCTGGACTCATTAATTATTAGCAGCATTAAGCAGGGTGAACCCGGGATTGCCTTGTATATTGAAAACAAGGGCAACATCATTTATAATAAAGGCTTCGGACTGGCAGATACTGATTCTAAAAAAAGCATTGATGCAAAGACCAATTTCAGGCTTGCTTCCGTTTCGAAACAATTTACTGCCATGTGCCTACTCTTGCTGGAAAAGGACCAGAAACTTTCTTTTGATGATCCTATTTCCAAATTCCTTCCTGAATTACCATCGGAATTAGGTCATAAAATTCTCCTAAGGCACTTAATTACCCATACATCGGGAATTCTTGATTATGAGGAAATTATGGACAATAGCAGCAGTAGACAACTCCTGGATATCGATGTATTAAACATCTTAAAAACGCAGCATAAAACCTATTTCAATCCGGGTACTGAGTTCAGGTACAGCAATTCCGGATATGCACTGCTAGCTCTCATCGTGGAGCGTGTATCAGGGCAGAGCTTTCCTGAGTTCATGAATAAAAGAGTTTTCAAGCCTCTTAAAATGAAAAACTCGCGGGTTTATGAGTCTGAAATAAAAATACCAAATCGGTCGATGGGATTTGCCCGGAATAAAGACAAGGAACTCTATGCAAATGATCAGAGTTCTACCAGCGCAATCAAAGGTGATGGTGGAGTTTATTGCTCGCTAAGTGATTACAGAAAATGGACCCATGCGATCTGGAATAACAGCCTTGTCAATTTGCCTGCTGTTTTGCCCAGGCTGAATATTTCCATCAAAGAAGTGACAGGCAGTTTTTATGGTCCGGGCTGGTTTTACTTTGACAAAGGCATACCTGCCCTATTTCACTCCGGAAGTACCTGTGGTTTCAGCACTTATTCAATCAATATTCCTTCCCAGAAAACATCCATTGTTTATTTTTCGAATATTGCAGGCAATTCTGAGCCCTTTAAAAGGATACTTGAAGCATTAAATGAAGAAGGAATTCATAACCCTTCTGAGGTCTTCAGTTTACACCAGCTGACACGTTAAGGAGAAGACGAACACCTATCAAAATGAACTATATCGTTGATAAAACATTCGAAAAAGTTAATTTCAATGAGTTAAGCCTCGAACAGGGTGAGTACGAAAATTGTGTATTCAGCCAATGTGACTTTTCAAACATTGACCTCTCTGAAATAAAATTTACTGAGGTTGAGTTTATCAGTTGCAATCTGAGTTTGGCCAAACTGGAAAAGACTGCATTCCGGGATGTGATCTTTAAAGAATGTAAAATGTTAGGCCTCCATTTTGAAAATTGTGCTGAGTTTGGACTGGCATTTTCATTTGAAAATTGTCAGCTCAGCCACTCGTCTTTTTACAGGACTAAGATCAAAAAAACGAATTTTAAAAACTCTGTCATAAAAGATGCAGATTTTACCGAATGCGATCTGACAGGATCAGATTTCCAAAATTGCGATCTGGCCGGAGCGGTTTTTGACAACACTACACTAGAAAAAGCAGATCTTAGGACTTCTGTCAATTATTCAATTGATCCTGAGAACAACAGGATCAGAAAGGCGAAATTTTCTATATCAGAGATTTCGGGGCTTTTAGACAAATACGATATTGAAATTGACAGCAGTAGTTAAGAATTTAAATGTGCTATGTTTTTTACATAGCAACAACATTCTTTTAGTTAAACTTGCAATATAAACCATCGGAGAATACTGGCTTTAAAATAAAGATGAACGAGGATTTTTTCAATCATATATTTAAAAAACAACAAGATGCAGATGCCGTTCCTTCGAACAAGGAGATTTCTAGATGGGCACTCGATCTTTTCGGACTACTTTATCCTGAACAATCCAAACGAACACTAAGTTCGGTTGATGAATTAAAGCAGGAATTTCACAGGCTGGAGAAAGAACTATGCCATATGATGGAAGCCACCAAGGCCTGTGTTCATTGTGATAATTCTAAGCTGGCTAAAGACTTTTTTGCACAGATTCCAGAATTATTCCGCCTATTAAATACTGACATTAAAGCTATTTTCGACGGTGATCCGGCTGCGACAAGTGAATTCGAGGTAATCCGGGCATATCCGGGATTTTATGCTATCTCCTTTTACAGACTTGCCCATGCATTATACTGTTTGGGTATACCATTATTACCAAGAATTTTCACAGAGTATGCCCATTCAAAAACAGGTATTGATATTCATCCTGCAGCACAAATTGGTGAGTACTTTCATATTGACCATGGAACTGGTATTGTTATTGGAGAGACCTGCAAAATCGGTAAACACGTAAAAATGTATCAGGGAGTAACCCTTGGCGCATTGAGTGTTCATAAAAGTATGGCCAACACAAAAAGACACCCCAGCATTGAAGACCGGGTGGTAGTCTATTCGGGGGCAACAATATTGGGAGGCGAAACTGTAATTGGTCATGATAGCATCATCGGCGGAAATGTTTGGCTAACCAAAAGTATACCTCCGGGTTCATCGGTGTACAATACTTCTGAGGTAGTGATATCCAAGGAAAAAAGCAATAAAAAACAATAAAATGGCAGGAATAATTGATCTGGTGGGTAATACGCCATTAGTTGAAATTAAAAAACTGAACCCAAATCCGGGAGTTAAGATCTATGCGAAACTTGAGGGGAATAATCCCGGAGGAAGTGTAAAAGACAGGGCAGCACTCAATATGATCAGGAGTGCCCTGGAGCGTGGAGATATCAGTAAAGGATCCCGCTTAATTGAAGCCACAAGTGGAAATACAGGCATTGCTCTGGCGATGATTGCATGTTTGTACGATCTTGAAATTGAGCTTGTTATGCCATCCAATTCGACCCGTGAGCGTACCTTAACGATGGAAGCCTTTGGGGCCAAAGTAACCTTGCTCGATGGTATAGAATTATGCCGCGACTATGCCGAAGAAAAGGCAGGCAGAGGCGAAAGCTTTTTACTTAATCAATTTGCAAATTCAGATAATTCCCTTGCTCATTATAAAAGCACCGGACCTGAGTTATGGAAAGATACCGGACAAAAAATCACTCATTTTGTGAGTTCTATGGGTACAACCGGTACCATTATGGGTTGCTCAAGGTATCTCAAAGAAAAAAATCCTGAAATACAGATTATTGGCTGTCAGCCTACTGATGATTCTTCCATTCCTGGCATTCGCCGCTGGCCGATTGAATACTTACCTAAGATTTTCGAACCTGAACGTGTAGACCGTATCATGGATATTTCGGAAGCAGAGGCTACAGAAATGTCGAGGAAGCTTGCAAAGGTGGAGGGAATATTTGCAGGAATGAGCAGTGGTGGAGCCGCATCAGCTGCCATAAGACTTGCATCTGAACTCGATGAAGGCCTCATCGTTTTCATAGCCTGTGATCGTGGAGACAGATATCTGAGCAGTACACTTTTTGGATAAAAATAAGACAGAATTTATGCCAAAGAAAAACACGGGTAAGATTATGTGGCATGATCTTACAGTCGGAGACGCAGTAGAAATCAGCGATTTCTATCATCAGGTTACCGGCTGGGAAAAGGAAGGTCTAAGTATGGGTGAATATGATGACTTTTTAATCAAGAGTCCCGGAGATGCTGAAGTTGTTGCAGGCATCTGCCATGCAAGGGGAGTTAATAAAGATATCCCTGCACAATGGCTTATGTACATCACGGTAGAAAATCTGGATGAAAGTCTTGAGATCTGCAAAAAACTTGGAGGAAAAGTATGGGGCAGTAAAAGAAAAATGGGTGAAGGCTATTATTGTCTGGTACAGGATCCTGCAGGAGCCTATGTAATGCTCTGCGAATAATTTCTAATTTCAGAACAATAAGCGGTATCAACCTGATTTACGAATATCCCTGATCATTGCAATGCTGCAATGTTTTTCAATAATCTGATCAATAATCTCCTGAGTCCTATCCGGATAATCGACCTCAATAATTCTATTTGATTCTATCCAGTTGTTGATCACTATATCAAATCTTCTGTCTAAATTTCTAATGACCGGAACTCCCATCTGACTTAATGCCGCTGCATTCAATTGCTGCTCATATTGATTCTTCATTGGAACAACCAAAAGCTTCTTCTTCATGTATAAGGCTTCGGCCGGTGTTTCAAAACCTGCACCGCAAAGTATCCCCTCTGAGCTCGCCATACTCCTGATAAAACGCTCATTATGAATGGGCTGAACAGAAACATTCCTGACTTTATAGGGCTTATGATTATGCTTCGAGAATACATCCCAATTCACATTCCCGAACTTGGTAAGAGTGGCGATCAAATGAGGATCATCATAAGCAGGTAAATAGACCGTATAGTGTCCATGGTTCTTAACTTCCTCATCCCTGACTTGCTTTCTGATTACAGGTGTAAAAATATTTTGAGCATAAGGTTTGAAATGAAAGCCGTACTGTTCAGTATTGGGCGCATAATTTTTGAGGATAAGTTTGCCAACTACATCTATAGCGTCTGTTTTGGGTGCTTCCTCGGCAAGAACTGCCGACTGGTGACTTAAACCAATACATGGAACATTCTTAGCGTAACATGCCCAGGCAGAAACAGGTTCAAAATCATTGATTACAAGATCATAGTCTTCGACAGGAAGAGAGTTAATCTCTTTTACAAGCTTTCTGATATTCGATTTTATACATGTCTTCCAGATATCAACCCCACCCGACTTACCAAAAATAAAACTAAGTCCCCGAAACTTATAGCTAAGCTGATATGGCAGAACGAGATCTCCCTGAATACCACTAACAAGAATATGAACATCAGCATGCTTCATAAGGCAGGGGATTATATCCATCGCCCTGCTTAAATGTCCATTTCCTGTGCCCTGAATAGCATACAGTATCCTCATTAACCTTGATATTTACAACTTCTAAATTGCGAAAAAACTATGAGAAAGCCCGTACTTGCTTTGAGATTTGAAACCGGGAAGATTGTTTTGAACATATTTCAAATTTAAAACATTGGTTTCTAGCCGGTTTGATTTAAGGGGAGTAAGGATTAGGATATTTTTTTAAATTCGCGGGTAAACAATTCTTTTATGATAACAGTAAGCGAGTATTTTGAAGGTGCAGTAAAATCTCTTGGGTATCAGACTCCCGAAGGGAAATCAACAATTGGTGTCATTGAAAGCGGCGAATATGAATTCGGGACATCCATGCATGAAACAATGTTAATAATTGAGGGTGAGCTTGAAGCTAAATTACCCGGCAATAATACCTGGAAAATTTTCCGAAAAGGTGATGCATTCGAAATTGATGCAAACCAATCATTTACAGTCCGGACTCTGGCTCAAACCTCCTATTTGTGTAAATACAAATAATCACTTTCGGTATTATTAAATAAAAAAAGCTGCAAAGGCAGCTTTTTTTATTCATAGGTTTATAGAATACCAGCTTATAAAATCAGGATCAATACCAAGAGGATAATGATAATAGCACTGACAGAAAGATATACACCGCCACTCATCGCCTTTGCTTCTTTTTTCATTTCCAGCAATTCATTTCTTAATGCTTTACGCTCCACACGACTTAATGCAGATTTATCCATATTTTTGATTTCTTCAACTCTGCGGGTAATTTCACCGGCCCGGGCTATCTGATTTTCTGTTAATGCAGGCTTCGACTTTACATCATTTGCCATAACTGAGCTTGATGCTAAGAGCATAGCGATTAGTAAAAGATAGATTTGCTTTTTCATTGTGTTTTGATTTAAGTTTCTTTAAGTTAATGATAAAAAATAAAAAATGCACGCATTTTCAGACATTAACCTAAAGGCAATTATTATTCCATAAAGTTTAAATACATTTTGAAGCAGATGGAGAAGGTATTTGAAATTAAACTGTCCGGAAATCAGGAATCAGTGTAGTTTAATTCACATAAATTGCTCTGACCTTATGCGGAAAACGGAGTGCTGCATTCAAAATCATATTTCGGATGTAGTCATTTTCAGGATAAGGGGTTAAATGTTTTTTAACTAAGTTGATATCAGCCTCAGCTAAATCAGAAGCAATGTAGCCCATCCCAAAAAACTGACCATTCTCCATTAATAAACAACTTTTTTCCTCAAATGTTCGGCCCTCATCAATCAGCAAAAATCCGGGAAGCACCGAACTCAGGCTATCTATGGCTAAAGTTACCCGTTCGTTATAGAGCTCAACTGATTCAAGCTGTTCACAAGCTCCTTTGCAGGGGTTCTCTCCCATTGGAACACAGGGATCATTGTTACGCTGTACAAAACAAAGTTTAGGACATAGGTTAAATCCGGTAATCAGACTTTTGATCAGATTATACCCTTCAGTTATTCCATTAAATGTATAGTGCGGCTTTGAGAATTTCTTCTTTCTATCAACTACCAGTCGCATATAACCATTCTGATCCTCAAATGAATATAAAGCATAGGCATATTCAAACTTTTTCAGAGATCGGTTATAAGCTGGCCAAAGGCGTTTGATCTCAACTGCTTCAAGAACAAATGACATGAGTTCGGTACCACATTCCTGAAAGGTTATATGATGTATTTCCCTCAAAAAATCCTGCTTTTGCCTGTTGGGCTTATTGTTGGCGAAATGACTTGCCACTCTTTTCCGGATATTCTTAGCCTTTCCTACATAAATAACTTTCGACTTTGAGTTATGAAAATAATAGATTCCGGGGACAGCCGGGAGCTTGTCCATATCCTCTTTTGGAAGATGAGGCGGGAGTGATTGTTCCCTTGATCGTTGATTAAGGGTTTTGCTGATATGTCCTTCTTTATCCCTTTCAATCAGCATTGAAAAAAGTTTTGCAGTTGCCTTAGCATCTCCCAATGCCCGATGCCTGTCCTGAATTTCTATACCAACTTCCTTACATAATCTCCCAAGACTATAGGAAGCCAGTCCGGGAATTATTTTCCGGCTCAGGCGAACAGTACAGAGTTTTCTTGTCTGCAAATTAAAGCCGGCCGCGGCAAGATGAAAATGCAGAAAAGAAAAATCGAAATTGACATTATGCGCTACGAACACCTTATCATGCAGGAGTTCATAAATACGATGTGCAATATCCTGAAATTTCGGTGCTGTACTGACCATTTCATCATCAATTCCGGTAAGCGCCTGAACATAAATTGGAATAGGCTTAAGCGGATTGATTAAGGTTTTGTATTGATCAATTACCTTCCGGCCATCATGTACCAATATTGCAACTTCAGTGATTCCATTGGCACTTGCATGCCCTCCGGTTGTTTCAATATCGACTATAGCGTACATTCTTTAAAAACTCTCAAGTATTCAAATATAATAAGATTTTAGAAATACTAACAATATTAGTATTTCTATTATGCTAATAAAAGCCTTATCTATTATTTTCTGATAGGTTTAAGCAAGTATTCAAGTCCGTTAAGCTTAATCTCATACATTGTAGCCAGAAGTACCCCAATCTTACCCGGTGGGAAGCCATTATTTTCATACCATACCAGGTAATATTCAGGAAGGTCGCAAATAAGCCGCCCTTTGTATTTGCCATAAGGCATAGCAATACTGACCAGATCTTTAAGAATTTGAGGATTCATCCTGCGGAATAATGCTGGCTTTTCTTTTATAGATAAGCTGTAAGTAGAGATAGGCAATGAAGGTTATGATAGCCGCCGCATAAAATATGGGAGGTATCATATTAACATCGGTAATGTAGAAACTTCCTGCAAAAAAGGCACCCAGACCAATACCTGCTTCCAGGGCGATATACATTGTTGCAACTGCTTTTCCACGATGGTCAGGATGGCTGAGGTCTATAATCCAGGCGGTGATTGCAGGAGATAACATTCCTGTTGCTACCCCATAAACTGCAGAACCAATCATCAGGCTCAGCGGCGCATCAGCAAATCCTATCAAGAGCAGAGATATTACAAGAATTATCAGTGAGAGCTTAATAATATGAACCCTGCCAATCCTGTCGGACATCTTCCCGGATACAAACCGTATTAAGAGAGAAGAAACAGTAAAAACCATGAAAAATAGCCCTTTGTTTGAAACCCCAAGATGTTCTCCCCAGTCTGAAATTACCGTTAGTATAATCCCATAACTCAGGTAGGAAAAAAAGGTAATGAAAGCAGCAACCAAAACCCTGACTTCGATGACTTCTGTCCGGTTGATCTGCATCATAGCAAAGCGGAAAGGTTCCTTTTT
>CAZTRY010000001.1:54865-61738 GCA_964616525.1 uncultured Sphingobacterium sp. | reverse complement strand
TTAAAACCCGTAGAGAAACCATGAAACAACCTTAACCATAAAAATCCGGCAACACTGGTCAGTATTGGATACAATAAGCCACAAACAACACAAACAAATGAGCCAACAGCCATTACCGGAACCCGGCCGATTTTATCTGTTAATTTCCCGCTAAATGGTCTGGAAATCCCGGCAGAAAGTGTAAAGAGAGCAATAATATAACCCTTATATTCTGCACCCCCCAGGCCGGTAAGATAGGCTGGCATTTCTGGAATCAACATGTTGAAACTGGCAGAAAACAGAAATGAGCTCAGGCATAAAAGTGCAAACTGAAGATTATAAATCGGATGTTTTTTACCAGACATTGTTCAGGATAGTGCAGCAAAAGTAATAAGAATTTCAGCCAAAATCGCCGAAATTAATTGTGATCGTTTGGAACAATAAATGATAAATATATCCGGATTTTCGGCTAATCTTAATAGTTTTGCCGGGTAAATTATTCCCTCTATGCGATTTTTGAAATTGGTTAGCTTTTTAGTTTTGATGATTACTGTGCAATCCGTATCCGGCCAGAGCAGCTCAGCACTCAAAAAACGAAAAGAAGCTATAAGCAGAGAGATAGAAGAATTAAAAAGAAGCCGCAGTAAGATTGATAAAAACAAGAAGCTTTCCCTTAACCAGATCAATCTGTTAAATACTCAGATCAGACTAAGAGAAGATAAAATAAGGACAATAAACTCTGAAATTAAGATGCTTGATACGAAAATTATCAGCAATACTACAGAGGTAATTTCACTTCAGTCAAACCTGAACAAGCTGAAGGCACAGTATGCAAAAATGATTGTTTTTGCATTCAAAAACCAGGGCTCCTACAATAAATTGATGTTTGTATTCGCTTCGCATAATTTTAACCAGGCTTATATGCGGCTCCGCTATATTCAGCAGGTTGGAACCTTTCGTAAAAGACAGGCAAAGGAGATTATTTCAACTCAAAAAAGCCTGAAAAAACAAATCAATGAACTCGACCAGAACAAAAAGGAGAAAACAAATCTCCTGATGGATCAGTTAGATGAGAAGCAAACCTTAGGTAAGGATAAGGAACAGCAGTCGAAAATATTAACAGGCCTGACCAGGAAACAAAAGGAGCTACAGCAACAGCTCTCCAAAAAACAAAAGGAGGCAAATACCCTAAACAAGGCAATACAGGAGGCAATTCGGAAAGAGATTCTGGCAGCACAACGCAAAGAAGCTGAACGTAAAAGACTGGCTGCCGCCGCTGAATCAGCAACAAAAGCAAAAGATAATACCGAAAAACCCAAGCCTGCAAAACCTGTAGCAAGCGGATCATCCATTTTAGCTTCAAGTCCGGAGGATGCCAAACTCTCCTCATCCTTCCTGGGCAGTCGCGGGAGGATGCAAAAGCCGGCTCAGGGAGTTATTACTCAGGGCTTCGGACAGCAAAAGTTCAATAATGTAACCATTTTCAATCCGGGTATTAACATAAAAACGGCCCCGGGAGCTAATGTTTATGCTGTTTATGGAGGAAAAGTGAGTAAAGTAATTTATCTGGTCAATTCTTATACTATTATCATTCGTCATGGAGAATATTTCTCCATTTATTCCAAGTTAAAGAATACAAGTGTAACTGCAGGCCAGGATGTTACTGCAAGGCAAAGTATTGGTACAGTGGCAACCGATGTAAGCGAGGACTTAACTGAAATGCAATTTCAAATTTGGAAAGGTGGCACACCTGTAAATCCATCCGGTTGGATAACACAATAATATTTCAAGAATTCTGTTTATTATGATTATATGAGTTCAAAACAACATTTTAAAATACTTAAAGGTAGAACTCAGGTTAAAACAGATTTAGATTAAGCTCAGTTCATGCATTTTTTAAATTCTGCATTCAATAATTCTAACAATTAATGTTTAGGATTATTTTTTAAAATAATGTTTTTATCATGTACTTTTGCAAGCTTAAAAAAAATGAAAATTCATGTCTGAACAAAGAGCTATTGTAAGTGTATGGAGAGACAACTGGCAATCATCTGATTACAGAAAAAAATGCATTACCGGTTTGATTCTCATCTCATTTATTCTGCTTGCCCTGCCATTCTTTTATCAGGCTATAGAGCAAAGAAATGGGATTAAGTTCAATGATTATTTGTTAGAATGGCTTCCCGCATACGACCTTTCTCTTTTTATTTTCATTACAATCTGGTCGATGACTCTATTGACATTCAGTCGTTTTAAACAGGATCCCAATTTATTTTTAACCTTTCTATGGGGCTTTATTCTGATTAATTTATCGCGTTTCGTATCTATCGGATTAATTCCTCTCGATGCACCCAGAGATCTTATCCCTATTCATGACCCTATCAGCAATCATTTTTATGGGCCAAAATTCATTACAAAAGATCTGTTCTTTTCAGGGCACACCGCTGCTATGTTTTTGATGTTCTTATGTCTGAAGAAGAGAAAGGATAAAATGCTTGCACTTGCTGCTACCATTTTCATTGGAATTGCAGTGCTTTTGCAACATGTGCATTATACTTTGGATGTGATCATGGCCCCGGTTATAACCTATTTTATTTGGGTGGGTTCAAGAAAGATTGTTGAATCTTAATTAATAAATCAGCCGCTCCAATCAATCCGGAAAGTTCTTGTCAATCAATAGCTGAATTATACCATCTACCAGACCTACCCTTGGTACAAATATTTGCTTTACACCTCCCCATTTCATAACTGTAAGATAAATCTCAGAGGCTGGAATAATAACATCTGCCCTATCCTGATTCAATCCGAGGACATTAATCCGATCTTTTAGGGAAAAAGAATTCAGATAAGAATATAATTCCCTAAGCTTTGTAAAAGATAGAGGAGAACCATCCTTTCCTTCAGACATTTTAAACAGTTTATTAATATTTCCTCCTGTACCAATTCCCGAAAGGTTTTTATAAGATTGGGCCACATTCTTTACCCAATCCTTCATTTCAGCCCAGGTTTCATCTTTGTCCTGGTTATCGAGGATTCTGATCCCCCCTAGGTTGAATGAACGGGACGAGATCAATTCTCCATTGCTGAAGACAGAAAGTTCAGTACTACCACCACCAACATCAATATATAAGTAATTCTTTTTCCGGTCGAGACTTTGTTCAATATGACTTGAGTAAATAATATTGGCTTCCCTTTGCCCTTCCACAATTTCAAGGTCTAATCCTGCTTCAGCCTTAATTTTTTCCACAAGTAAAGAACCATTTTTTGCCTCCCGCATTGCAGACGTTGCGCAAGCCATATAATCTTTGACCTTGTAAACATCGATCAGATTACGGAATGCTATCATGGTCTTGATAAGCTCTTCAGTTTTATTTGGAGATATTAACTTATCAAGAAAAGCATCATCCCCAAGCCTCAAAGGGACTCTGATGAGCGTATTTTTTTTAAATGAAACAGTCTTATTGTTTTGTATTATATCGGCAATTAACAATCTGACGGCATTCGAACCGATATCTATGGCTGCGTATCTCAAAGTATTATTTTTTATATTTTAAATAGGTATATATGTCAGTCTGAGCACGATTTATAGCCTTCGTACCAGTCTTACGATATCGATTATTATTCAGCTCATTTATTTCTCTAGCCTTGGTATTATCCCTTAGCTGAATATTAATGATATCCAGAATCTCTGACCTGATTCCGGCATCCAATATCGGGAAGCCTACTTCTACCCGGTGATCCAGATTTCTTGACATCATATCAGCAGAAGAAAGATATACATTTTGCCTGCCCTTAACTCCAAATATCCAAACCCTCGCATGCTCAAGATAACGATCTATTATGCTAATCACTTCAATATTTTCACTAAATCCTGCAAGTCCCGGCACCAGACAACACATCCCGCGAATAATTAACTTAATTTGAACACCCGCATTACTGGCCTCATATAATTTCTCAATGATAGCAGTATCTGTTAAACTATTCATTTTAAGTATTATGCTGGCATTTTTCCCCGCTTTTGAAATCTTTATCTCTTTATTAATCAGCAGATTTATTTTTCGCCTGCTTTCAAGTGGTGAAACGATCAAATACTTATACGAACTGTAAAAAGCCTGCTTCTGTAGTCCATCAAAAAAATTTACCAGTTCGGAAGTAATTAAAGGATTTGCAGTAAATAAGCTATGATCGCAATAAAGCTTTGCTGTTTTTTCATTGTAATTTCCGGTAGCAAGATTTGCATAATAGCTATCCTTCCCCTTTTCTGTCCTTCTTACCAAACAAATTTTTGAATGCACTTTATAATCTGGCATTCCATAATTAACTATTACACCCTCTTCTTCCAGCCTGTTGGTCCAGTAAATATTTGCCTGCTCATCAAACCTTGCCTTAAGTTCCAGCAAGCAGCTCACCTTTTTGCCATTTTTAGCAGCATTAATAAGAGCGTGAATAATTCTGGAATTTTCTGCCAGACGATAAAGTGTAATATTAATCTCCCGAACCTTTGGATCTATCGCTGCTTCCCTGAGGAAATGTATAATATAATCAAAAGACTGATAAGGTAAATTTATCAGATAATCCTTTCTGGAAATCTGTGCAAAGATGCTGCTCACACTGGAAAGATCAGTAACCGGAAGGGCTAACATTTTAGGATATTCCAATTCAGGCCTTCCTACATTCGGAAAGCTGATAAAATCCTTGAAATTATGATAACGGTTACCGGGGATAAGTCCATCGGCAGTCAAATCTAATTCAGCTACCAGATAAGTAAGCATATCGAGTGGCATATCAGTGTCATACAATAAGCGCATAGGCTTACCCTTTCCTCTTTTTAGGAGGCTCTTAGAGAGTGCGTCTATAAACTTTTCACTGACATGTATATCAAGATCCAACTCTGCATCTCTGGTTAGCTGCACAGAGTATGCCTCAATACTCTCGTATACAAAAATGAAAAAAATATCGTCAAGACAATATCTGACAATATCGTCGATCAATGTGATGAATTTAAGATTATTTGTTTCGGGAAGTACAATAAACCGACCTGAAACATCTGTTGGAATCTCGATGAGGGCGAATCTGCTTTTCTCTTTATTTTTTGACTGAACCAGCCTCACAAAAAGATAGATAGCCCGATCCTTAAGTTCAGGAAATGGTTCATTTTTATTGATCATTACCGGCACAAGCGTCGACAGAATCTTTTCCCTGAAATATTCCCTCACAAATGAGCCACGCGTAACATTCAACTGCGTTTCATTTATTAAAAAAATCCTTTCCCTCTCCAGTTCCTTTACAATGACGTCCTCATACAAATGATTGAATTTACGCTCTTGTCTGACAACAATACTTTTGATCTGGTTTAATATTTTCCGGGGACTAAATCCCAGGATTGCTTTTGACCTGGTATTAAGATTTGAAAGCCTGTTGAGTGTAGCAACCCTTACCCGGTAGAATTCATCCAGATTTGAAGAAAAAATGGCCAGGAATCGAATTCTTTCAACGAGGGGGACTGATTTATCAGCGGCCTCCTGCAATACCCGGTCGTTAAAGTATAACCAACTGACCTCGCGATTTATTAAAGGAATATTCTTAGGCATTGGCATAAATAAACAATCCCGTACCTGTGGCCGGGACTGTAAAATTCAAAAATTAATATTAACAAAATATTAAGTTCACGTTAAGTATGAAACGTGAATTACATTAATCTATTATTTTTCAGTTGAAGGAGCACTTGAGTTCTCCACCGGCTTGGCAACAGCAGCCGGTGAAACAGCTTTTGAAGCAGGCTTTTTGTTGCCGGAAGCAGTCGGCTTTGCTTTTACAGGGGCTGCTTTACTGACAGCGGACTTGCCTTTCGCTGCTTTAGATGCTGATACTGCTATTGGGCTCTTTCGCGTTCTTACAGCAGGTTTCTTTGCAACTGACTTTACTGCACCAGCACCGGAAGTTACAAGACTTGGAGCTTTGGCTTTTACTGCAGCCTTACTCACACGGGCTACAACCTTTTCGGCTTTCTTTACTGAAGAAAGTACAGATTTACCTGCCGCAGCGCCTGACTTGCTGATACTTTTTGGTTTTATACTCTTAGCCTTACTTTCCAATTTGTCTTCAACCACACTTTTAACATCTTTATACTTTGCCGCAATCTTTTTTGCTAAGGATTTACTGGTCTTTTTAATCTCCTTGGAGAATTTTTCTGCATCATGTCCAAGACTCCTCATTGCTTCAAAGAACTTATCAGAAATAGTTGTTTCCAATTCCTTTTTAACAACACGTTTTGTTTTCTTTTTTACATCCTTTACAGATGTTTTTACTTTATTTGCTTTCATAATTATTCTTTTAGAGAAATGTAATCTTTAAATGCAATCTTTAAAGGTATTAACAAAAATTGATTAACAATAGAATAATAATTATGCCAACATTTGACATCGTAAGTAAGATCGACGGACAAACCCTCGATAATGCAATCAATACTGCAAAAAAAGAAATCTTAAATCGATATGATTTTAACGATTCAAAAAGTAGCGTAGAACTCGATAAAAAGACGAACGAAATCACCATCATCACTGAAAATGATATGCGCCTGAAAGCGATTCAGGATGCAATTATATCGCGGATGGTGAAACATAACCTTGACCCTGGCAGCATGGACCTCGGAAAGGAACAATATGCCTCAGGAAATATGCTTCGAAAAGAAATTAAAATTAAAGAAGGAATCGACAAGGAAGCTGCCAAAAAAATTGTCAAAAAAATAAAAGACAGCGGACTGAAAGTTCAGGCTTCTATCATGGACGATCAGGTTAGAGTTCAGGGCAAGAAAATAGATGATTTACAAGCTGTGATTGCACTTTGCCGGAGCGATGATTTTGGACAGCCGCTGCAGTATATCAATATGAGAAA
>CAZTRY010000001.1:12547-54765 GCA_964616525.1 uncultured Sphingobacterium sp. | reverse complement strand
TTTGATTCTTTGGATACAGGCATATTTCGAGTGGTAATAATCTGCTTATTTTTCTTGTCAAGGTAAGGATAGGCATAGAGCCTTACATTCTTACTGAACAGATCACTGATATAGGCCAGGAGTTCGTCTGTGTAATTTTCTCCGTAATTTTCAGAGTTAAATATATTTTTCAGGTTTGCAATATTGGTTGATATACCAACGCTTTTGGGGCTGCAACGCGATAGGTATTGTGCCAATTTATGATTTCGGGCAAAATCAGATACTATTACATAATTCCCTGTTGCACAAAGCTCTTCGGCACGTTTTGCAAATTTTTCAAGATCCTCATTATTTAGTTCTGATTTATCTTCAAGAAAATTGGTCATTAAAACCTCAATCATGACAATGATATTCTTGTCATTCACCTTTTGAGTATGCTTAAATTGCTCAACTGCTTTATTAAACAAATCGAAGTTTGGGGTAGATTTCTGACCAAATTTTGTCCGAAGGATCATCACATCCTTTTTATAGAGCACATCCTTAGATTGGCGTGCATGACCATTTTTATCAAAAATTGCTGCTCCTGAAAAGCCTTTGGCTATCAGATATAAGTTTACCAGCCGGTCGTTTGCATTCTTGAATTCAGGCCCACTCAGACTGATCAGATCAATTTCTACGGAGCCTACAGCCAAATTATCGACCAGCGATTCGATCATCGACTGTATATCATCATGATAGTAATAAGCAGCATAGACCAGGTTAACTCCTAATATTCCCAGAACATTCTGCTGCAGATTTGAATCACTATCCAGAAGTCTGACATGAAAAACAATATCATTTGGCTCACCTCCGGGGCTCAGTTGAAACCTGATGCCCAGCCAGCCATGGGGATCATTGGTTTTATTGAAGTTGAGAGTTGTTACAGTATCTGCAAAAGCGAAAAAGGTTTTCCCGGAATATTTTGGTCCGCAGAGCCGTTCCGACAAAAGCCCGAACTCATGCTGTATCATTTTATCGAGCCTCGACTCAGAAACATAACGGCCAGATTCCTCTTCCCCATAAATGGAATTGCTAAAAACCATATCATATGCCGACATTGTCTTCGCAATTGTTCCTGAAGCTGCCCCGGCAGTGAAAAAATTTCTTGCGACTTCCTGACCCGCTCCTATCTCCGCAAAAGTTCCATAAATTGATTCATCCAAATTGATTTTTAAGGCTTTTCGCTTATTCTCTAAAATTTCTCTCACCATGCGGCAAAATTACGATTTTACAGCTTAAGACGCAATTTAAATAGAAAAGGCAGACGGAATTCCGCCTGCCTTTTAAAACATATTCAGCTTCAAACTTAGCTGATTGCTATCTCTCTCGACAAGATCTTTGCTTCTTCCTTCTTTGCTACAGTTATAAATAAAATTCCATCCTTATACTCTGCGGTAATCTTAGCATGGTCTGCAGTTTCAGGCAAGGTAAATGTTCTCATAAAAGATGAATAGTTATACTCAATTCTGTTGTACTTCTTAGCTTCATCTGCCTCTGTCTTTTCTTCTTTCCTTTCTGCCGATACACTTAAAAGATTTTGCTCAAGACTGATCTTAAAATCTTCTTTCCTAAGCCCGGGAGCAGCTAATTCAATGTGAAATTCATTTTCATTTTCAGCAATGTTTACTGCCGGATTACGATTTAATGTACTTTTAGACAAAAAGGGATCGGCATTGAAAAACGACTCAAAAACATCGTTATAAGCCGGTTTAAATACTTTGTTTGTGTTTCCGTTTGCAAATTTTACAAGTGCCATTTTGATATCCTCCTAAATTTTTAATTAGTTATTTCCAACTATTCGACAATGTGTGTACCATTTTGCATATTGCACAAAAACAAAGCAGAACAAAAGACAAACTGGCATAAATATTTATTTATTGCTGCCATAATGACAATTTTGATATGAAAGGATACCATTTTAAGACTCAAATTCCCCTTCGTTTTGCCGACATAGACGCTTTAGGCCATGTTAATAACGCCATATATCTTACCTATTTTGAGATAGCAAGATCAGCTTACTGGGCTGAAATTGTTGAATGGGACTGGAAATCACTTGGAATAATAATCAGAAGATCAGTTGTTGATTATCTTAAACCAATTCTGCTTTCTGATAATGTGTATGCTTATGTCCGAACTTCAAAAATTGGCAATAGTAGTTTTGAAATGGAATACGTTCTGGTAACAAACATTAATGGCAATGAGGAAATATGTACCACGGGGCAAACACTATGTGTCTGTTTTGACTATTTGCTTCAAAAACCCGCCCTAATCCCTGAAAAGCAGCGCCTTAAGATGAAAAATAGCATGAAGTACAATTTTGAGTAATTAGCTTGTGAAATTCAGGTTGCAGGATCAGAATATCTTACCGGGATTCAGTATTCCGTTAGGATCAAAAACCGATTTAATACCACGCATGAGGTTAAGATGAACCGCAGAGTATTTGACATCCATGTACTCCCGCTGTACAGATCCGATACCATGCTCTCCGGATATAGTACCTCCGAGGGAGACAGTTAATTCAAATATTTGCCGGATACCCAATTTTAATTTTGTATTCCAGTCCTCATCAGACATATTACCCTTAATGATATTGATGTGCACATTTCCATCTCCGGCATGGCCGTAACAAATAGACTGAAATCCAAACCTGGATCCAATTTCCTTAATTCCATGAATTAATTTCGCCAACTCTGCCCTTGGCACCACTGTATCTTCCTCCTTGTAAACTGAATTTGACTTTACAGATAGTGGCATTGTACGTCTTAATCTCCATATAGCCTCTTTTTGAGATGCAGTATCTGCAAAAAGTACATCTGAACAGGAATTTCTCTCCAGTACTTCATTGATCTTTTCACATTCAGCCATAAGTACATCCAAATCATTCCCATCCACCTCAATCATTAAGAAGGCCTTTGCTTCCTCTTTAAGGTCGAACTGAAAGTGATCATATTCTATTACCCATTCAACCGCTCTCCTCTCCATAAACTCAAGTGTAGAAGGTGTTACTCCAGCACGAAAAATCGCAGAAACTGCCTCACAAGCCTGCTCATTGCCAGGAAAAGATGCCAGCATAACCAGATTTTGAGTAGGACATGGAATAAGTTTTAGCACCATTTTAGTTATGATACCGAGTGTACCTTCTGATCCGATCATTAATTGAGTGAGATTATAGCCTGAAGCATACTTAAGTGTATTAGCCCCCGTCCAGATAATTTCTCCATCCGGAAGCACCACCTCAAGATTCAATATATATTCCCTGATGGTTCCATATTTCACAACCCTTGGTCCACCGCTTCCATGAGCAATATTTCCCCCTATAAAACAGGAGCCCTTGCTGGAGGGGTCTACCGGATATAACAATCCCCTTTCAGCAACAGCATTCATGAAAACTTCGGTAATTACTCCTGGCTCAAGTGTTGCCTGAAGATTGCGCTCATCAATCTCAATAATCTTATCAAACCTCTCCATCGAGATCATCAGTCCGCCCATTACCGGCAAAGCCCCACCACTCAGTCCCGTACCGGCACCTCTGGGTGTAACAGGAATCAGATGCTTATTACATAACCTGAGCAGGCTTGAGATTTGTTCTTTACTATTCGGCCTGACGACTACTTCAGGATAGAAAATCAGATCCTCAGTTTCATCATGGGAGTACTTCTCCAGATCTTCATGTTCCGTAAAAACGTACTCTGCTCCAACAATTTCAGAGATCTCTGTTAAAATATCCTTACTAATCCTGTTAAAAGACATACTATCTGCTGAACGAAAGTTCAATGGTTGAATTATTTACTTCGGCACCCATTGTTGGATGCATCTTATGTATAGCAATACGAATCACCTGAACAGCAAGAAACTCATGCCTGATCCGATCTAAGATGCTATGCGCTACAGTTTCTATCAACTTGCGCGGAATTTTCATTTCCTCTGATGCAATATGCAATAATCGTTCATAATTTACAGTATTAGCAATATCATCATCACCTGAACCAAATACCTCAAGTTCAGTATCAATATCGACAATAAACTCTGTACCAAGGACTTGCTCTTCCGGATAAAATCCATGATATGAAAAAAAACGGATCCCGTTTAAGCTTACCCTTTGTTTGATCATTCCCATTAAACAAAAATAGTTTAATTAAAATATACTCGGCGGCAGAACGGCCTAATTTATTGTTCATTTGAATAATTATACCAAACAAAAAATATTAATTAATTTCATTCGCTCAAATTCATACCTTGTTTAAATTTTAATCACCAGAATCCACTCCATGCCGCACATGCGGGATAAAAACAATAAAATAAACAGATGAAAAGAACCATTTTACTCGCATCCATTTTAACTGTAATTATAAACAGCAGTAATGCCCAGCAGGCAAATCCAAAAGACACAGAAGTATGGTCACCGGTCCCAAAGATTGTTCAACCTCAAAAAAGTGCATTATCAGCACCTGAAGATGCAATTATACTATTTGGAGGAAATGACCTGAACCAATGGGTAACTGCTAAAGATCAATCTCCGGCAAAATGGATCGTTTCTAAGGGACAATTCACAGTTAAAAAAGGGACTGGAAATATTCAGACCAAAAGATCATTTTCAAACTACCAATTGCATCTTGAATGGTATATACCAGAAAACATTACGGGTTCTGGTCAGGCTAGAGGCAATAGTGGAGTATTTCTGGGATCAACAGGCAATGGGGATGAGGGTTATGAATTGCAGGTACTCGATTCCTACAATAACGTAACCTATAGTAATGGTCAGGCCGGAAGCATTTATAAACAATTTATCCCGCTGGTAAATGCATCCAGAAAACCCGGTGAATGGCAGTCATACGACGTTGTTTGGACAGCACCGGTATTCCATGAAAATGGGACGTTGAAATCTGCCGCCAGAGTGAGTGTATTGCACAATGGGATTTTAATCCAGAACAACATAGAACTAAAAGGTGAAACAGTATATATCGGTCCTCCTTTTTACAAGAAACACGGACCATTGCCAATCAAATTGCAGGATCATGGAGATCCAAGTGAAGCCATTAGCTTTCGCAATATTTGGATACGTGAACTGTAATAACATCAAGTAAATGCATCAGGATGATTTACATAATCCACTGATGCTTGCTCTAATTATAGATTTTCTAGAATAGTGATCGGAACGGTAATAGAAGACAATATCACCACTTATTAAACTAGTTTATCTATTTTGGCTTGAATATTGAACGATTATTCATAAATATAAGACATGAAAAATCAATTAATCCTGATCTGTTTAGGTGCATCGCTTCTATTGACAAACTCCTGTGCTGTTAACCCGGTTACCGGAAAAAAACAGATTGTTCTGATGTCTGAAAGCCAGGAAATAGCCATGGGTGCTGATGCAGATCCCCAAATTGTTGCTCAATACGGACTATATGAGAATAAAATACTGCAGGAATTCATCACCCAGAAAGGAAATGAAATGTCGGCTATATCTCACAGGCCTGATCTCAAATATGAATTTAAAATTGTCGACTCAGAAGTTCTAAATGCATTTGCTGTACCTGGAGGATATGTTTATTTTACCAGAGGTATCATGGCTCACTTCAATAATGAAGCAGAGTTTGCAGGTGTTTTAGGACATGAAATAGGACATATTACAGCAAGACACTCAGTTTCCCAGCAAAGCAAAGCCATTCTTGGACAGGTGGGATTAATTGGCAGTATGATTCTGGTACCTCAAATTGCAGAATTCGCCGATCCATTATCGCAGGGTTTAGGCTTGTTATTCCTGAAATTTGGGCGGGATGCTGAGCGGCAGTCGGATGAATTGGGAGTAGAATATTCATCAAAAATAGGTTATGATGCAAAAGAAATGGCCGGATTTTTTAACACCCTCGAAAGACAAAGAGCAGGAACAGAGGGTGCAGAACTGCCTGATTTTATGTCTACACACCCAAACCCAGGAGAGCGGAATATTGCTGTTTCAAAATTGTCGGAAGAATGGAAAAAGAAACTAAGCCTGAGCAACCCTAAAGTAAACAGAGAAAGCTATTTGAGAAGGATTGAAGGTTTGATCTACGGAGAAGATCCTAAACAAGGCTTTCTGGAAAACAATGTTTTTTATCATCCTGAATTAAAGCTCCAGTTCAATACCCCTCAAGGCTGGAATTATCAGAACACGCCACAAAAGGTACAAATGGCACCCAAAGATGGCAAAGCACTCCTTATGATGACCCTTTCTCCCGGAAATTCACTTCAGGAAGCTGCCAGTAATCTGATACAGAAAAACAACCTTCAGGTAATCGAGTCAAACCAGATTACAGTAAATGGCTTGAATGCTATATCCATGACTGCCGATGTCAAGCCGGAACAGCAACAACAGGCATCTTCAGTCAGAACTCTATCCTATCTTATTCAGTACAATAAAAATATATACCTTATTCTTGGAGCCAGTTCTGTGAGTGATTTCAACAATTATTCACCAATTTTTCTTCAATCAATGAAGAATTTTAAAGAGTTGAAAGATGCTTCCAAACTGAATAAACAGCCTGAAAGAATAAGGATAAAACCTGTTAAACAAAGCGGAACCCTTAAGCAGGCGCTTAACAGTTATAATATGCCGGAAAACAAACAGGAAGAAATTTCATTATTGAATGGCATGCTACTCACAGACAAGGTATCTGCAGGATCTCTCATAAAAATTCTGGGGAAATAACTAAAACACCTCGACTATTAAACGGCAACAATACCATAATTCTTAACTGAAACAAGCATAATTAATTTCAGATTATCATCAGTAGAAATTGAACTGTAGCTGTTCTAAATTATTATTGGCAGCGGATTACCAAATAAATTCGGAATCAATAAACTTATTATCAATTCCTTATGGTATTTGAATAGCTTCTTATCCCTATTTGCTGGCACATTTACTAATCACTAAAATGCCCAGCAACGATATAAATTTGCCATTTTACCCATTTTTTAGTAGATTTGTATCAAAGCACAAGCTATTCTTTTTCATACCTGCTGGTCAATTCGACTGATCTTGATTTCTTTCCTGTAATTAAACAGAATAATCCTGATCCTTTTCTTTGTTGAATTTTCAATGCCTCTCTGGCTGCATACACCTGAACCGGATAGTAACTATAAATTAATTTACAGACATGGCAAAATCCCAGGCAACCTTCATGAAGAAGCAGCTCGAAAAGAACAGAGCAAAGAAAAAGGAAGACAAAGCACACCGTAAACAGGAACGTAAACAGAATTCAAATGGCGGAAAGCTGGAGGACATGCTCGCTTATGTAGATGAAAATGGAGAACTATCTTCCACTCCTCCTGAAACCAAACAAGCGCCAAGACTAACGAACCGATAGTTATACCACTGTTGGTTTTACTTCATAGGGAAATAAAGGAATTCAGGTTTTAGGAAAATCGGGCAAACTCATCCAATGGGTAAAATCCCCGATTGAAACCTTATCCTCGGCAACAATAAACTTATTATAAATTTCACTATAATAACCGAAGTATATTTGTCCGCCGTCAAATAACAGAACATCTATTGCCTGTTCAGGCAACTCATCTTTAACTAAAGTCCATACCATACCTTAAAGATATAAACTATTGTCGAAATGGTTTTATCTAATTCATGCTGAAAAAATCAGAAATGAAAGCCACATATCACTGAATAACAAGAGATTAAATTCGTCTTTAAAGAATTTTTATGTTGCAGAATCCAAACTTTAAAAGTAATTTTCTTTATAAAACCTTAAACTAAAACACATTATGAACTCAAAAACATTCTTAATCGGCATTGCAGGAGGCATATTAATCTTCCTGATGGGATTTTTAATTTATGGTATACTATTAATGGATTATTTTGGTGCGAATATGAGCTCCTACCCCGGACTCCTGAAAGAACCTATGGAAATATGGGCAATTGGAGCAGGCAATTTGTTATGGGGCATTCTACTGGCTTTTTTTCTGAATGCAGTGAAAGTTGAATCAGGTATCCAGGGGGCAATTCAGGGTGCAATACTGTTCTTCCTGTTTGGTCTGGGAGCTAATTTCGTTTCCTTCGGACAATACAACTTAATGCCACTTTCACTGTCTTTTGTTGATGCACTATGCATGGCGCTTTTAGGAGGTGTATCCGGGGCAGCAATAGGATGGCTACTCAGCAGAAAACCAGGAAAAGAATAAAAGAAGTGAATTTGAAGTAAAAAACCTGAATCTTAGAAATAAATAATGGGGAATATCTTATTGATATTCCCCATTATTCAATCACATTTAGAATCTATTCTTTAATATTCAAATTTCAGGTGCGGCCTCTTCAGGATTACCCCAAACGAATGGAGCAAGTGGCACAACTGCATTTTTGGCCCTGATATTTTTCAATGATTCAGGAGCAGTTTCCTCCGGGTTTCCCCATACAAAGGGCGCCACAGGCACATTCAGATTCTTCAGTCCTTTAAGCGACTTTACAGCATCAACTAAATCATCAGAGCTGCCCCAAACAAAAGGTGCAACAGGTACTTTTGCAAATCTTGCTTTTACAAATCTCAAGCCTTCAGGAGCCTGATCCTCAGGGCTACCCCATACAAAGGGAGCTACAGAAACCATCGATTTGGGCAGGTCATTTGATTGATCTGAGCTTTTAATGCCTGCTTTTGTATTCAAAGAAAAGGTAATTAGAATTACTGTGCTAAGTGCGATTATTGTTTTCATCTTTTTGTTTTTTGTTTGATTGTTGATCAAATGTACCCCGCCAATCAAAGCCGGCATATACCTTTCTGGCGGGATACAGCAACAATTCGGTAAGTGGAGGAAAACCCTCGGTAAAAAAACTTTCCCCTGGAATCTGAATTACTGCAAATGAGGATCGATTTATGTAATTTTGAAAAAACCAATTATATGCAAAAGCAGGATCAGGAAATGAAAGATGTTCACAGATCATCTAAGAAAGATCTTTATGAAGCCCCGGATTATTTTCTGGCTGATGAACTTCTGACTGAGGAACATAGACTCATACGCGATACAGTAAGGGCCTGGGTAAAAAAGGAAGTAAGTCCGGTGATTGAAGATTTTGCACAAAGAGCTGAATTTCCGCGACACCTGATTCCAGGACTTGCCTCACTGGGTGCCTTTGGGCCAACAATTCCGGCAAATTATGGTGGGGCCGGACTGGATTATATTTCATACGGACTGATAATGCAGGAGATTGAGCGGGGTGATTCAGGGATCCGCTCAACGGCATCTGTTCAGGGATCTCTGGTCATGTATCCGATATTTGCTTATGGCTCAGAAGAACAGAAAAATAAATTTCTGCCCAAACTGGCTTCCGGCGAATTCCTGGGATGTTTTGGATTGACGGAGCCGGATCATGGTTCAGATCCGGGAAGCATGATCACCAATATTAAAGACATGGGAGATCATTATATACTGAACGGGGCAAAAATGTGGATCTCAAATTCACCTTATGCAGATATTGCTGTTGTTTGGGCTAAAGATGAACAAGGTATTATCAGGGGACTGATTGTTGAAAAAGGCATGGAAGGCTTTTCGGCTCCGGAAATCCATGGTAAATGGAGTCTGAGAGCTTCGGCTACCGGGGAACTGGTATTCAATCAAGTTAAAATTCCTAAAGAAAACATATTCCCGAATATAAGCGGAATCAAAGGTCCGCTGGGATGTTTAAACCAGGCACGCTATGGCATTGCCTGGGGTGCGCTGGGTGCGGCTATGGACTGCTACGATTCAGCTCTGCGTTATTCCAGAGAACGGATGCAATTCGGCCGGCCAATCGGCGGATTTCAGCTTCAACAAAAGAAACTAGCTGAAATGATTACAGAGATAACCAAAGGTCAATTATTGGTATGGCGACTTGGAGTACTTAAAAATGAAGGCCGCGCTACACCTGCACAAATATCTATGGCCAAAAGAAACAGCGTTGAAACAGCCATAAATATTGCCCGGGAAGCAAGACAGATTCTGGGTGGAATGGGAATAACAGGTGAGTATCCTGTAATGCGCCACATGATGAATCTCGAATCGGTAATAACTTATGAAGGAACCCACGACATTCACTTACTGATTACAGGAATGGATATTACAGGATTGAATGCCTTTCAATAAGCACTAAAAATTATTTGTAGATCCATTCCAGACTAAGTCTTCTGATGTAGGAGTTTTGTAAGCCCAAA
Source organism: uncultured Sphingobacterium sp. (assembly GCA_964616525.1). Lineage (GTDB taxonomy): Bacteria > Bacteroidota > Bacteroidia > Sphingobacteriales > Sphingobacteriaceae > Daejeonella. Next base: position 44,569 of record CAZTRY010000001.1, on the reverse strand, counting down.
CCAACTCCATAACCAAGCAATACATGTGTTTTGGTGAAGTGGATTGCTGTATAACAAAACATTCCATTGGGATCTTCCTCTATATTTTTAATTTTTTGCCATGATTTTCCCTCATACTTCGAAACAGCAATAGTTAAAGGACTACGGATACTCTTAAAATAACCGGGGCCGGATGCACCGTTATTATTCCAGACCAGCAGAAGGTCACCGGTACCCGGTATCTTCTTTATAGATGCAGGCGAGATCGGAGATGGAATAGCTGCAGGTTCCGCCATGGTCCATGTCAGGCCCTCATCCTCAGAAAAGCTCTGGTATTGTGTCCCACCACTCGCTCTCATGTACACCATCAGCTTCCCCCTTTTCAACTCAACTAAACCCGGTTCCTGAGTAATAATATTAACAGGAGTCAATACTGAATCTCCCGCATGCCAGCTCAGCCCATTATCATCAGAATAATAACATTGAATTGTTCCCTTATTCTTCCATGGTGTTTCTGGAGTTTTATGCATTGATACCGGAACCAGAAGCCGGCCGGATTTTAACTGTACTATCCGATCATTATTGACCACAAAATACCCCTTTTTATCCTGAATAATTGCTTTTGGATTAGTCCATGTTTTACCCTCATCCTCCGAAATTCTAAGCTGTGGTATACAATCACTCAAAGAATTCTTTCGGGCATATACAAGAGCTATGGCACAATTTTTAAGACGAAGCAAGGAAACAGACATTACATTCATATCCCCTTCCCTGTCGACGATGACCTGATCGTCAATAGTCCAGCTGATACCCTGATCAGCAGAATAACGTCCAACCAATTGTGCAGGAGCATGATCGCTGCCAGAACCTCCAATGAAGCGGCTATAAACAAAAAGTATCCGACCGTCTTTCAGTTCAATAAAGTCTCCCTCACTGTTACGTGGATTATTCTTTGATGAATTAATCTGATGAACCAGCAGATTTCCTGAATTTTCATTAGACTGTGCCAACAAAGATGCAGAGCTGGCAATTCCCAAAAGCATAAACAGAAAATATGGTTTCAATAAGGCAATACCGGTATAAAATGACTTGATCATTTATTATGAATTAGATAAAAATGTAGTAATCAGATTTTAATACCAGGCTTTGTTAAACAATTAAAAAGCCCATATCTATAAAGATATGGGCTTTCTGATAAAAACTTATAATATGCTTTCACATTAGGAGTAAACAGATTTTACTCCTTCTCTCAGGTTATATCCTGAAGCCATTACTTCACCATAAGCACCGGCAGATCTGATTGCTATGATATCGCCGCGCTTTGATTCATGCAATTCAACTTCCTTACCAAAGCAGTCGGTACTTTCACAAATCGGACCAACAACATCATACGAAACTATAGAATTTGCAGAATCTGCAGTGATGTTTTCAATCTTATGATATGCCTGATACAATGCCGGACGCATCAGTTCAGTCATCCCGGCATCCAAAATCAAAAAATTCTTCTTCAATCCATTTTTCACATAAAGTATCCGGCTAATCAGGCTTCCGCACTGTGCAACAAGTGCTCTCCCAAGTTCAAAATGAACTTCCTGACCAATCCTGCGCTCAAGAAACTTATCATAGATTTCAAAAAAGCTCATAAAATCATTAACTGCATGTTCATCAGGATGATGATAATCCACTCCTAGACCTCCGCCGACATTCAATACCTTAAGATCAAAACCATGGTCCAAAAACCAGGTATTTAGCTCATTAACTTTCAGACACAGACTTTTAAATACATCCAGATTTGTAATCTGGGATCCTACATGAAAATGGATTCCAATCAGCTCAAGATTTGAACATCTTTTAAGTTCTTCAACACATGCAGGCAATTCCCATTGATTAATACCAAACTTATTTTCTTCCAGCCCGGTTGTAATATATTGATGGGTGTGAGCATCCACATTGGGATTGATCCGAATAGCAACCCTGGCCTTCTTGCCCTGTTTAATTGCAAGCTCATTAATTACACCAAGTTCCTGAACTGACTCTACATTGAAACAATAAATATTATGGCTCAATGCTTCATTGATCTCCCTGTCTGACTTACCAACACCGGCGAAAACAACTTTTCCGGGATCAAAACCGATCTCAATTGCTCTTTTAACCTCATTCCCACTCACACAGTCAGCACCAAAACCCACTTTTTCAATGGCTTTCAATACCTGCTGATTGAAATTAGCTTTAAGCGCATAATGAACATGGAATGCAAACTTCTCAGAAGCCAATTTGCAGGACATTAAAGTCTGATCCAATAACTTCAGATCATAATAGTAAAATGGCGTTTCTAAATTTTGGAAACGGGCAACTGTATCCCTGCTAAACATATAAATTCTCTAATCCGCCTAAGGCAGGTACTGATTCTATTCAAATAAACGATTATGTAATGACCTCAATGCTTCAACCTTATCACCGTCATTAATCAGAAGGGAAATATTAAAATGGCTACCACCATAAGAAATCATTCGGATTGGGATATGCTTGAGGGCTTCAAGTACGCGGGCAGCAAATCCATGCTTATCTGCACCAAAATCACCTACCACACAAACAATGGTTTGGTTATAATCAACTTCCACTGTTCCGAAATTATTAAGTTCTTTAATTATTTCTGCGAGGTTGCCAATATCATCAATTGTTACTGATACCGCCACTTCCGAAGTAGTGATCATATCAATTGGAGTTTTATAACGCTCAAATATTTCAAAAACCCTTCTTAAAAACCCATATGCAAGAAGCATTCTGCTGGATTGAATTTTTATAGCTGTAATTCCATCCTTGGCTGCAATGGATTTAATTTTGCCACGCTCACTATCGTTGGTAATCAAGGTACCGGCGGCTTTCGGCTCCATGGTATTCAATAAACGAACCGGGACTTTATATTTCTGTGCAGGGAAAACACTCTGAGGATGGAGAATCTTAGCTCCGAAATAGGCTAGCTCAGCAGCCTCATCAAAGGATAATCTTGCAATGGGTTTTGTACCTTTCACAATCCGCGGATCATTATTGTGCATCCCATCAATATCGGTCCAGATTTGTACTTCTTCAGCACGGATAGCTGCACCAATCAATGAGGCTGTATAATCACTTCCCCCCCTGCGTAAATTATCTATCTCTCCAAATGAATTACGGCAGATATAACCCTGTGTTATGAACAGATTAATTTCCGGGTCAAGCAATGGTTGCAGATGTTCACTTATAAAATCAATTACAGGCTCATTGTCCTCGTCAATTTTCATAAAAACAAGAGCAGGAAGCAATTTTGATTTTACCCCAATCTCAGTTAAATAAAAATGATAAAGGGTTGTTGAAATAAGTTCCCCCTGCGCCAGAATGATCTTTTCTTCGATAGCTGTGAAATGTGCATTGGCAAATGAAGAAATCAAATTGAAGTGATAATCAATCAGGTTCTTCCCATTTTCCAATCCTTCATCAGAAGAAAAAAGTTCCTTTATAAATATATCATACTTTGCCTTCAGGATTGAAGTAAGTTCTGCCGCCTTTGGTTTATCAGCAGCTAAATAAGCCTGTGATATCTCAAGGAGGCTGTTTGTAGTTCCCGATACTGCTGAAAGCACAACAATCTGTCTTTCCTCAGGGTTTATAATGTCTAATAATTTTTTGATCCGATCTGGACTCCCAACCGATGTTCCTCCGAACTTTAGTACCTTCATTTAAGTTTGAATTTTAGATTGCAGCAAATGATTTTTATACTTGTGCAATGAGAGGCTAAAATTAGGAAAAAGCATCTTATTTTTCATATATTATAATTGATTTTAAGTCCTGTAATTAGAGATAGTATAAACTTAAAAACGTATTGATAAGATCGCAACAGCTTATGCAGAATCAATACCGGTCAAAATTTAATCTGGCTTCCGGACTTCATTGATAAATAGAAGTTTAACGCCTTTCAAAAATTAAAAATCTATGAAAGAGTTGGAGATCTCTGTCTTAAATAAAATTAATAGCTGGCTTCAGGGAAGCTATGATGAAGCAACAAAGAAGGAAATCAGTGAACTACTGGAATCAGAGTCATTTACTGAACTCACCGATTCTTTCTATAAGGATCTGGAGTTTGGAACCGGAGGGCTTCGTGGTACAATGGGTCCGGGTTCTAACCGCATCAATAAATACACCATAGGAACTGCAACACAGGGTTTATGCAATTATCTTCTCAAGAAATATCCCGGTGAACAGATCAGTGTTGCCATTGCGCACGACAGCAGGAACAAATCCGATTACTTTGCAAAAATTACAGCAGAGGTCTTCTCTGCTAATGGAATAAAAGTTTATTTCTTCAGTGCCCTCAGACCGACTCCGGAACTTTCATTTGCAATCCGACACCTCGGCTGTAAAAGCGGAGTAATGATAACTGCTTCACATAACCCGAAAGAATACAATGGATATAAAGCCTATGGCTCGGATGGTGGTCAATTCAAATCCCCTGATGACCAAATGGTTATGGATGAGGTTTCGGCAATTAACGATATTAATGAAGTTAAATTCAATAGAATTGACAAAAATATCGAGTACATCTCTGAGGAGATCGACGAGTTATATTTAAAAAAGATTACTGAGCTTTCTGTTTCTCCGGAAGCAATTCAAAGGCAGCATGATCTCAAAATTGTCTTTTCACCTATTCACGGGACTGGTATTACCCTTGTTCCAGCTGCATTAAAACGTTTTGGATTTACAAATGTGACTATTGTCGAAGAGCAGGCAGTTCCCGATGGAAATTTCCCTACCGTGATTTATCCAAATCCCGAAGAGAAGGAAGCCTTATCCTTATCAATTGCCAAAGCTTCAGAAATTGACGCAGATCTGGTACTTGCCACCGACCCCGATGCCGACAGGGTAGGTATTGCTATAAAGAATAATGAAGGTGAGTTCATTTTGCTGAATGGTAATCAAACAGGAAGCCTTCTGATCTACTATTTATTAAATGCCTGGGAACAAAAGGGGAAACTTACTGGGAACGAGTACATTGTGTCTACCATCGTGACGACCAAACTGATCGGGGAAATTGCAAAATCAAAAAATGTTAATTTCTATGAAACTCTGACCGGATTCAAATGGATTGGCGCTTTAATAACAGAACTCCAGGGCAAGAAGACCTACATTGCCGGTGGTGAGGAAAGTTATGGCTATCTGGTTGGTGAGCTTGTCAGGGATAAAGACGCAGTTATTTCCTGCGCTTTTATTGCAGAAATGGCCGCATATTATAAAGATCAGGGTAGTAGCCTTTATCAAGCAATGCTGGAAATGTACAAAACCCATGGCTTTTATAAGGAAAAGCTGGTTTCTATTACCAAAAAGGGTAAAACTGGCGCCGAGGAAATTAAATCGATGATGGAACGATTCCGTTTCAATACCCCACAAAGCTTAGGGGGATCACAGGTAGTTTGCCTTAAAGATTATGAGCTTGGAAAAGAAACTGACCTGATTAGCGGAAATTCCAAAAAGTTGAATTTACCTAAATCTGATGTGCTGCAATTTATCACAGCCGACGGATGCATCGTTTCAGCAAGACCATCCGGAACAGAGCCCAAGATTAAATTTTATTGCAGTGTAAAAACTGCCCTTCCCGACATCAGTAATTTCGGATTAAAAGACAGGGAGCTTGATGAAAAAATAGAACAAATTATGCAGGACCTGGCCGTATAAAATTTGCAGGGGCAAGGGAGCTTACAAGCGTATTATGTTGTATAATTTCTGGACAAATTTTCTTTTTTCAGGCTTTCTACGCCTTAAACAAAGTATATTTGTGTTATGAAAAAGCTCTTGATTATTGCTCTTGGCGTACTGATTATTCAGTCCTGTAAAAATCATTCGGATACCAAACTTCCCATTTTAGGAAACCGAGAGCCGGTAGAAAGAACCATTGATGGTAAAACGGTAGTCGATACAATTTACCAAACGATCTCGCCATTCAGTTATTTTAACCAGGATAGTGTGGCGGTAACGGATAAAGATTTTGACGGAAAGATTTATGTTGCAGACTTCTTTTTCACTTCCTGTAACACTATATGTCCGATTATGCACCGGAATATGCTTGATGTTTACAAGAAATTTAAAGACCATCCGAAAGTTAAATTCCTTTCCCATACCATAGATATCAAATATGATTTACCCACACGCCTAAAAAGCTATGCTAGCAAACTTGGTGTAACAGGAAATCAATGGGAATTTGTACATGGAAGCCGTGATTCAATATTCAATATTGCAGCAAAAAACTACTTGGTTTCTGCATTTGAGGACAGTTCTGACCCCCAGGGACTTGTACATCAGGGTTGGTTTATTCTGGTTGACACTAAAAAACAATTACGTGGTGCATACGATGGCACAAAAGCAGACCAGGTAAAACAATTGATGGAAGACATGGATAAACTACTGAGGGAAGAAGCTGCTAATGAGAAATAGCATAATCTTTAGCTGTCTTTTTCTGTTCAGCATGACGATAATGATACAGTCATGTCAGAATGAAAACAGCATTACCTACAAGCGTTATTATGTCAATGGAAAGGGACTATATGAAAAGAATTGCCAAAACTGCCATGGTGTTGACGGGAAGGGATTAGGCACACTATACCCCCCGCTTACAGACAGCACTTTTCTGATCGCAAATAAGAAAAAACTTGCATGCATCATCAGGAATGGCCAAAGCGAACAAATTACCATCAATAATGTAGTCTACCAGGGTCAAATGCCCGGAAACAAAACACTGGCTGATATTGATATTGCCCAGATAATCGTTTATATCAGTAATTCGTTCGGAAACAAACAAGGCCATTACGATCAGGCTGAAGTTGCCCGGGATCTAACAGCATGTAAATATTAAGATTCCTTATTGGCTTCCTACATTGGCTTGTGGTTAACAGAACGATTTGTATTTTTGCAATTCATTAAAAAAACATGGCTAAGCGAATAAAAATTAAAGATTTACTAAACAGTACTGATTTCGGACAAGAGGCGACTGTAATGGGCTGGGTTAAAACATTCAGAAACAACCAGTTTATTGCCATCAATGATGGATCGACCATCAGGAACATACAGGCTGTAGTAGATTTTAATTCTTTCGATGATAGTCTGTTAAAAAGGCTGGCTACAGGCGCTGCGGTTTCTCTGACCGGTGAAATTGTGGAATCTTTGGGTAAGGGACAACGCATTGAGATCAAAGTAAATAAACTGGAAATATTAGGAGACAGCGATGCTGAAAAGTTTCCATTACAGCCTAAGAAACACAGTCTTGAGTTTTTGAGGGAGATCGCACATCTGCGTTTTCGTACCAATACTTTCAATGCAGTATTCAAAGTTCGGCATGCACTGGCTTTCGCCGTACATCAATTTTTTAATGATAAGGGGTTTTTATACCTGCATACTCCGATTATTACTGCTTCGGATGCTGAAGGTGCCGGTGAAATGTTCAGAGTTTCAACAATAGATCCTGATCATATTCCACGCAACGAAGACGGTACAGTAAATTATAAGGAAGATTTCTTCGGGAAAGCTACAAACCTTACTGTCTCCGGACAACTGGAAGGTGAATTAGCAGCCATGGCTTTTGGAGATATTTACACATTTGGCCCTACATTCAGAGCCGAAAATTCAAATACAACCCGCCATCTGGCAGAATTCTGGATGATCGAGCCTGAAATGGCTTTCTATGACCTGAATGATAACATGGATCTGGCGGAGGAATTGCTTAAATATGTCATTTCTTACGCATTGGAAAATTGTGCTGATGAATTGGAATTCCTTAACGGCAGACTATTGGAGGAGGAAAAACTAAAGCCTCAGGCCGACCGCTCAGAACTCGATCTGCTTTCCAAGCTGAGATTCTGCCTGGAAAATAATTTTGAACGTATCACCTATACCGAAGCAATACAAATTCTCAGAAACTCAAAACCAAATCAAAAGAAACAATTCAAATACCTGATTGACAAATGGGGAGCCGACCTGCAGTCGGAACACGAGCGTTTCCTTGTAGAGAAGCATTTCAAAAAGCCGGTAATCTTAACAGATTATCCTGCTGATATCAAGTCGTTTTACATGAGACTGAATGAACCAGATGCAGAGGGAAGAACCACTGTCAGGGCGATGGATATCCTGTTCCCGGGCATTGGAGAGATAGTAGGTGGTTCACAACGTGAAGAACGTCTTGAGAAACTGGAAAAGAGAATGGAGGAAATGCATATCCCTGCAGAGGAAATGTCATGGTACCTTGACACCCGCCGTTTTGGTTCTGCTCCACATGCGGGATTCGGCCTGGGTTTTGAGCGGCTGGTTCTTTTCGTAACCGGGATGACGAACATCAGGGATGTTATTCCTTTCCCGAGAACACCTAAGAATGCGGAGTTTTAGGGTCCTTTTTAAGCCTTATTGGGCTTAGAACCCATTTATTCTGGTGTTTAATGGGTAAATATCTGTATTTTTAGATATGCTGATCAAAATCTATCCTGAAAATCCGAATGAAAAAGTTATCCAGCAGGTAGTCGATGTCCTGAAAAAAGGGGGAATAATAATTTATCCGACTGACACTGTATACGGCATGGGCTGTGATATTAGCAATTCAAAAGCCATTGAAAAAATTTGTAAAATCAGGGGTATTAAACCTGAAAAGGCTAATTTCTCATTCATTTGTTATGATTTAAGCCATATTTCTGATTATACCAGGCAAATTGACAACGAAACCTATCGGGTTATCAAAAAAGCTCTTCCCGGACCATTCACATTTATCTTCAATGCAAACAAAAATGTTCCCAAATTATTAAGCTCAAACAAAAAGACTGTAGGAATCAGGATCCCAGATAATCATATAGCAAGAACTATTGTAAAGATGCTTGGAAACCCAATTGTTTCAACCTCCATTCATGATGATGATGAAATTATGGAATATTCGACAGACCCTGAACTGATCCATGAAAAGTATAAGGATATTGTTGATCTGGTCATTGATGGAGGATATGGCGATAATGAACCCTCCACAATTGTTGATTGCAGTATAGGTGAATTTGAAATAATAAGACAGGGTAAAGGAGATTTGGATCAATTTTTATAATTGTACAAGTATTCTCCATTCGAAAAAAAATCGGTCTGAAATACACAGGATTGGCCTTTTCTTACGTTTAATCGACAAAGCATCTGAAAATTTTCCCTAATTTAGCCGACATGGCCCAAGCAATAAACTTAAAACCATTTCGCGACTTTTTCCGTTCTGAACAAATTGGTGGCATCATTCTAATTCTCTCTGTTTTAGTCTCATTATCAATTGCCAATTCACCCCTTGGAGAAGATTTTTCAAATCTTCTTTCTTCAAAATTTGGATACAGCAGTGCTAAAGTTGAATTGGAGTACTCTATTGCTCAATGGATAAATGATGGACTGATGGCTATATTTTTTCTGCTGATTGGTCTGGAAATTAAACGTGAAATCATTGAGGGCGAGCTCTCTTCCCCCCGTAAAGCGACAATGCCAATTTTCGCGGCCTTGGGTGGGATGTTTATTCCTGCCGGAATCTATTTTTTGTTAAATGCCGGTCAGTCAACCATTTCAGGCTGGGGAATCCCTATGGCCACCGACATTGCATTTGCGCTTGGAATATTATCACTTCTTGGCAAGCGTGTTCCTGCTTCACTGAAAGTATTTCTGGCCGCATTGGCAATTGTTGATGACCTGGGTGCTATACTTGTGATTGCTATATTCTACACCAGTGAACTGCATTGGATGGAACTTATTTATTCTGCAGGTATCATGGCTATATTGATAAGCATGAACTATTTTGGAGTAAAAAAATTGCTTTTCTATATTATTCCAGGGATATTTCTTTGGTATTTCATTCACCACTCAGGTATTCATGCAACAATTGCAGGAGTTTTACTGGCCTTAACTATACCATCCAATCCAATAAAAAGAGCTTCCCCGCTTGAACACCTGGAACACATCATTGTCAGACCAGTAAATTTTCTGATCATGCCCATATTTGCACTTGCCAACACAAATATCAGGTTTGAAAATGAAATGTTAAATGGCCTTAGCAGTCCACTGGGGCTTGGCATAATATTCGGCTTGACCATTGGTAAACCACTTGGGGTAACCCTGTTTTCCTGGATAGCTGTTAAATCAGGAATTGCTTCATTACCTTCAAGAGCAAGCTGGAAGCATATTTTTGGCTTAGGATTACTTGCCGGCATTGGATTTACAATGTCAATTTTTATTGCATTACTTTCTTTCAGTGATCCGATTTTTAATATTGAAGCCAAATTCTCAATACTAGTTGCCTCAGTTTTGGCAGGTGTATCCGGTTTTGTATTCCTTCTTTCTTTAAACAAAAAGAGAAAAAAACGAATCAGAAAAGCAAGGTCATCTACTAACCGAATACTCGTTAAAAAATTGGTATAGAATACAATTTGAATCTTTTGAACCTGTAAGGCTATTGGCCGGCAATATAATGCTCCATATTTTCTATGATAAATTTTTGATCTTCAATGATATGCTTTACCACATCTCCTATTGAAATAATCCCAATTAACTTATCGTTTTTAACAACAGGTAAGTGTCGTATGAATTTTGTTGTCATTAACTGCATACAATGATCGATGGAGTTTTCGGGTGCAACGAAAATTACATTCTCAGACATTATTTCTCTGATTTTGGTCTGTTTGGATGCTTTACCTTTTAGAATAACTTTTCGTGCATAATCTTTCTCCGAAAATATACCAACGAGTTTTTCTGACTCGGTTACCAGGAGTGCACTAACGTTTTTCTCAACCATAATTTCAAGTGCCCTGTATACACTTGTCTCCGGAGAAATGGAAAAAATTTCAATCCCCTTCCTTTCTAAAATTTTGCTTACTGCTCCCATAAAATTGTTTTTTTAATGAAAAATCCTGTAAAAAGAAGTATTCTAAATGCAATTTAATCGCGCACTGTGATTAGCTCTTGTGATTATTTCAGATGTCGGATCGGGCGATTTCGAAAGTATGTGAAATGGGTATGGATCGTGCTTGACTAAAAATAGCACTTTTTTTATTAAAACTAATTTTCACAAGCAGTTTTTTTTAATTACTAAATATAATGTATATTGCAAAATGACTTAAATTATCAGATCCACATTTTTTTATAAGATTCGGCAAGCCCAATAGCATAATCAGGAGACCAATAAGATTCAATTTACTATACTGTTCGTATTAAATTATTCTGTATGTCTGAATGCATTAAAATCAAAAATGGCTTAAATATCCAGCTTAACGGAGAGGCTTATAAAATTTTGTCGGATTTGCCCTTGCCGGATGTATTTGCGATAAAACCATCAGACTTTCCTGGAATAAGTCCCAAAATGCTCGTTAAAGCCGGCGATGAAGTTTTAGCAGGCAGCCCTCTTTTTTTTGATAAAAACAACGAGTCCATCATATTCAGTTCCCCTGTTAGCGGAGAGATCATCGAAGTAATCAGGGGCGAAAAGCGTAGAATACTGGAGATTAAAATACTTGCCGACAAAAAAATTAAATATCTTGATCTGACTAAGGCAGACCCGGGCAACTTAAGCAGGGATGATATTACTAAAGCCTTATTAAATAGCGGAATATGGCCATTGATACGTCAGCGTCCCTTTGGAATTATTGCAAAGCCAGGGGAACTTCCAAAATCGATTTTTATATCAGCATTTGATACCAATCCCCTTGCGCCTGACATTGGCTTTATCATGCAGGGAGAAAACCAAGAAACCTATCAAACAGGATTGAATGCACTCATCAAATTAACAAATGGAAAAATCCATTTGAATATAAATGGATCAAAAGAAGCAGCATCTATTTTCCGGAAATCTGAAGGAGTTACCCTCAATAAATTTTCAGGACCACACCCGGCCGGAAACCTTGGTGTTCAGATACATCATATTGACCCAATCAACAAAGGTGAGGTAGTTTGGTATGTAAATCCACAGGATGTTTTGATCATTGGAAAATTATTTTCAGAAGGCAGATATGATGCTTCAAGAATCATTGCCCTGACTGGTTCACAGGTTTCAAGCCCTAAATACTACAAAACAACTATCGGGAGTTCGGTAAAGAACATTCTAAATGACGGGGGGCTAAAAGCTATAGAAAACAGGGTTATCAGTGGCAATGTCTTATCCGGAAGCCAAATACCGGAAGATGGGTTCTTAGGTTACTATGATACGCAAATTACGGTTATACCTGAAGGCAGAGAATCTGAATTTATGGGATGGCTAGCACCCGGGCTCGAGAAATTCAGTATGTCACGAACTTTTTTTTCATGGCTAAATTCAAAAAGAAAATACAACTTAAACACCAACCTGCATGGCGAGGAGCGACCGTTTGTAGTTACCGGCCAATATGAAAAGGTATTCCCAATGGATATTTATCCGGTTCAGCTTTTAAAATCAATATTGATAGAAGATATCGAAATGATGGAGCAGCTTGGTATTTATGAGGTGGTAGAAGAAGACTTTGCGCTATGTGAATTTGTCTGTACTTCTAAAATCAAATCACAGGAAATAATCAAACGGGGAATTGAAATCATACAAAAAGAACTGAATTAACACTATAAATCTAAGACACTATTATAAAAATTTAACAGATCAATATTATACATTCCGAAGCTTAATTATAAGATAATACGAGTACGTAAGAAATAAGTTTGAATCCGATAATCGAGGCAGGAGGCCAAAGATTATCCTAAAACATTTTAACTTGATGCTACTTAGAAAATTATTGGATAAGCTGAAGCCCGATTTTGAAAAAGGCGGAAAACTTGAAAAATTCTACCCGGCTTTTAACGCATTTGAGACCTTTCTTTTTGTCCCGGAACATACCACAGCTTCAAAAGGAGCACATATCCGGGATGCAATTGATCTGAAAAGGACCATGGTGCTTGTAATTCTCTCACTAATTCCCTGCCTTCTGTTTGGCATGTGGAATGTAGGGTATCAGCATCACCTCGCCTTTGGAATTTCAGATTCAACGATAATAGATAATTTCATCTTTGGAGCGATCAAGGTACTTCCCATTGTAATTGTCTCCTACATTTCAGGCTTAACAGTAGAGTTTATATTTGCAATTATCCGAAAACATACCATTAATGAGGGGTTTTTGGTATCCGGGATGCTAATCCCATTGGTGATGCCTGTTGATGTACCATTATGGATGGTTGCTGTATCAACTGTTTTTGCAGTGATTATCGGCAAAGAAGTTTTTGGAGGTACCGGAATGAATATCCTTAATCCTGCATTAACAGCCAGGGCATTCCTATTTTTTGCATATCCTACTAAAATTTCAGGCAATGAAGTCTGGATCAATACCAGCCCAGAAGATGGGAAACAGGTAGTGGATGCATATAGCGGTGCTACACCTCTGGGGGATGCTGCTGCAGGCTTAGCAGATAAAATTCCAGGGCTATGGGAATCATTTATAGGTATCATTCCTGGCTCAATTGGTGAAACATCTGCCTTGGCATGCCTGATCGGTGCTGCCATTCTATTATATACGGGCATAGGAAGTTGGAGAATTATGTTGTCTGTCTTTGCCGGAGGATATATAATGGCCCTGATTTTCAATTTATTCGGACTTAATACACTTATGCAGATTAGTCCATTACATCATCTGGTACTGGGAGGCTTCGCATTTGGGGCGGTTTTCATGGCTACTGACCCGGTCAGCGGAGCTCAAACCAATACAGGTAAATACATCTATGGATTCCTGATCGGATTATTTGCTATCCTGTTCAGGGTATTTAATCCTGCATACCCCGAAGGGATGATGTTATCCATACTGTTTATGAATGTAATGGCACCTCTCATCGATCATTACGTGGTAGCTGCCAATATTAAAAGAAGGTTAAAAAGATCCAATTTGAAACAAAATGCATAAGGACAGCAATAAAGCCACTTTTCTGTTTTCATCTGGAATGGTAATAGTCATTGCTATCATGTTGTCAGTAGCAGCCATCGCACTGGGGCCATATCAGGAAAGGAATGCCCGAATTGAAAAAATGGAAAACATACTCAGTAGCGTTGGAATTAATGGCAGCTCTGAGGAAGCTGAGGAAAATTTCTCGAAATATATCAGCAGTCAGGTTGTTTTGGATAGCAAGGGAGAACCTGTAAAGGGAGGTACAACTGCCTTTGATATTGATCTTAAAAAAGAATTGGATAAAGAAAAAACCGGTAATCAGGACAAAGAATTGTTCCCATTGTTTATCTGCCGGAAGGACAATAAAACCTTCTATATCATTCCAGTCAGAGGCAAGGGCTTATGGGGTCCAATCTGGGGATTTATTGCTCTCGAAGAGGATATGAATACTGTTTATGGAGTAAGCTTTGGTCATAAAAGTGAAACTCCAGGCCTTGGGGCTGAAATTGAGACCGGAAAATTCCAGGAGAAATTCAAAGGGAAAAAGATACTGGATAATGATGGCAGATTCGTTTCAGTAAAGGTAATAAAGGGAAGTACCACTTCAACAAATCCACATGGCGTTGATGCTGTTTCGGGAGCAACAATAACCAGTGATGGGGTATCTGAGATGCTTCAAAGAACCCTGAGTAATTACATTTCTTATTTCAATAAGATAAGTGCAGAGTAATAGAATTATAAAAAAGGAGCTATGAGCAATGAAATAATTTCAGAACCTAAAAAGGAAAAAGGCATGAAAGATCCTTTATTTTCCCCTAAAAATAAAAGGCTTCTTTATGACCCATTGAATGATAGCAATCCAATAACCGTTCAGGTATTAGGAATTTGCTCTGCCCTTGCAGTTACTGTTAAAATGCAGCCATCCATTGTAATGGCCCTTGCAGTAATGGTTGTAACTGCATTTTCAAGTCTGATCATATCAATTATAAGAAATATTATCCCCAACAGAATCCGGATCATAGTTCAGTTAACTGTGGTTGCGGCTATGGTTATTCTGGTCGACCAGTTTTTAAAAGCATTCGTTTATGATGTCAGTAAGCAGTTGTCAGTATTTGTCGGACTAATCATTACCAACTGTATCGTCATGGGCAGGCTGGAAGCCTTTGCTATGGCAAACAAGCCCTGGCCATCATTTATCGATGGTATTGGCAATGGTCTTGGTTATGGAGTAATACTGGTAATTGTATCAATGATCAGAGAATTACTTGGTTCCGGAGAACTGATGGGCTTTAGAATAATTCCTGAATCAGTTTATGAAATGGGTTATTTTAACAACGGTCTGATCATCATGCCTCCTATGGCATTGATTATTGTTGGAATTATTATTTGGGTTCAGCGAAGCAGAAACAAAAAATTAATTGAGGCTAAATAATTGATCTCATGGAACATATAAACCTGTTTATCAAAGCCGTTTTTATTGAGAACATGATCTTTGCCTATTTCCTGGGCATGTGTTCCTATCTTGCAATATCTAAAACAGTAAAAAGTGCCGTAGGACTTGGTATGGCAGTTATTTTCGTACTAACGGTATCAGTTCCAATATGTTATCTATTAGAAAAATATGTTCTAAAAGCCGGTGCTTTAGCCTGGTTATCTGCAGATTTTGCGAGTGTTGATCTGAGTTTCCTAAGTTTTATCATGTTCATCGCCACAATTGCCTCCATTGTTCAGTTGGTAGAGATGGTTGTGGAGAAGTTTGCTCCGGCACTGTATGCGACCCTTGGGATTTTTCTGCCACTGATTGCAGTAAACTGCTCAATCTTAGGAGGTGCTTTGTTTATGCAGGAAAGAGAATATGCGACTTTAGGTGAAGCAAGTGTCTTCGCTTTTGGGTCTGGGGTAGGCTGGTTCCTCGCAATTGTTGCCTTATCGGCAATCCGGGAAAAAATTCGCTATTCAAATATTCCTGATCCTTTAAGAGGATTGGGAATAACTTTCATCATTACTGGTCTGATGGCCATTGCATTTATGAGTTTTATGGGAATTAAATTGTAATTACGATGAATCTGATGAGTATAAGTCCCGAAACCACAACGATCATTTCAAGCATCGTGATCTTTTTACTGTTCAATTTGTTACTGGTTTATATAATCCTACTTGCAAAAGCTAAGCTGATGCCTTCGGGGCTCGTTAAAATCACCATAAATGGCGAAGAGGATATTGAAACAGAAGCAGGATCCAGCCTGCTCACAACCCTGTCTAACAAGAAAATATTTTTGCCTTCTGCCTGCGGTGGTGGTGGTACCTGTGCCATGTGTAAGTGTCAGGTTTTATCAGGTGGAGGAACAATATTAAGCACCGAAACACCCTATTTTACCAGAAAACAGCAACAGGATAATTGGCGCTTAGGCTGTCAGGTGAAAGTGAAACAAGATATGGACATTAAAATTCCCGAGGAGATTTTTGGAATTAAGAAATGGGAATGTGAAGTGGTTTCAAATGATAATGTGGCAACTTATATCAAGGAACTAGTGGTCAAACTGCCTGAAGGTGAATTTCTAAACTTCCAATCAGGCTGCTATATCCAGATAGATGTGCCGGCTTGTAAGATTGATTTCAAAAACGATTTGTATCAAATTGAAGAGCGCTTTCAGGATGATTACAATAAATTCAAAATATGGGATCTTAAGATGAAAAACCCGGAACCGATATTTCGTGCTTATTCAATGGCCAATCATCCGGCTGAAGGGAATATTATCATGCTAAACATCAGACTTGCTACCCCTCCTTTCGACAGACAGGCAGGAAAGTTCATGGATTTAAACCCGGGAATATGCTCATCATTCGTGTTTTCGCGTAAACCTGGAGATAAAATAACCATTGCAGGTCCATTCGGAGATTTCCATATTAAGCCCACTAAAAAAGAGATGATTTATATCGGTGGGGGTGCTGGTATGGCTCCACTTCGTTCACATTTGTTTCACCTTTTCCATACCATGAAAGAACGAGATCGAAAAGTAAGTTTTTGGTATGGTGGCAGATCATCCAGAGAAATCTTTTATACCGAGCATTTCAGAGCGATAGAGAAAGAATTTCCTAACTTTCAATATAACATTGCCCTTTCAGAGCCGCTCGCTGAAGACCATTGGACAGGCTATACCGGTTTTATCCATAATGTATTATTTGAAAACTATCTTAAAAATCACCCTGAACCCGAAGACCTTGAATACTATATCTGCGGTCCCCCAATGATGAACGCCGCAGTTTTTAAAATGCTCGACGATTTAGGAGTACCAGCTGAAAATATCGCCTTTGATGATTTTGGAGGTTAATTTTGATGAAAAAAATTCTCTCTGCTATACTTATTGGCTTGGCATTTATTTCAGCCTGTCAATCAAAAAAAAATAACCTGATAACCATTAATGGAGAAGCTCAGGGAACTACCTGGCATATCTCCTATTTATCAGAAGACACAATAAATCATAAAGAAGCCATAGATTCCATTTTAAAGGGTATTGACCTTTCACTTTCTACCTATGTTCCTGCTTCAATCATTTCCAGGATCAATAATAATGAACCGGGCATTTCGGTCGATTCCTACTTTATCGATGTATTCAATAAATCGGTTGAAGTCTCCGGAAAGACAGGTGGACTTTTTGATATTACTGTAGGTCCACTGGTCAATGCCTGGGGCTTTGGTTTTAGCAAAAAATCAAACTTAGACAGTACCCGCATTGATAGTATCCTTCAATTAGTAAATTATAAAATGCTGAAACTGGATGGGAACAGATTAATTAAGCAAAAGAAGGAGATTCAGCTAGATTTCAATGCCATTGCACAGGGATATACAGTAGATGTACTAGCATCATACCTTGATAAAAGTGGAATTGATAATTACCTGGTAGAACTGGGCGGCGAACTTATCGCCAAAGGCAAAAAAAATACTGAAAGCTGGAAAGTGGGAATTGATCAGCCGACGCAAAATACTTCCTCTGAACGAAAGCTTGAAGCAATCATTGAATTAAATAACAGAGCATTATGCACTTCAGGAAACTACAGAAAGTTTTATGAAGAAGATGGAAAAAGATACTCCCATATTCTTGATCCCCGCACCGGTTATCCCGCCAGACAAAATATTCTCAGCGCTACTGTAATTGCAAATGATGCCATGACAGCAGATGCTTACGCAACTGCCTTTATGGTAATGGGCTTAGAGCGGTCTAATCAGTTCCTGGAAGAAAATAAAGACCTGAAACTGGAAGTCTTTATTATTTACGATGAAAATAATAGCTGGAAAACCTATACCTCCGAAAGTCTTAAAAACAGGATAAAGCAGGTTAATTAAACTGAGTTCGATATAAGGAAGGGTAAAAAATTGGATTATAATTAGTCAGATAAGGCTCAGGAGTGATAATAATTTAATTTTTGAAAACAATACCTGTGTGTTATACGTTAGTTCAGCCCTTTCCTCTGGAGTAGTTCCGGCAAGAAATCACCTTGTATATAAAATTAGAAATAGCCGGAAGCTACCTCCTCCGGCAAGGTTTATTTTACCCGGGGCTGTTTTTCATCGGAATGGACAGCCCGGCAATAGAATCATAGGCCTTACTTTCTATAACAGGAGAAAATTATGCAATCAAAACTTACCCCAGCAAGATTTTATATTACGGACGTCAATTAGGATTTACACTTTTCTTCCCTGCTTGCACCACAAATACTGCAAGAGCCATCCTCAGTTTGTAATAAGGGATTATTACTGCTGCAGGTACCAGAGAATTTACCATTTTTTTTCAAAAGTATTTTGATTGCTATGCCTGCAATTGCAAAAGCTAAAAGAACAATGGATAGCAAAACGATCTTCATATTTAAATTTATGAATATTTTTTCAGCATACCCGATTAGGATAAATCCAAATCATCTGGCGACAAATTCCTCAAAACACATTCCCTTTAGCTGAAGCTTAAAAATTTAAAAGATAGTGCTGCAACATGAATATACCTGCTCCTGAAAGATAACCAATCAGTGCCAGCCATGAAATATTTTTAAAATACCATAGAAAATCTATTTTCTCCATACCCATTGCTGCCACACCTGCAGCCGAGCCGATGATCAGACAGCTACCTCCAACTCCTGCGCAATAGGCAAGAAATGACCAGAAATAATGATTAGTTGGATAGGTAACCATATCATACATTCCCATACCTGCAGCAACCAGTGGAACGTTATCCACAATAGAAGACAAGAGTCCGATAGAGATTACAATTACATCCAGATTACCAATTTTTGCATCCATCCAATGAGCCAGATCCTGTAATTGGTGAGTTGACTCCAGTGCTGATATCGCTACCAGGATTCCAAGGAAAAAGAGTACACTGGGCACATCTGCCTTTCTTAAGGCCTGGATGACTGAATAAGCATCCTTATCCGCATCGTTTTTATTTTTATGAATAAATTCAGTCACGATCCAGAGTATTGCCAGTCCGAATAACATTCCCATAAATGGCGGAAGATGGGTAATGGTTTTAAAGAAGGGAACAAATACCAAAGCTCCGATACCGAGAGCTAAAACCAGACTCCTTTCAAAGGGAGTGGTTTTTTCAGTATGAGTGCTTTCTACAATATCCGGCTTGGTAACTTTCCCTTTCATTGAAAAAGAAAGAACTACCAGGGGAACAGTCAGACAAACTAAACTAGGCAAAATAAGATGAAGGATGATATTCCCGGATGTTACCTGCCCACCAATCCATAACATAGTTGTGGTAACATCTCCTATTGGCGACCATGCACCACCAGCATTGGCTGCCAGAACAACCATACTAACAAAAAACATTCTCGTCCTTTTTTCACTGATTAACTTTCTTAACAGAGAAACCATCACGATAGTTGTGGTCAGGTTATCCAATACCGCAGAAAGGAAAAACGTGATGATACTAATGATCCATAATAATTTTAGCTGATCAGAAGTTTTAATCTTAGCTGTTATAACGTCAAATCCATCATGGGCATCAATCAATTCGACAATGGTCATTGCGCCCAATAAAAAGAACAATATCCCGGATATTTGCCCTAAATGCTCATAAAGCTCTTCTGAGACAAGTTCGGTATTGGCCCCACTCATGATATAAACAACCCAGCATAATACTCCGGTAAGTAATGCGCTCGCTGTTTTATTAGTCCTGATTGGGTGCTCAAATGCGATTGCAGCATACCCAATAATGAAGATTGTCGTAATCAGTAATTCCATGACATGAATTTTAATTAAAATTTCTATTGCCTAAAAATTGGACAATACAATGTACAGAACTCATGCCTTACATCAAACAGGAAAACTATGATTTTATTTAAGGCCTGATTACTGAAATTTACAATTGTTGTTCAATAAAACAAATAATAATATTCTTATTATCAACCCTTTATAATATTACCCATTCTTCCTGCCCTGTAATAAGAACAAAATCAGGAGCTCTAAAAAATTCAGAATAAGCGTTGCCTAAATAATATTCTAAAACAAGATTAAGGTCGAATCGACCTGATAAATTCAGGAATTCTTTTCATTGCATTTTCAGTGTCAAGAAATTTCACAAAAGCACTTCCAACAATTGCACCACGGGTATACTCTGCCGCTTTATTAAAACTCTTTACATCAGAAATACCAAATCCTATCATTGTAGGATTATTAAGTTTCATATCCCTGATACGCGAAAAATAAGCATCTGCCTCATTTGAAACAGTCAGATTTTTACCGGTAGTGGATGAGGATGAAAGCAGGTAAATAAATCCACTGCTGAGTTCATCTATTTTCCGGATACGTTCTTCTGAAGTTTGAGGTGTAACCAGGAATATATTGCTCAAATTGTTTTTAATAAAATTATCCTTGTACAGGTTTTCATACTCATACATTGGAAGATCAGGCACAATTACTCCATCCACACCGACCTCTGCACAGGAATCACAAAAATTCGCTACCCCGTATTGCAAAACCGGGTTCACATAGCCCATTAATAAAACCGGGATAGATACACGTTTCCGCAAATCTTTAAGCTGTTGAAAAAGCACTTTCAGGTTCATCCCATTCTGAAGTGCAATCTGTGAACTGTGCTGAATAACAGGACCATCGGCAAGGGGATCAGAATATGGAAATCCAATTTCAATAAAATCAGCACCTGCATTTTCTACTGCTTCGGCAATATCCAACGTACTGTCGAGATTCGGATATCCTGCAGTAAAGTAAATGGATAAAAGCGGTTCCTTTTTGCTTTGAAATAAATTATTTAGTCTGTTCATGAGTATTCTGGTATAGAAATACCGGATATTTCATCCGGCAGAGCAAGAGGTAATTTTAAATTATAAATTAAAGTATTTCATGTAGGTATCCAGATCCTTATCTCCGCGACCTGAAAGACAGATTACAACAGATTCCTTTCCGGTAAAAACCATCTTTTCTAAATGAGCCAGTGCATGTGCACTCTCAATCGCAGGAATGATGCCTTCAAGTTCGGCACACAGTCTGCCTGCAATCATAGCCTCCTCATCAGTTGCGCTAACATATTCCCCTCGATTTTCCTTAAATAAATGCGCATGCTGGGGGCCAATACCCGGATAATCAAGCCCGGCAGAAATTGAATAGGGCTCAACAACCTGTCCATCTTCTGTTTGCATTAATATCGAACGGCTACCATGCAATACTCCCTCCTTACCCAGGGCAGTAGTAGCAGCAGATTCCCCGCTATTCACTCCCAGTCCAGCAGCTTCAACTGCAATCAGTCTTACATCCTCATCATCCAAAAAATGGTAAAACATTCCCATGGCATTGCTGCCGCCACCAACGCAAGCGATAACAATATCCGGATTTTCAGATCCGGTACGCTCTTTAAGCTGGATCTTAGTTTCCTCAGAGATGATGGATTGAAAACGGGAAACCATGTCAGGATAAGGATGCGGGCCTACAACAGATCCTATGATATAATGTGTATCCACCGGATTATTAATCCAGTCGCGCATCGCTTCATTGGTAGCATCTTTCAGGGTCTTACTTCCGGAAGTTGCAGGTACCACCTTTGCACCCATCATCTTCATACGGGCAACATTTGGTGCCTGACGGGCGATATCGACCTCTCCCATATAAACCACACATTCAAGACCCTTTAAAGCGCAAACTGTCGCGGTTGCAACACCATGCTGACCGGCTCCGGTTTCAGCAATAATCCGCTTTTTACCAAGACGTTCGGCAAGCAGGATCTGCCCGATAGTATTATTAATCTTATGTGCGCCGGTATGATTTAAATCCTCCCTTTTCAGATAGATTGTTGTTCCATACCTTGCAGATAAACGCTCCGCATGGAATAATGGTGAAGGTCTGCCAACATAATCCCTTAAAAGCATTTGAAATTCATCCTGAAAACCAGGCTCATAAATGATTTCCAGATAACGCTTCCGAAGCTCTTCCACATTCGGGTAAAGCATTTCGGGGATATATGCACCACCAAAGTCACCAAAGTAACCTTCATTATCTACACCCCATTTTACCGAACTTTTTATAAATTCTCTGTTCATACACATTAATTATTCCTTTTTCAGGATATTTTACCAGCCCTGATCAATCCAAAGGCTGATCTGAGACTTTCAATATTCTTTAAACCCGGCTCTGTTTCAAACCTGCTGTTCAGATCCAGGGCATATATTTTTTTTGATGCTAATTTAACTAAGCCTTTTATATTTTCAGGATTTAAACCACCACTTAGAAAAAACTGCTTTTCTCCCTGATACTGATCCAAAATAGTCCAATCGAATGCAATGCCGGATCCGCCATGCTCTGAAGTTTTGGTGTCAAACAGAAAAAAATCTACCGCATCATCATATCGTTCCAGGGTCGAAAAATCAAAGCCGGGAAAAATCCCGAAAGCCTTGATCAATTCAACATGCTTTTCAGGCTTGAATTTCTTAAGCTTTGTTCTCAAAGCGCTGCAGTATTCGGGCGACTCTGCACCATGTAGCTGCACTACACTTAAACCATAATTAATTACCTTTTCGATGATCACTTCCTGCTGTTCATCCACAAAAACGCCGGTCAAACGAATTTCAGAGGGTAATGAAGCAAGGGTATTTTTATCCGGATCTGCTATATAACGCTTTGATGGAGGATAAAAAATCAAACCTATATAATCAGGTTTTAATCCGGCAAGGCTAAGTATATTTTGCGGGTCCCTCATTCCGCAAACCTTAATTTTCATGACAATAGGCTGTTAAAACTCCTTAATGCCATCCCGCTATTCAGCGACTCTTCAGCCTCATAATAACAATCAGCAAAAGATTTTTCTGGTTTTATCGTGCGGATAGCAACCGCTGCATTACAAAGAACAACATTGTTTTGTTCTGTACTGCCTTCTCCATCAAGCACTGCTTTAAAGATTTCTGCTGATTCCTGAACAGTACTTCCACCACCTATTTTCGCAGGATCAATTTTCTCAAAACCCAGATCGGAAATGGAATGAATATGTTCCCCAGCAGTAGAAAATGTCTTAAAATCGCAGGTTAATGAAATTTCATCATAACCTTCCAGTGCATGTACAATGGTGTAGCCGGTATTAGATTTCTGATATAGATAGGCATACAATCGGGCAAGTTCCAAACTAAATACACCAACCATCTGATATTTTGGCCGGGCAGGATTTACCAATGGCCCAAGCATATTAAAAAAGGTTTTAATGCCCAGTTCCTTACGGATAGGCGCCACTGTTTTCATTGCGGCATGAAAAAGCGGAGCATGCAAAAAACATATTCCGGCTTCATCCAGACTCCTTTTCAGGTGATCTATATCATTTCTGAATTTATAACCCAGATATTCCATCACATTTGAGGAGCCGCATCCGGAAGAAACTCCATAATTTCCGTGTTTTGAAACTTTATATCCTGCACCCGCAACCACAAAGGATGCAAGTGTTGAGATATTAAAAGTATCCTTACCATCCCCACCTGTACCACAGAGATCGATAAGCTCATACTCACTCAGGTCTGTTTTAAGACAAAGTTCAAGCATCCCATCCCTAAATCCCTCCAGCTCTTCAACTGTAATGCTGCGCATACAATATGCTGCCATAAATGCAGCCATCTGAGATGAATTGTACTTACCAAGTGTAATGCTCGTAAGTATTTCTTTAGATTCCTCCCGACTGAAGGTTTTATGCTCAAATAGGTGATTAAGTATTTTTTTCATAGATGTATTATGTATTCATGTTCTCCTTTGGCATTCAATTTTACTATTCTTATTTCAAATAGTTTAAAGTACCAGTCTGTTTTTCATAAAAAAAGGGCTGCCTTATGGCAACCCTCAGTTAAATAATTCTTTTTATCGAAAATTACATACCTCTGCTGATTGCCAAATGCTCGTCCATTTGCCACCACCAGATCGTATATATTGTGTTTCTGTTCATCTTCATAACAAAGATGAATAAACTTTTCCTTAGCACCAAAACTTTAAAGTATTTTTAACGATATGAAAGCAACAAGAAGATCAAGAAGATTACTGCAAACCAAAATCTATGTGGGCAAGGCAGCCCTTATTCTATTGGGCGTCGGACTTGCATCGTTTGGATTAAAAGGCTTTCTGCTTCCAAATCATTTCATCGACGGGGGAATTACAGGTATTTCGCTCTTAACCTATCAATTAACGGGAATACCGGTTTCTATCTGGATCATCGCTTTTAATACCCCATTTATTTTTATGGGTGCAAAACAGATCAGCAAAAGCTTCGCGATTAAAACCACCTTTGCCATACTTGCTTTGGCCGGGGTAATCTATTTTATTGATTTCCCTGTAATTACTGATGATAAATTACTGATATCGATTTTTGGAGGCTTCTTTCTAGGTTCAGGGATTGGCCTTGCCATCCGGGGAGGCTGCGTTATTGATGGGACAGAAATTCTGGCTGTTTATATTAACCGGAAAAGTATTCTGAGCATGGGAGATATCATTTTGTTGATCAACGTTTTGATATTCATTGTTGCGGCATTCATTCTGAATATAGAAACAGCTTTATATTCCATCCTCACCTATTTATCTGCATCAAAGACCGTTGATTTTATCATCCAGGGTATTGAAGAATATACCGGTGTAACCATAATTTCTTCCAAAAGTGCTCAGATACGCGAGGCAATAACCCAAAAATTAGGTCGTGGGGTAACCATATATAAAGGAGAAAGAGGCCTTGCACATTCCCAGTTCAAAAATAAAGATATAGACATCATCTTTACAGTAGTCACGCGATTGGAAGTCTCCAAATTAAAGGAAGAAATTGAGCTAATCGATCACAAGGCTTTTATTGTAATGAGCACGATTAGTGACACCAAGGGAGGTATTATTAAACCAAGGCCGCTACATTGAGGTAAACTTTCCTTTCGTTATTTAAGTTCAATAAATACTCTCTAAAACTTAAAATCTTATCTTCAGCCCTGAATTTTGATGATGAATCTCTTGGTTGGAAGGCCTCAAGGTATTATCATGAATATCCAAATACTTTAAGTTTTTAAGACCCCTAATTTCTGTCGGTAATTGCTTAAATTCATTGTTATTTAGGAATAATGAGTCCAACTGACTTAGCATATTAATATTCTTAGGTAAAGTTTTTAATCCATCGTTCTCAAGATGAAGAGATCTTAAATTGGGTAATTCACTTAAAATATTTATGCTTTTTCGCAATTGGAAATATTTATCGTCATTCAAATACAATTCCTGCAAGTTTAATAGATTTCTAAATGTTGATGGCAATGTTTTAAAATCATTTCCGCTCAAATCTAGAATTTTTAGGTTTTTGAGGTTGCCAATACCTGATGGTATTTGTTTGAGCTGATCATTTCTTAAACTAAGATATTGAAGATTTGAAAATTTAGACCAGATTGTATCTGAAGTTGGTATTTTTTGATTGTTCAAGTTTAATCTATATACATTTTCAGGATTCAACAGAGCTTCTTCTAAATTTAGAAATACTTTATTTGTTTGCGCTGAATCTAATTTAGATTGAGCCTTTACACTATTAAATTGAATTGCGAGGACTAGCAGGAATAGAATTGAACACTTTATCATGGTTGGGAATATTAATGAACTGGTGAATTTTTCGAAAATTTTCAGAATCAATAGAAAGGCTATAAACCAATTTTATAGCCTTTCTGTTTTTATTTAGGCGGGATTAAACGGCAAGGCCGATTTGTGAACAATAATACGCAGTTTACCATCCTTACCTTTTTTGAAGACCCAGGTTTTGTCAACCATTACTTCCTTACCATCTTTACCTGTAACCCATACATTACCCATTGTTATCGCAACAGAACCATAAATTTGAATGCCTTCATTATTTTCTCCTGCATTGTCATATCTTGCCTTTACCCAGGGTGTCAATGCAAAACCTTTATCGTTTGGAAAATTTGGATCTCCACCTATAAAATAGGCTAAAGCACCCTTTTTATCATTTCTAAATGTTTGTTCTCCATATGCCAGTGTAGGTTTAAAAAACACCTTCCCATTGTCATAATTATAGGCTTCTGAAAGAACTTGCTCAGCAAAAGCCCTGTAATCACCACCTTCCTCTTTCAAACTGCCAATTTTTACGAGGGCATCGCACCAAGCCTGTTGAGTAGCATTCACCTCATCATAAGTAATAATATCCTGTGCTCCTTCTTCAACATAAACTAAGCCTAAATCCTTAATCACTTGCTGGACATTTTTGTTTGCCTCTGTGGCTACCTTATTTGCCTCTTCTTTGGCTTTATCTGTTACTTGATTACAAGAGATAGCCAATAAGCCTATCGTTAGACTAACTAAAATTAGATTTACATTTTTCATTTTTGATATATTTATTGTTGCCTACTTCTTAAAATGGTGTTCGGCTTGTCCAATTATTTATTGTTAACATCGTCTAATTCAAACACTGCGATAAATTTTATTAGGGTTTATCGCCATTAAACATCAAAGGCTGTTCTCCATTTGTTATAATTGTTTTTGCATTCGGAGAGATAGATAGCTTATTAAATGCTTCAATCGTCTTGAAACGCAATAGCAATGGTGATAATCCTTCAGAAATTATTTTTTGCGAGTCTCGAATTCCTTCTGCTTCTATCGTTTTTCTTGTTGCTTCCTGACGCTCTTTATCTAAGATAAATTGCATTCTCTGCGCATCTTGTTCTGCTTCTAATTTCTCTTCTATGGCCTTAGTTAAACCCTCCGGTAGAATTATACTTTTTAATAAAACAGATTCAACAATAAATCCCCTATCTGTTAATTGTGAAGTCATTAAATCTTTAATTGATTTCTCAATTACAGACCTCTGCCCGGTATGCATATCTTTTGCAAAAAATTGAGAGGAGATATCAGCAACTGCAGATCTAAATATTGGCAAGATGATAACCTGTTCATAACTCCGACCGATTGTTTCTACAATTTGCGGACTATAACTGCCCACTAATCGATATAAAATTGACACCTCAGATTGAACGGTTAATCCTTCCTTTGAGGGCAAGGGTAACCGAACCTCCATGTTAATTGTTCTTGTAGGAAGCTTTATAATAGTTGTCGTAAAAGGATTAAACCCTCTTGCTCCTTCCATTAATGGCTTTTGATTAATTTTCCCGAAAGAACGCTTTACCCCAACTTCGCCTTGTTTAATAACAGTACAATTGCTGAATAAGAAAACAGATAAGGCTGTGCACAGAATGGTTTGTGTTTTCATGATTTTGAAATTTTAGATCATTTTTTTTACACTACAAACCTATTCATCAGCTATTAGGCCAACATTAAACTGAAATTAGAAATTGATTAGAATTGATATTTTCCAGGTTGAAAGGCCCGAAACTTTGCTAAGAATTGTTCTTAGCTAAATTGAGTTCGAATACAATTAATTCAGGGCTGACTAAATATGCATCTAAACTCCCTTTGTGCAGTTGAATTATTCGTTTGGTAAGGGATAAACCAACACCATGACCTTTGGTATTTTTAGAGTTGGAACCCCTAACAAAAGGCTCAAAAATGTTCTCCAATTCTAATTCTGCTAAGGTATTAGTCTTATTCTGGAGTGTAATAGTAACCTGATTTTGCTTAAAAATAAACTTGATATAAATTGTGTGATCCGGAGAAAATTTCACTCCATTTTCTACCAAGTTTAATAATGCAGTATACATTAAAGATTCATTGGCATATACTTCAGGCAAATGCTCATCAATTTCATCTAAGGCTATTATAATTTCATAATTGTTATGCTTCTTTAAAATTTCACCTCTTGCTTGCCATAATAATTCAACAATATTGACCAATGTTAAAGAAATGTTGGTGTCTTCAGTATGGATGCTGGTTAGGTCAAGTAAATTATTGGTCAAAATATTCAACTGCCTAACATCCTCCAATACAGATGTTGCCATAAGTCTCAATTCATCAGCATTATCATTAGCGAGTAATGAAACTTGAATTTGGCCGGTAATAGCTGTAAGTGGGGTTCGCAATTCGTGCGAAGCATGTGATACAAAAGATCTTTGTAAATGAAATGCTTTTTGAAGCCGGTCAAGCATCTCATTAAATCTTAATGCAAGCTGCGCTAACTCATCTTTATTATTTCTATGACTAAGTCTTAAATTTAGATGTGAAGCATTGATATTATCAATTTTCTTGATCATTTTCTGCATCGGTCTAAGCAAAATACCGGCAAAAAACCAACCTCCAACAGCACTTAAAATTAGCACCAGGATTCCTCCAATACTTAAAAGAAGGGCCAAATTGTGCTGTTTATTTAAACCATATTTATCAACTGCAGAAATAATAATGATGTAATCCTGATCTTTATTTTTAAAAACCAATCCAAATTTTTCAATTTCATTATACTGCCAAAAGAACTCTTTTGATGCTTTTATTTCTTCAATAATAGATTGCTGGATTCCAGTGTTTTCAGGTCCACTTTGGTATATTATTTTATCCTTTGGGTCAAGAATCACAATCTCTTCCTTATTCAGAACAGTCATTTGATTTCTGGCCAATAACTTCAATAAATCCGGACTTATTTCTTCCTTGTTGAATAAAACAGTAGCCGCTGTTAATGCTTCTTGCCTTAATCGGGTTTCATACTCATTTCTTCGATGAATTTCACTCAAAAAGTAAATTGTAGTACAAAAGGCTAATAATAAAACGGTGACAATACTTAAAAAAAGCAGTGTCATTTTAGTTCTAATACTCATTTTTGTTTCAACATATAACCCATTCCAACTACCGTATGAATCAACTTGTTTGAATAACCTTTATCGATTTTATTTCGAATATAATTGATGTAAACCTCAACAAAATTAGTATGGGTGTCAAAGTTAATATCCCAAACCTTCTCTGCTATTTCTGATTTAGAAAGTACTTTACCCTTGTTAATCATCAAAAACTCTAATAGACTAAATTCTCTGGCCGTTAATTCAATTCCCTTACCTGACCTTCGAGCTATTTTTTCATTTAAATCCAATTCTAGATCTGAAACTTGAATAACTTCTAACTTTGCAATATTGTCAGGACAATATTTTAACAATGTTCTTACCCTAACCAATAATTCCATAAAGTCAAATGGTTTAACCATATAATCATTGGTACCTACTTCAAATCCAGAAAGTTTATCAGTTAAACTGCCCATGGCTGTAAGCATCAAAATTGGTATTCTATCATTAATCTTTCTTATATGCTTGCATAGATCCAAGCCGCTCATATCGGGAAGACCAATATCTAAAATGACTAAATCAAATTGAGTTTTGTTAAATAATTCTATAGCCTCCAAACCTGTTAGAGCAATTTCACTAAGAAATTCTTGAGTTTGTAAACCCTTATTTATAAAAGTGGCTACTTTAACTTCATCTTCAATAATTAAGATTCTTTGTTTTTCAAACATCGCTTTCTGTAAATTTTTCTCTAAGAATATGAATTTAACCAAGTTAGATTTTTAGCTATCACAAAAGTATCCTTTAAATATTAGGATTATATTATTGCTACATTAGAAATAGATTAGAATCGCTTTCAACACATTTTCAAGAATTTTTACTGGTAGCATTGGTTGGATATGATCTAAAATTATTATAAGAAAAAAATAGACAAGAAATCTAAGCTGTTTTTGGGAAAAGAAATTCTCTGTGGCACATTCGAATATCAATAAATCTTAAAAAGCATTTTCATTGGATTTTAGTGTTTAAATTCTTTGGGTAACATTGATTAGGAATCATTTTAATGAAATTTTCGCCTTTTTTGATATTAAACAGGCTTTTAGTGTCACTATTTTAGAAAAAAAGGAGATTGTGACTAATACGGTCGAAGCATCCGCCAGAAATCCATATTTAAGAAAACAGGAGATTGAGGTACGGAGGCAGTAATAAGCTCCACTCGAATTTATTAACATCAAGCTATGCTATTAAAACTTGATCTGCCTACTCAATTATATCGAACTAAATTAAGTCAAGCAATAAATTAGCATAATACCAATTGAAACTGAGATTGGCGAAATCAATTGAAAGTAGAGAGGTTTTAAGATATCAGGAGCCTTTAGTAAAAAATTATGGTGAATATGTCTTGGTACAAAATATAAAACTATAGATGTACAAAGCATAAACCAACTTCCAATTTTAAAAACCTCCGGAAATTTAGATAACTCTGCCGACAAAATCAGTCCGATGGCCGGTATCAATCTAATCGTTATTTCGGCATAAATTATAAAATTTGTACTTCCTGCTTTTCTTAAAATGGCTCTGGCATTGCCAGGTTTCATAAGCATCAAAAAAACTCCAGATTAAAAAAAATGCCGAAAAGTTTTATAGTCCATTATGCAATTATTTCAATCACATTGTAATTAGATATATTGCTTTTTATTACCGTATCATGCTTTTTCAAATTTATGTATGACAAGTTTGGCAATCAATTCCAATGGCAAAGGTTTATTGTAAGGGAATTGCAGAGTATCTTTTGTCCCCCTTCCTTTGAAAAATTCCATTTCATCCCTGAATTTCTCCATTCCATACATTGGATAAAGTCCAATATGGTTTTTATATGCTGCAAACCAGACAGAAACAGAATTTATTTTAAATGCAGGCATTCCATAACTGAAGGTTTCTTCGGCTAAAGGAACTGCATTTTTTATGGTTTTACGGATTTCTTCCAAAAGTATTTGTCTGTCCTTTGGAAAACCTGCGATATATTGGTCTATGTTCTTTGGCTTATCCATTTCAATGTTTCCGGTAAACTAATATCTAATACCTGATTTATTTAGCAGAATTGATCCAGGCATTAATGATATCAAAGAGTTCTACCCTTGAGCTTTCTATATCCTTCATACTCTTAAAAGTAATTATGGCCCTGTCATTTTCTTTCCAGACTAACAATTTACTGGCACTCCCAATTAATTTATTTTTAGGCTGTTCCTGCTTAACGGCACCTCTGTGAAGAATCAACTGAGCCTGTTCAGCAGGGGGCTGAATTCTCATAGTGATCATGTCTTTATTTTCATAAGAATAATTGGGACCATTCCACTTGATATTTTCAGCTAATTTATCGTCAACCGACAAAACAATACTTCGCAACAATTCAATTTCACTTCTAAAGGGGTGTTTCAATTGATCTAAAAAATCGCTTACTTCATGATTTAGATTCCCTTGTGCTTTGGTCATTTCTATATATTTTAAGAAATCATACTAAGTAATTCAACTTCCAGTTTGTCAAAATTTTCTTCGTTTTTATCGACCACAAATGGTTTTAACTTCCCGCATTCATCTGCTGTATTGAATAACATTTTAAAAATAATTTTCGTTTTATGATCAGATACTTCATCAAATGTTGCAAGTACCTGAAAATGCGGTTTTGAGATGCGATTCCAGGCAATAATTGAGGGATATTCTATATTTAGAAACTCACATTCATTTGGATAATTTCCCTTCTCCGGACCGTGCATGATAAAACTCCACTTCCCGCCAACCCGGAAGTCAAATTCAATAAATGTATTGGTAAAGCCTGCCGGTCCCCACCAGTTTTTCAAATGTTCCGCTTCAGACCATGCCCGAAACACAAGCTCTCTTGAAAAATCAAAAATTCGTGTACTTACAATCTCACAATCTGGTGTGGTATTAATAATTTCTGTTTTCATTT
>CAZTRY010000001.1:0-12447 GCA_964616525.1 uncultured Sphingobacterium sp. | reverse complement strand
AAGCTTAGGATGAGCGGCCATCACCGGATAACCCCAGCTCCTGCTTCCTCCCATAATTACTTTTTGTGCCAGCATCTCTATAAAAACTTTATTGGCAGGATATCTTTTTGCTATATCTTTAAATGCCGGCCCCACAGATCTTTCGTCATGTTTATGACAGGTATAGCAATCAGAATAAGCGATCAGTACTTTCCCCTTCTCAGCAATTTCTGAGGGGATGCTATCATTTACACCCGGTATTGGCCTGATGTAATCAATCGATTTTCTTGGGGTCCTTTGTTCCGGAGTATGGTTACAGCAAATAAGAAAGAACGCTGCAAGAGATATGCAAACGATAACAAGTATGTTTTTCTTTGTAAACATTAGTGCGTTATTCTCAATAGTTCTAAATTATTGTTTTTTTTCTTTTCCTGCTCTTCCAGAAATTATATGGTGGAATTCTGAATCTGATTTAATTACTAAAGAGAGTAAATAATTCAGGGTTTAGTCAAAGAAAATCTAATTGGATATTACAAAACAAATGATATTGTAATTTGTAAAGTAAAGGTTAAATGAAAATTTAACCACATAAAACTTTAATCGTTTAAGCCTCTGGGATTTTGGCTATTTTTTCTTCTAATCTTAATATAATCTGTTGGATCAAATTGATTTGCTAATATAGAACCTTTCCAGCAGCAGGAACGGGAATACCCGGAAGCTCTTTATTTGCCATATTGCCAACCCGGTTTTAGCAGCTTGCATTTTACTTCCCTCGTTATTTCTTCTTGTTCTTTCTGCATTTTATTAAATGAAATGGATAATTTTCATTTACTTCCGTTACATCAAAAAGCCCTGCATTTCCAAATTCGTCTCTGATGCTGTCCTTGTCGTAAAAGAAAATGTTAACTCCACCAAACATTTCAAATCGGTCTTTGCTTATTTGTGTTCCTTGTCCATAAGTTTGAGCATCTTTAGTTATTGCTGTAAAAAACATAAATCCATTTTCAGATAACTGGTTAAAACAGTCTTCAATAAGTTTTTTTCTTTCTTCTTTATCAAGCAAATAAATTAATCCATAACAAAATATCCCATCATACAATTTGTTGTCAAAAGGCATTTCTGTTACAGAACCGTGATGAATTATCAAATCACTTCCAAAATGTTTGTGAGCCAAAGCTATTGCTGTCTGCGAAATTTCAATTCCTGTGACATTCATTCCGCTGTCTATAAAAATTTTTGCATTTCTTCCGTAACCAATTCCGGGAATAAGCACATTTTTTATTTTATGCTCAACAAAAAAGTCTTTTGTCAAAACAGTAGATCTCGCAGGTTCTAATCCCCACATTTCTTGTTTGTTTTTAAAGGCTTGGTCCCAAAACTCTGTCATTGTTGTTTTGTTTATACGCAAACTTTGTTTTCCAAAATTTCACATTTATAACCTACGCTATTTAAAGTAATTAAAATATTTTTCATTTCAACTTTGTCGCTTTCAATTATCAAAATTGTACGTCCGCAGAGTTATAAATTTTCTGTTTGGCTCAAGTCGGAATAAATTTTCAAGTCGGGAATATTTGCTTTAAAAAAGGTTTAAAACTTCTTTCACTTGAATTTTTGTCTGAATGTTCGAAATAAATATTTCTGTCATTACTATTATTTTATTGTGGGTTGTGTCGTTTTACAATGCCCATTAACGTTTTGTCGCTTTGCGAAGGCGGGGATTTTCAGCACTAAACTTCATTAGATGCACAAAGCTTGAATTTAGCACTTCACTGTCATAGAAGCACGAAACCCCCGCTTTTGCAAAACGGCTGTTAGCTGCTGGTGTTATTTTCATTCTTCAATGGTCTTTTAAATAAAAGTCAGTCTTTCAATAAGCCTGTTTAAAGACAGCCAATTATTTTATTTTTAATTTTATTTGTAACTCTTTTTGATGTTCCAAAGTCAATAAAACCACCGTCATTTCCGAAGTCTAATTGTTGTGCATTTAAGTAGAAATTGTTTGTGTCGTAAAATATATAAATATCAAAAGTATTCCAGAAACGTCCTACATATCTAAAGTGTCGATATTGCTCGTCTCTTTCAAGTTCGTTCAGTTTGAAGTGACTAATTACTTGATTTATTATTTCACTTTTCTTCTCAATTGAAAAATCTGAATTAATATAGGTTATTTCATAAGTTTTCGGAATTCTCCAAAAGCCATAAAGTCCTAACAATATTAAAAGTCCGCAGAAAACATAGATGCCCCAAACTGGCATTATATTTTCTGTTGTCCCTTTCTTAACGTCATACCATTCGGTGAAATTTAGCAGGTATAGAAAATATAGTCCAGCTCCAATTACAGAAATAGAAATGAAATAATTCCAATACCTATCAAAAGAGTTTGTCTTTTTAAATTTACTTGCAAAATTTTCGTATGTCATATTTGTCTACTCAAAGTCTTCAAATGTTTTCAATTTACATTCTTTAGTGTAGTGTTGTCGTTTCCTACACTTGCAGCTAACTTATGACTTGAGGAATTTCAACACCCCCAACCACTTATAAACGAATATACCCGTTTACATAACCAAATAATAAAATGATTTTAGGTATTAAATAATAGAGATAAAACACCCGGAAGGGCGGTATAGCTGAGCTTTAGAAAAATTGATTGAGGCAGAAAATACTTATTTTCCCTGCTTCCCCTGCTCAAAAACAAAGTCCCAACAAATGAAAGCAAGAATAACATTCCCACAAACTGATGCAGAATTGCATAGATCAATGGAATCTGACCACTCGTATTAATGACCGTTAGAATCCCTAAAAGAATCTGTAGCGATAATAATATTACCGGCAGGAAGCGGATTTGGCGAAGCAGGCTGTTTACTGGAAGGTCCTTAGTCTTTATCGTCCAGATGATCACTGGAATACAGATGAGATAAGCGAGTGCACGGTGAATAAAATGTACCGTAATCAGGTTATGACTGATATCATCCCAAAAGCCACCCTGCATGAGCATCCCATCAGGAATCCACTGCCCGTTCATATCAGGCCAGGTAACCGCAGCAAAAGCCGCATGTAAACCAGCCATGAATGCTCCGTAAATCAACTGAAGGGTAATTAATAGCAGCAGCCATACATTCAGCTTTTTCAGTAAAGGTATATGCAGGATCTGATCAGCAGGAATACTTACCTTCATCGCAAACCAGA
Source organism: uncultured Sphingobacterium sp. (assembly GCA_964616525.1). Taxonomy (GTDB): domain Bacteria; phylum Bacteroidota; class Bacteroidia; order Sphingobacteriales; family Sphingobacteriaceae; genus Daejeonella. The sequence continues at coordinate 9,282 of CAZTRY010000001.1, read as the reverse complement.
AGGTATAAGCTAATAAAGCCAGAGCCGAAATGAAATGCACGGCAAGACGAATATGGCTTACATATAGATTCTCAGCATTCAATCCGCTTTGAACCATGATCCAGCCAATGGCGCCCTGCAAGCCACCCAAAAGGAATAAAATGATCATTGGCTTCACCATATCCCGCCGGATCTTTTTCTTAATCAGGAAGTAGATGAAAGGAAAAATGAATACCAGACCCATTAACCTTGCCCAGTCGCGGTGAAACCACTCCCAGAAATAGATCATTTTAAAATCACTCAGACTGAAATGGCTATTCAGGTGTTTAAACTGCGCGATCTCCTTGTATTTATCAAAAGCTGCCTGCCAGGCTTGTTCATTCATTGGAGGGAAAGCACCCAAAATCGGCTGCCATTCTGTAATAGACAACCCGGAACCGGTCAGGCGGGTAAGTCCACCAATCAAAACCTGTATCATGATCATTCCAACACCAATGTATAACCAAATGGCAACCGGGCGATGGTTTTTCAATGAATTACTATTCATTTTAATTAATTAAAAATCTGTTTGAGTATGTTGATCCATTAATTTCAGCTAAGTCAGTACTGATCAAAAACTTTTGAACCAATTTCTGAATCTGATCCGGCTTCTGGGTTCCTATGACAAACATATCTCCGCTTCTGGTCTCAATAGCCAGACCCATATCTCCTTTGGTATTGTAAACAGTACCATAAATGCTACCAAACCTAATTCCATAACCTACGAATTCGTATTTGACAATCTTCGCACTTTTTATATCCTTCCAGCTGATATTCTTTTTGGCCAATGGAGAAAAAGCCATTTTTATACCCGAACTACTTATCTCAGTTTTTAACTTCAATAAAAACATCATTGAAATTAATCCGAAAGTAAACAAAGAAAAAAAGATTAAACCCGTATCACTCATTGGTTTATCCCCGAACTGCCTTCCTATAATTATCTGTTCATAAATCCCAAACACAGGAATAAGTCCGACAGCCAATAAAATCAGCCATAACCACCATTGAGTAAACCTTTGCACTTCTATAAATTCAATCATCCTTTTATTAGATGTTCATGTTCTGTTTTGAAAACCACTTCTTATCCGCATAGAATGTCCCAAATGGAATCAAAGATGCCAGAAAACCCAGACTAAGCTTCCAAAAAGACCATTTGTAAAGGTAGCTTACCTGAAGCAGCAATAAAACATAAATAATAAAAAGTACACCATGCACCATCCCAACCACATAATTTGGCCCGGGCATATCATACCGATACTTTAGAATCATCGTTAAACCAATGAGCAGAAAGGAACAACCTTCTATAAAAGCGATAAAGCGGAAACGACCCAGTGGAGTGCTTAACATGTGTCTTTAATTTTATTAATTGATGGGATAAAATTAGAAATTATCCCGCTCAGAAAAATCACTGGAAAGTAAAGCCTGAAATAATTCATAAGGGACGGAAATAATACTCCACTATGGTATAATCAAAAAAGACAAAGGGAATAACTTTATAAAGTCGAAATTTTGATTTTTCAAGTAGTATGGATTAGCAAATAAGTTAATTAGCACTCAGATTATCAGAGCCTTATGTAACATTTTTAGTCAGGCGCGTTTATTTTCTGTAAAATATTAATCAGGTTGTTTAAACACTTTAATTGCCATGATTTTCCTTTAAGAATACAAAATACTGACAATCAATTACTTGTGTAATTAAAATATTGGATTGTTTGAACAATTTACTAATTGGCAGAAATCAAAACTTCAGCAAGTCACAGGAATGAAAACCTGAGGCATTTAACACTGGTTCAATTCCCGATTTCCATGCTTAAATTTGTAAAACCAATTATTTAAAACAATATTTCAATCATTTGCCATGAAAAATCCAGGCTACCTAAACATCAAAGGATTCCCTGCAAGTTCAAAACTTGTACTGATCGTCCTGTTCTCTCTGAATATTATTTCATCAAGCCTGGTATTCGGTCAAAGTGATACCAGCAGTTTTTCGCAGTACAAGGGAATAATATTGGACAGTAAAAGCAAAAAAGAACTTGCATTTGCTACTCTATCGGTACTCGGGACAAACATTGCAGGAGTCAGCAACAGCGAGGGCGAGTTTTCTCTAAAAGTACCAAAGCAAAACGCCAATGCAGATTTACTGATTTCCTTTTTGGGATATAAGAACAAGCTCATCAATCTGAAAGATATAAAGTCTGAAAACAATCAGATCCTTCTGGAATCCTTTAACATCGCACTTGGTGAGGTTGTGGTTTCAACAAACGATGCTGAAAAACTATTCAATCAGGTAATAAGCAGAATAGCTCAGAACTACAGTAATGATCATCATTTGATGACAGGGTTTTACAGGGAGACGATCAGAAAGCGCCGGACATATTTATCACTTTCAGAATCAGTGGTTGAAATTCAAAAACAGCCCTATATGAGCAATATTGATGATTTCATCGAACTTTTCAAGGGTCGAAAAAATACAGACTACACCAAATTAGACACCCTGACTTTCAAATTACAGGGAGGTCCGTATACCACAATGTTCCTTGATATCATGAAATATCCTGACTTAATTTTTACGGATGATGCACTGAAAATCTATGATTTCTCTCTGGAAAATAATACACAAATTGACAACAGGAAAGTTTACGTGCTGGCATTCAGGCAGAAACCGGTGGTTACTGCACCTATGTATTATGGGAAATTATATATTGATACCGAAAGTATGGCAATAATCAGTGCCACATTTAATCTGAATGTAGAAGACAAAAAAGCTGCAGGATTGCTGTTTACACAAAAGAAACCTGCCGGAGCTGAAGTATATCCAACTGAAGCCAGCTACCAGATCAATTACCGCGAACAAAATGGGAAATGGGTTTTTGCTTATTCCCGTGGGGATATTACCTTCCTGGTCGACTGGGATAAAAAACTATTCAACACCAGCTATGAAACATCTGTTGAAATGGCTGTAACAGATTGGAAAAAGAAAAACAATGATCCTCAAAAGATAACTCAGAAACTAAGGCAAAACGTGATCATGATGGACAAAGTTTCAAACTTTGCGGATCCTGAATTCTGGGGTGAATACAATATTATTGAACCTGAAAAATCAATAGAAACCGCTATCAGAAAAATTCAGAGAAAGATGTAAGTATCTTATTATCTATTAATTAAACCTTAATAGTTACGGAGCCTTAGCCATAAATTCAAGAATAAGATCGTACATCTGATTTTTCTTAGAAATCATTTGAATAATCATTCCTTTATGCCTTTTCCGTTCAATATACTTCATCTCAATCGGCTTATTGGCCTTATGAAGTTCGTCATAGAGACGTTTCGACTGCAGTTTTATCGCCGGATAGGTACGCTCTCCAACAAAAATCAGAATAGGATTAGATACATTTTCTAGATAATACATTGGCGATCCTGCCTTCCATTTTTCCTGATCCCTTGAAAAAGCGTTCAGGAACTCTTCAGTCCGTTTATCCGGCTCGGCAACCGTTAAATATTCATACATATCCATACCGAAACCATCATTCAGGATAATTCCACTTATTGGATTGGGAATCCCTGCACTTGCAAAAAACCGGGGATCAGTATTGATTAATGCCGCCAGATGTCCGCCGGCTGAATGCCCCATGACGAAAATTCTGTCTGCTCGCCCTCCATATCTTGCAATACTATCCCTAACCCATTTTATTGCCATAGCGCAATCTGAAGCGATCTTTTCATATTGAGATTCCGGACTGAGACTATAATTGATGATCACCGAGACCACATTCCTTCGGGCCATGTTCTTACCAAGCCACCAATAAATCTCCTTTTTCCCACTGCTCCAGGAACCTCCATGAATAAAAACCAGCACATCTTTTGCCTCTTCTGTATTTTCAGGGTAATAAACATCGAGAAGATTCCGGACAGTTGTTGAATTTTCACGGTAAGGAATATCTTTTTTGATCAAAACTTTCGCCGAAAGTTCGAAATATGAGACCAAAAACAGGATCAGGAGGAAGTATTTTAGTTTCATTTAATCAGAGGATCCTTTTCTTTTGTAAAGTGATTATAGACCAATCCGTCTAGCCAGGCAGGCAATACCTTATTCAGAAAAACAGTAAGCTTCCCCTGTGCGGTCATGATTAATGAACGTTTTCGTTGCTCAATTCCTTTTACAATGATTTGAGCTACCTCTTCTGAACTCATCATTTTATCTTCATCCATACTGGTTTCGCCCTGTGCTGTACCATCCTTAACCAAAGCTACTTTACGGATATTGGAAGAAGTGAATCCGGGAGATGCGATCATCACATGCAATCCTGTTTTTAGATTTTCAACCCTTAAAGCCTCCAGAAAGCCATTCAAGGCAAATTTAGAGGCAGAATATCCAGTTCTGCCGGGTAATCCGCGATAACCTGCTATAGAAGAAACACCCACGACAGAACCCTGATGTTTCAGCAGTTCAGGGATTGCATATTTGGTACAATATACAGCACCCCAGAAATTAACATCCATCAGGTTACGTAAGACCTGAAGGTCCAGATCCTTGAACAAAGCACGCATCGAGATGCCGGCATTATTCACCAGAACATCGATACGTTTAAAAGTAGAAATAGCCTGATCGACCAGAATCTGACAGTCTGATTCTTTCGAAACATCACATTGTACAGCCACTGCTTTAATCCCGTACTTTGATTCCAGTTCCTGTGCAATTTCGCATAAAGTAACATACTGACGTGCTCCCAAAACAAGGTTTGAACCCTTTTTAGCAAACTCTTCGGCACAAGATCTTCCAATTCCGGATGAAGCACCGGTAATGATCACCGTTTTATTTTTGAGGTTCATTTTTTGATTTATTTATCAGGTTCATCTGGCTAAAGAGTTTTCGTAAGGCACCCGCGTAGCGATGGATCTTCCTAATGTGATTTCATCCACATATTCGAGCTCACCTCCAAATGCGATACCCCGTGCTATCGTACTGATTGAAACACCCGCATCTTTAAGTTTCTTGTACAGGTAAAAAATGGTCGTATCACCTTCCATAGTAGCACTCAAAGCTAAAATCACCTCTTTTATTCCTCCTGCCTGAACCCGTTTCACAAGACTTTCAATATTCAAATCTGAGGGACCAATACCATCCATTGGAGATATTAATCCCCCCATAACATGATATCCACCCTGATACTGCCCGGTATTTTCGATTGCCATCACATCGCGGGTATCTTCTACCACGCAAATCAGCGACTTATCACGCTTTACAGAACTGCAGATCTGACAAAGCTCATGATCAGATATATTATGACATTCATTGCAATACCTGATATCCCTTTTTAGAATCAAAAGCGAATTGCTGAACTTTTCAACCTCAGCTTGGGGTTGATTTAATAGGTGCAAAACCAAACGCAGGGCCGTTTTCTGTCCTATTCCCGGTAAACCTGAAAATTCATTGACCGCATTTTCCAGCAGTTTGGAAGAAAAATTCATATTGCAAATTTAAACTTAAAATAGTCTTTTTTGCATGGCTTTCTTAGTAAATCTGGCCGATGGAGTTAACTATCCCGGATGAGAGTAAATTTATATTTCAATGAACAGGGTTCAATTTGTCAATGGCCGTCATTTCGAAGGAGACACGACGAAGCAATCTCACGACACCTGGTGCTATTAATTTGGGGATTGCTTCGCTACACTCGCAATGACAAAACGCTACACTCGCAATGATAAAACTCTACACTCACAATGACACGCGACTGACATTGCGAGGAGGCACGACGAAGCAATCCCATAATGTTTAGTAGTACCAGTAAAGAGAATATTCAGAACTTAATTATTAATTTGCAATGATTATCAATTAAAAAAAACTTATGGCTCCGGGAATTTTACTTAGTTTTCTGATTGGATATTTTTTGATGCTATTGGGTATCTCCTACTTTACATCCAAAAAATCTTCAGACAATTCAACCTTTTTTACTGCAAACCGGAATTCAAAATGGTATCTGGTAGCTTTTGGGATGATTGGTACAGCCTTATCCGGGGTAACTTTTATCTCTGTGCCGGGCGAAGTTGGTAATCCAGCAGGAAATGAATTTAAATATTTTCAATTCGTTTTGGGTAATGCCATAGGCTTCATCATCATCGCCACTGTCCTGCTCCCACTCTATTACCGTATGAACCTGACTTCAATTTATACCTATATTGAAGAACGCTTAGGCACATACAGCTATAAAACCGCTGCCAGTATTTTCCTTTTGAGCCGTACAATAGGTTCATCTTTTCGTTTATACCTCGTGGTGATCGTTTTGCAGCGCTTTATTTTCGATTCTTATGGTGTTCCCTTCTGGGCCACAGTACTGATATCACTCGGCCTAATTTGGTCGTACACCTTTAAAGGTGGCCTGAAAACCATTATTATTACCGACACCCTACAAACCTTATTTCTGGTTTCTTCGGTCGTGTTAACCATCTATTTTATTTGTGACAGCCTCGGACTGAATTTAGTGCAGGCATTTGACACTATTAAGCATAGCGGTTATTCGAAAGTATTTTTTTACGAAGATTTCATGACCAGTAAATTCCACGTCAGCAAGCAATTGCTGGGAGGTATTTTTGTTACCATCGCAATGGTAGGACTGGATCAGGACATGATGCAGAAGAATTTGAGCTGTAATAACATCAAAGAAGCCCAGAAAAATATGTTCACTTTCACCACAGTTTTTGTGATTGTCAATATGTTTTTCCTAAGTGTGGGTGCATTGCTTTATGTATATGCAAGTAAAAATGGAATTGAACTTCCGCTCGACCATGTTACGGGTAAACCAAGAACCGATTTTCTTTTCCCGGAGATCGCATTCAACCATTTATCGATGATACCGGCAGTAGTGTTTATGCTAGGATTAACTGCTGCGACCTTTGCTACTACCGACTCGGCATTAACCGCTCTGACCACTTCATTTTGTGTGGATTTCCTCGGGTTTTCAAAAAGGGAAGATTTAAATTCAGCAGCAGCAATCCGTACCAGACATATCGTTCATATCGGACTTTCCCTACTGATGTTCACTGTTATCGTACTGTTTAACATTGTAAATAATGCGGCAGTGGTAAGCGCCATATTCACTGTAGCTTCCTATACTTATGGTCCTTTACTCGGACTCTATGGGTTCGGTTTATTTATGAAAAACAGAGGTGTGAAGGACAAACTGGTTCCCTTCATTTGTTTATTATCCCCGGCAATTTGCTTTTTTCTGAATGCAAATTCAAAAGCTGCAATGGGTGGCTATGTTTTTGATAATGAGCTAATTGTTGTAAACGGTCTGATTACCTTTGTAGGTTTATTATTAATCAGCAAACCCGCCACCAGTCAAACACAATTTTAATCCATCTGAATCCAAATATGAGTAATGAAGATAAAATAAGGCACGCATTCGAGAATAAAAACTGGCAGGAAATCAAAGTCACAGATTCATGGCAAATCTTTAAAATCATGGCCGAATTTGTAGATGGTTTTGAAAAGCTGGCTAAAATCGGTCCCTGTGTTTCTATTTTTGGATCTGCAAGAACATCACAGGAAAATAAATATTTTAAACTGGCCGAAGATTGTGCCAGGATGCTCACTGAACGCGGCTATGGTGTCATATCAGGCGGTGGCCCCGGTATCATGGAAGCTGCGAATAAAGGAGCATTTGAGGCTGGTGGCAAGTCTGTTGGCTTAAATATCGACCTGCCTTTCGAACAATTTCATAATAAATATATCGACCGCGATAAAAACCTTGGCTTTGATTATTTCTTTGTCCGTAAGGTAATGTTTATGAAATATTCGCAGGGATTTATTGTACTTCCGGGTGGCTTTGGCACTATGGACGAAATGTTCGAAGCATTGACCCTGATTCAAACCGGTAAAGTAGCGCGTTTTCCAATCGTATTAGTCGGCATTGATTACTGGTCAGGTTTGATGGATTGGGTAAAAACCCATATGCTGGAGCAGGAACATAATATCAATGAGGATGACCTGAATCTATACCGTTTGGTAGACACTGCCGAAGAAGCTACGGAACATATTTTCAGGTTCTATGAGAAATATGTTTTAAAACCGAATTTTTAGTCTGTTGTTGGTTGTTGGTTGTCAGGAGATGAGTGTTTCATTTGAAATTAATTTCTCAGAAACTTATAACTTATAACCTACAACTTATAAATTCAGTTTTGCTTTCATCTTTCTGCTTTCAGCTTAAATATATTTCTCCCTTCAGATAAGTAACCGCTTTCCCCGACATCAATACCCGATCACCCTTATTCTCACACCATAATTCACCGCGTCGCGCTGAAACCTGGAAGGCATGAAGTTTAAATTTACCCAGGCGTTCTGCCCAGTATGGGATCAGGTTACAGTGCGAGGATCCGGTAACAGGGTCTTCATCAATACCTGCAGATGGTGCGAAAAACCGGGAAATAAAATCGCTGTTTTCTCCGGGAGCAGTAACAACGAAACCTAAGGAATCAATCCGGCTTAATGCGGCAAAATTGGGTTCCAGGGCCAAAACATCAGCTTCATTCTCATAAACAATGAAATAATCCCTTGAGCGGAGAATTTCTACAGGCTTCTTGCCTCCCAGAGCCTCAATCAATCCTGCAGGAACCTCGCACATTTGAGGAGCACGCGAAGGGAAGTCGAGGGTATAAAGATCGCCCTTTCGGCTAACAGTAAGGGTACCGGCCTTGAGGGTATGAAAATGAATGGTATCACCTTCAAAATTCAAGTGGGTGAATAAAACATGGGCTGTAGCCAGGGTTGCATGGCCACATAGATCAACTTCCGCCTCAGGAGTAAACCAGCGCAACTCAAAATCCTTTCCCTGAGGAATGAAGAATGCGGTTTCTGCCAGATTATTCTCTGCAGCAATTTTCTGCATCTGAGGTGCAGGCAGCCATTCCTTTAGCGGACAAATAGCTGCCGGATTTCCACCAAACAACTGATCACTGAACGCATCAACCTGGTAAATCGGGGTGGTAAGCATGGTAATAAAATTTATTTATAATTATTAGAGTTGAGGGTAAATTCCAACTCTCAACCCGATAACTATCGGGTCTCAATTCTCAATTCTCAACTCTCAATTCTCAACCAAGTTCCCTCCTGCGTCGGGATGACATCCTGCTCTGTAAAACGCTCAACCCGATAGCTATCGGATCTCAACTGTCAACTCTCAACTCTCAACTCTCAACTCTCAACTCTCAACTCTCAACCAAGTTCCCTCCTGCGTCGGGATGACATCCTGCTCTGTAAAACGCTCA